>JAHDGS010000167.1:0-226 GCA_020627505.1 Myxococcota bacterium
GAAAAAGCAATCAAATACCAGTCCCGTGGCGTTCTCGGTATCGATCTGGCTGGACCTGAACGTGTGAATCTCGAGTTACGACTCAATGAAGTTCAACATTATGAAAAGATGTTCGCAAAAGCGCGCTCGGCTGGTCTGAGAACAACAATTCATACCGGTGAGACGGCGCATACATCTGGTGAAGGGGTGATTGCAACGCTTAGATACTTGAAGCCACATCGGAGCG
>JAHDGS010000167.1:236-2580 GCA_020627505.1 Myxococcota bacterium
ACGGTATTCGTGCGGCCTTTAACGATGACGCACTCGAACGGCTGGCGGATTCAGGGACAGTCCTCGAACTCTGCCCCACATCAAACCTTGAGACAAATGCTGTTAAAGATATTGAAGAGTTCGGCTATATTGTGCGCCGATTTCGAGAACATAAAATACCAATTACGATCAACACAGACGGCACATCGCTGATGGGCATCACGCTTGCAAGTGAATTCACCCTATTGATGGACAATAATATTCTAACACCTGAAGATGTCGTTTCGTTGACAGATACTGCCCGCGCCGCAAGTTTTATCTCATCATGATTGAACTTTATCAAATTCTGGAGAATGAATCTGAGGCCATCGTCAATGCCGTGAGGACACGCGTATCAAAAGATATTCCAAGCTACGGTCGCATTAGCGCACCTGAGCTCAAACAGAGTCTTGAACATATGCTCGAGGGCCTCACCGAATACATTGTCACCGACAGTCCAGAGCGTCTCGACGCGTACTTTAAGTATCTTGCCAAACTACGGTGCTCTCAAAGCTTTAAACTCAGTGACCTCCTTCACAAACAGATGCTTTTTCAAAGCGTCATTCGTGAGCGTATTCACCATCACTTTCCGGCTTCAAGCCCTGAGCATGCGAACACGTATTTTAGAGCTGTCGAGCGGCTTGAACAATTAATATTAAGTAGTGTCTGCCATCTGACCGATGCCGTTCATCAGTATTTACGTGAGCGGCTGGCCGAACACGAAAACTACCTCGATGCAGCAAATGCCGACCTCGGTGTTGATCTATCTAAGTTCATTTTGTTTAGAGGCTAAGGAAGAGGTCTATGCATTGTCCAAAATGTGGCGCGCCGGTCGATTCGACACAAGTGATTTGTCAAGAGTGCCGTTTTATTTTGGATACTGATTTCTTGGGCGATGGTATTCTTGATGATCTAGATCAGCACCGCCCCGGTTCAGGTGGTATTAATGCCCGGGAACTCAATGTCGATCGGATCTCCTACTTAGAGAGAAAACTACCGGAACAAGCTCGACATAAAAGTCGTGACGTCTTTGAACATATCTCTGATTATGCGGCAGGCAAAAGCCTTATTATGGTTGCACCTGGTGCCGTGCCAGAACAAGTCATGTCGCATATTCCGCAACATGCACAAACGCCTTTTCAACACTTACTACTGACACATATTGATGGTGAAAAGCCGATTGAGACGATTGCAGCAGAAACGCCATTGTCGCTATCAGAAGTTCGATTACATATTGAGGAGATGATCCAAAAGAAATGGATTAAAGTCCCCAAGCGTGTGCATCACAATCCACAACCTCAATATAAACATACAGATCGAGATGCCATTCTGGGTATTTTGGAGCTTTATCAACAGGCTGGCGGCCGTTTAGGACACCGCCACCCTTTATTAACAGTCCCTTTATCTGATGTCGAATATGGCCGTATACAAAAAACACAACAAGCCACCACACTTCAACCGGCTCTGCAGGAAAATGCGACGCACCACCTTCCGAAAAGAGTGCACCCGTCTCAAGAGCAGGCACCAATAAAACAACAAGCAACAGCCATCGCGAACAAGAAAAGGCGGCGCAAGCCACCAGGTTTAGACTCGGACGAGGCCTATTCCCAATCGGAAGAGTCCGCCAAGACACAACATCGCCCCCAACCTATTGATGAGACGCATGCCACGTCATTTGATGAGGTCCCCGACATTGATACGGATTTAATTGATGAATCGATGATTATTCGTTCGTTACATACCCGCTCGGGTCGCCCTGTTCCAGAAGCTGAAGATGTCCGTATCGATCGACAAGAGGATAGCCATCAAGACTATCAACAACCAGACCGGGCGATGCAGGCGATTCATGAAGCTGTTGAGGCACAATTATGGCCGCAGGCATATCAAATTGGTCTCAAAGCGATTTCAAGATGGCCTGGTCACCCCGAATTTTTTAACGCCCTCGGCGTCATCGTCATGCAAGATGGCCAACACCAAAAAGAAGCGATCGGTTATTTCAAAAAAGCACTCGTGCTCGCTCCAAAAAATAACGAATATCGTCGAAACTTACGACGGGCGCGCAAAGTCTTTGGCGAAACCGCAAAAAAAAGGAACTGAGCCTTTTCTTAGCCCTATCTTCTGTGTCAACCTAAGTTAAATAAGGAGGCCCAATGGGTATTTTCAAACGAATTGCAGATGTCGTCAAATCAAATGCAAACGACATACTCGATAAAGCCGAAGATCCGCGAAAGGTCATCGAGCAATCTATCCGCGATATGCAGACCGAACATCAACGTGCCAAAAAGATGTTGCTTGAGTCTGTCACTGCAGTCAAAAAGGCTGAGCG
>JAHDGS010000058.1 GCA_020627505.1 Myxococcota bacterium
GGCACAGAAAGCCTCAAGTGGTGGTATGACTAATTTTATTCTGCCGATCTGATCAACACAATCATCTGAATAGGCAATTTTTATTTTTCGTTTCATGATTTCTCCTTTTCAATAAAGAACTAAGCATGATTCATGCCAACTTAGGTTCGGAGAAATAGTCCTACAGCTCGAGACGATGGATGTCGGAATGCATCAATGCATGAGTTCCCCCTTAAAGCCCAACCAGTGGTATTTCAATTTCATGGCCATCTGTATCATCACCTGCACTGATCCGTATCGTCGCATAGTTGTCTTGGGCGAGATCTTTTCGAGATTGAACAATAACAGGTATCGTTGCATCACTAAACGGCAAGACACGTACGTTTTGATTCGAAAAAATAACTGCTTGCCCAAGTTTTTCGACTGCCTCTAACTGTATGATTTGTGAGTATTCCTTTTTATTGACGATATGCAAATTCGCAATATTTTGAACTGTGATATGCCCTTCTTCTTCATTGCGTAGTACCACAAAGGGCTTCCCTTGCGGACGCAGAATTGCAACCTCGTAATCAGTCCGTTTGAGCCCAGTTATTGTCATAACTGTGAGTCCCAACAAAAGCAGCACAGCATATATAATGACCCTTGGTCGTAAAAACCGTCTGCCTGATTGACCTTGAAGTCGATTTTGACTGTCATAGCGTATCAGATTGAGTGGCTGATTGACTTGCGTCATAATTTCATTACAGGCATCGATACATAGTGCGCAGCCAATACACTCCATTTGAAGACCATTGCGAATATCGATTCCAGTTGGGCAAACTTGGACACATTTGCCGCAATCAATACATGCACCTCGCGCATCATCCTTTAACTTTCCTCGCGGTTCACCTCGACTCTCATCGTAGCCAATCACAATCGTATCTTTGTCTTGTAACGTTGACTGAAGACGACCATAGGGACAAATAATTAAGCACATCTGTTCTCGAAACCAAACGAAATCAAAAAATATGATGCCGGTGAGAGCCAAACAAAACAGAGCCGATGCTGAAAACTCTACCGCTATTAATTTGAACAGCAATTTCTCTGGTGCGATAAAATAGCTGATCATAACGAAGGCGATTGCAAATGACATCAATATAAAAACGATATATTTTAGGTATCGCCGAATACGAACGTCCGGAGGTGGATGCCTGAGCTTATCATTTCTTTTTCGAACTGATGCAGGGCCCTCTATCCATTTCTCAATACGCCTAAAGATTAAATCCAAGAAAACCGTCTGCGGACATACATAACCACACCATACGCGGCCAAAGAGTGCCGTGGCAACCACCAATACGAAAGCAACGCCTGTCATCAAGAAAAACAAAAGTTCAGCATCTTGAGCAGTATGCGCAATACCAAATAGATAAAACTGTCTATCGGGTATATTAAAGAGCATCATCGGCTTTTGATTGATATGAATAAATGGCACTGCAATATAAAACACGAGTAAGAGTGACATGATCCATGTTCGACGATTTTGATAAGGTCCTGATTGTTCTTTTGGGTATAGAACACTTTTATGACCGTCATCATCAATCATTGACAATCGAGTCCGAGTACGTCTTTCAGTCATATGATGAATACCAACTATTTTGGAGCAATTTCGCCTTGGGGGGCTTTGCCACCATCCACATTCGTATTTTTTATCGAGCTAACATATGCGACGAGGTCTTGTACCTTTGTCACCCCCAAAGGCTGTCCCCAGGCAGGCATGCCCTTTTCGACACTTCCTTTATTGATGACTCGATACAAATCAGCTGGTCGACCAGCTCCGTGTATCCAGGCATTATCCGTTAAATTAGGACCAACTAGGCCACCACCGTCAGCCTTATGACATGCGATACAGCTCGAATCATATATTGTTTTACCTGATTTGACGCGAACTTCATCGGCAATCACTTTAGCGAGTATTTCATCCGAGCCTGGATCTTGGCCTTGTGCAATCAACGCCTCGAGTTTTCTTTGTTCAGCCATTGAGCGTTCGTTCTTCAATGCAGACAGGGTTTCTTCGAGCGAGTTTCCAATCGGAAGTCCATGGTAGAAAGTCCAGTAGCCAATCGCAAAGAATACAGCCCCCCATAAGGTCATAAGCCACCAATTGGGTAAACGGTTGTCAAGTTCTCTAATGCCATCATAATCGTGGCCTGTATCCAACTCATCTTCAATAAGGTTATTTTGTTCTGTCATGATTCCTACTTTTCCTTTGTAGATAACCTATCTGATCATCCTCTAGTGGCATGCCAATAAGATGTTGGCTTGGAGATGACTTAAATACTCGGACAACAGCCGCTGTAAACACCACCATAAATATGGCCAGCCCCAAGACAGGCCATTCGATTAATGCGTACTCTACTAAATGACGTCCCATTAGTTTTCCTCCTTGTATGTATCAATATTCAAGGCTGTGGCAGGCTCAGGATGCAAGCCTAGCCGTTGCAGATAGGCAATCAAAGCAGTCAACTCACTGTCCCATGCGAGCTCGATCTGGTCTTCGGAGAGCATTGCG
The DNA here is from genome assembly GCA_020627505.1 of Myxococcota bacterium. Classification (GTDB taxonomy): domain Bacteria; phylum Myxococcota; class UBA727; order UBA727; family JAHDBA01; genus JAHDGS01. The sequence continues at coordinate 2,528 of JAHDGS010000058.1, forward strand.
ATAATCTTTGTGGCCTGTGCCTCAGTCAAATCAGCAGACTGACTAATATTGTGCTTATCATAGGGTACCCCTAACATTTTCATGGCCTTCATCTTCAGCGCCGTATCATCGAGATCAATTTTCTTATCCTTCAAAAAGGCGTAGCTTGGCATATTCGAACCGGGACTAATCGCTCTCGGATCTATCATATGATGAAAATGCCAGCTGTCCGGGTACTTTCCACCTATGCGATGTAAATCTGGACCTGTTCGTTTCGAGCCCCACTGAAATGGAAAGTCATAAATAAACTCGCCTGCAGTACTCGTCGGCCCGTATCGCATTTCTTCCGCCAGCATAGGACGAATCATTTGACTATGGCATGTGTAGCAACCCTCTCGTACGTAAATATCACGACCATGCAGCTCAAGTGGTGTATAGGGTGTTGCTTTGGCGCCTTTCATTGGAACGGCTTTGTCAATAATCAATGTTGGCACGATCTCAACAACTCCACCAATCAAAACAGCTACGAAAGTCAACACTGTGAACACAAATGAATTTCCTTCAAGCAACCGATGAAACCGAAATCGGTTTTCATTGGAAGCGGCCTTACTCCAGATTAACGGAAGGATGGCAATCATTGCCATCACGAGTGTCAATGCAACAGGAACACTTTCATTTCTTGCTGAAAAGAATAGTATACTGATAACAACTATCATCATTCCACCGACAACGGGCATCGCAGTCAGGAGCTTCTTCGTTTCATAATCTGATTTTAGATCGAGTTCATCGTTTGATTCGACATACACATCGATAGAGGCAACAGCAGGTACACGTCCCTGAACTGTTCTGTAGACGTTATAAGCCATGACGATAAAGCCAAAGATATAGGCACTGCCACCCACTGCACGCATAATGTAAAACCAGTGTATTTCAATCAATGTATCGACGAAACTGGGATATAGCAGGGCTCCCTCCGCATTGAGTGCACGCCACATCAAACCTTGTGTGATGCCGCTTCCCCACATTGATAGGGTATAAAATATGATGCCCACTGTGCCGATCCAAAAATGAACATCCGCTAACTTTTTAGAATACAATTGAGTATTAAATAGTTTAGGTGCAAGCCAATAGAACATACCTGCGGCCATAAAGCCATTCCACCCAAGCGCTCCAGAGTGAACGTGTCCGATGATCCAATCCGTGTAATGTCCCAATGCCGATACTGATTTAATCGAGAGCAAGGGTCCTTCGAATGTTGCCATACCGTAGAATGTCACGCCCGCGATTAAGAACTTAATGACAGGATCCGTGCGAAGTTTATGCCAGGCGCCTTTTAAAGTGAGGAGACCATTCAACATCCCTCCCCATGACGGGGCCCACAACATCAAAGAAAACACCATGCCCATAGACTGCGCCCATTCAGGTAACGCTGTATACAAAAGGTGATGAGGACCTGCCCAAATATACATGAACACAAGCGCCCAAAAGTGAATAATTGAAAGACGGTACGAATAGACCGGACGTTCTGCAGCCTTGGGAAGGAAATAATACATGATGCCCAAAACAGGTGTTGTTAGGAAAAATGCAACTGCATTATGCCCATACCACCATTGCACCAACGCGTCCTGAACACCTGAAAAGATCGAGTAACTCTTTAGTGTAGATCCCAACACCGGTAGCGCTAAATTATTCACAACATAAAGAATTGTGACAGTCACAATCGTTGCGATGTAAAACCACAATGCGACGTAAAGATGTTTCTCATTTCGCTTCTTGATAGTCCAAAAAAAGTTAACAGCAAACACTAGCCAAATCACTGCAACAGCAATGTCAATTGGCCACTCTAACTCTGCGTATTCTTTAGCCTGAGAAAACCCCAAAGGCAAAGTCAGTGCCGCAGATACAATGATGCATTGCCATCCCCAGAAATGAATCATCGAGAGTCGTTTCGAAGCCATGCCTGTCTTTAATAAACGTTGAGTCGAATAATAAATTCCCGAAAAAATCATATTGCCAACGAACGCAAAGATGACTGCGTTCGTATGCAATGGTCTCAGTCTTCCAAACGTCAAGTATTCCGATCCAAAGCTGAGCGTAGGAAAAGCCATCTGCAAGGCGATAAACACTCCTACAAACATACCCACGAGCCCCCATAATAATGAGGCATACATAAAGTATCTGACGTATCGATCTTGATAGATCACTTTTATTTTGTGCATGACTTTTCCTTTAATGCTGTCACAAGGTCTTCATCTCTAAAGGGTAATAAAGCGGTGTTGTCTTGTTCTTCGAAAGTGCAGTCTGCAACAAGCCAACTAAAAAAAAGAATGCCCATTACCAAGATCACACCACTGATAAATAGAGTGAGTATCAATGCGTTCATACACTGCCTCCGTTATGTATTTCTAAGTACTTTGATGCCGACAATGTTCCAAATATGTATAAGGTCAGTCCTATCGGCATAACTATCGCAGCTGCCACAGGAGATAGAAAGCCGAGCAATGCAAGAGTCGCCAATGCGATATTATAGAATACTGTATAGGTCAGCCCTATTCTGATGAGGTTTTGATGGATTGAAATCGCAACCTTAAGGTCCTTGATGTGAACCATCATATCTTGCCAAACAAAAATATCTGCGCACTGTGTGACCTCTGGTCGAGAACCGACTATCGCAATAGATGTATGTGATTTTGTCATCGCCAACATATCATTGAAGCCATCTCCACAAAACAAAACCTTTTCTGTCTCAGCTGAGATTTTCTGCGCTTTCTCTGTTGCAGAGAGACCACCATACGCTTCAATCTCAAGACTTGGCGCCTGACTCACGAACCTGGACACGGCATCCTGTGAATCACCTGAATAGATCTTAAGTTTACAACCCATTTTTTTGAGTTCATGAAGACTTTCGATAAGGGATGACTCAAAGACCTCTTCAAATTCGAAGGTCGCAACGACACTATTACTAAAGATATAAGTCAGATTTCCATTCGGATTCGATTCAAGCCTTGCCTCAACCTCACCTACTTTGAGCTCAACCCCCTTTCCGGGAAGAATCTTTCTTTTCCCTATTGTAGACTGAGAATTTGGCACATCCAGGTCCATTTCTGAGAGATGACTGTGAATACACTTGGCCTTAGGATGGTGATTGTTCTCTGTTAAATAAAGTAAGAATTCTATATGAGTCTCAGGAAGTTCTAGGAGTGACGCCGTATTTTGCAACCGAAGTGTGCCACGGCTCAACGTACCGGTTTTATCAAATACGATCGTTTTGCATTCGACAACATGTTTAAGCTTGTCAAAAGTCCGAATAATGATTCCTTTTTTCCGTAACGAAGACAACACAAGATATTTAGAAATTGGATCGACGAGGCTTAAGACACACGGACAAAGCACGAGTGCAAGTGCCATGATACGCAATATTGCCTCTGCCCAATTCATAAAGAAAAAGAGACAAGCACCAACAGCAAGCATGCACAAGGTAAAAAACAAATAGACCCTTCGATACCTGTCAAACTTTTTAGAGTCGTTCGATGATTGTTTCATCGCAGCTGAGTTTAAGTACTGATAGAAATCTGATAACTCAAAAGACTCCAATACCTGTAGGACCGTATCTTGTTCAGCTAACACCTGAGAACCTGCTTTAACGGTAGCTCCCTGACACAGCAGCAAGGGATTGACTTCCCCTGTCAACCACGCTTCTGAGAACTCAGCTTGCTCTGAAATCAACCGACAACGCATTGGTACAATTGAAGCATGCGAAAGAATAACAGTGTCTCCCTTCACTAGCTCTGAGACACTTACAGACGACTTTATATTATTCGTAAGACGAAAAACAGACCAAGATTCAATGGGATATGGTTTTTGAGCTATCCGTCGATAGAAATGATGTATCCGCTCAGTGCTATACCGAGACAAAAATAGAAAAACACCAAAAACAGAAAGGCTATCCAAGTATAGGTGCTGTGAAACTGACGTCGTGTAAGTCTGCACAGACAAAAGCATCAATCCAGTCACACACAACACAATAGACAAGTCCGGATGGAGAACTCTTCGCCTGATCGCAAACAGAGTGCTTGGTACAAACGCACTCAATATATTGACTCCCGACAGCATGCCAGACACAAAAATTATCCGCTGAAACAATATAAAAAGCATCGGTTCTTCTTCAACAGACATACCGAAATACAACGTCAGCGACAGCATCATTGTTATCGCGCTGAGTCCAAGTGCAATGCCTGCATGTGTTAAAAGTCGATGCCCTTCCTGCCAAATATTGCCTGAGGCCATTGGCGATTTTGAACTGCCTTGATGTAGCTCAGTCCTCAACTTCGAAGAATGTCTTTCCGCAAAGAAACCAAGCCGCTTCACTTGCTTTGCGAATTTAGGAAAGCTAAATGCCGGATCAACAATTGCCTCAAAACGACTATCACTTAGATTGACATCCAGCTGAAATGCACCTGGACATTGCTTGAAGATTCCACGCACAGTCGAAATACAGCTCGAGCATTTTAAACCCACCAGGGAACCTTCAATTTTTATTGGTTTTTGTTGAGTTAAAGTCTCCATACAGTTTTGATAGCAAGAGACATGCCAATAATTTATGGTTCTATATGCTATTTATATTTAGGAGTGTGTGACTGAAATGGGTGCTAGGGAATATGCGGTGTCAAATGACACACATTTCTCTCCAGAGCAGTGTCAAATAACACAGAAACCGTCTGTTGGAACTTCTATTCTAGCCATTTCGCCCCCTCATTTGTGGCATGGGTTGTGCATAACGCTCTATTAGGAGGCATCATGAATGCAATGACGTATTTTCACAAGCATCACAATCATCAATTTTCGCAGCGAATTATTCGTATGAACCGCTATGTATCAGATCTACAGTCACAAATCGTTAACGAGATTGTAAATCTGGGTTTCGAGTATCCTCATTCGGAGGAATGGATATATCAAAACGGAAATGGAGGCGGGCAGAGCCTTCGCTTTGAAGACCATGATTTAATTGAAAGAGGCGGAGTCAATGTATCCTGTGTGCAAGGTCAACTGACCCCTCGTATGTTTGAGTCAATGCGACATCACCATAAAACACTTGCTGATATGCATCCTACCGATCAAGATATTTTTTCTGCAACAGGAATTTCTCTGGTTCTTCACCCAAAAAATCCTCACGTACCAACTGTTCATGCCAATTTTAGACTTTTTGAGGCCGAGGTGGGTGCAAGTCAATGTTGGTGGTTTGGAGGCGGTGCAGATTTAACGCCATATTTGCTTTACCCTGCAGATGCCAAACATTTCCATCAAACATATTACAAGGCAATGGAATTCAATCGTCCTGGTTTATATCAGAAGTATAAGCAATGGTGCGATCAATACTTCTGGCTGTCACACCGTGCAGAAGCCCGAGGAGTTGGGGGGATATTCTTTGATGATTTATGTACGGAACAAGGGTTTGAGGAAGACTTCAGTTTCGTGAGAACTATGGGCGATGTTTTTATCGAATCCTATTTGCCCATTGTCAAAAGACACCTCTTGAAAGACTTCACTGATGCAGAAAAAAAGTGGCAAGACTTCAGACACAGTCGATATGTTGAGTTCAATTTACTCCATGACCGCGGTACCAAATTCGGCTTACTCTCTCAAGGACGCACAGACTCAATTTTGATGTCCATGCCAAAAGTTGCTTCATGGTCACAAGAGCCGTCTGTCGCTGAAATTAGTCGAGCAGCTGAACTCCAAAATGTGCTCAAACTCCCTCAAAATTGGATCACGTGAAAGAGCACAGACTCAGCATGCTTGTCGTCCTTCTGGCATTAGGCTCCTCAATCTGTTGCTGGGGACCTCCACTTGTCTTAATCCTCGGAATATCTTCGAGCATGATTCCATCAAGAGGTTTAGCCAATATTATATGCATCGCTCTTGCCCTGAAGGTCATGTGTGGGATCACTCTTTTGAAACTGAGGCACCGCAAGTTAGGATGCTGTCAAACAAGAGTTCTAAAGCGAACAAAGTTCATCTACATCTTGGCACTTGGGTTTATGCTTCTCCCGTATGTATCCTCAATTGATAGTATCTCAGCGACAGAACATCAGCCTCATCCAGATGCAATATCCTTTTATGTCCCACAAGTGCATTGCATAGGCTGTGTGAAGAAACTTGAAGGATTGGTGCAGCACCATTTTCCAAATGCAAATGTCGAAGTCGACTTAAGTCAAAAAGTGCTTTTCATCAATCGAGAACCGGTCTTATCGACAGGAGAAATACGTACCCTCATGTCACTTGTTCATGAGATTGGATATGATACGAAACCACTGAGGGTAAAATGAATATACTTATTGTAGATGATGAAGAACTTCTGAGATGGTCAATTGGTGAACACCTCTCTTCTGAAGGGTATAGTACCGACGAGGCTGAAGATGGTTCTATTGGCCTAGCCAAATATAGTGCAACACATCCTGATGCTGTGGTGCTTGATCTAAAAATGCCAAATACGGATGGAATGACTGTCCTAAAAGAAATCAGAAAGACAGACCCTCACACGCCAGTTATCATCATGACCGCACATGGAGGCATTGAAGATGCAGTAGAAGCCATGAAAAATGGCGCCACACACTATCTCACCAAGCCTTTCGATCTAAGGGAATTATCTGTCCAACTTGAAGCAGCATTTGAGAACGTGCTCCTTAAAGAGCAGGTACGCATGTTATCTGGTAAGAGCATCTCTGGATATGAGACTGTGATTCATGCATCTTCTTCGATGAAAAAAGTTGTTGTGGACCTTCAAGGCATTGAAGAGGTCGATGGTGCAACGGTCTTAATTACTGGAGAGTCTGGTACAGGTAAAGATGTTATTGCACGCGCCATTCATGCCAATGGTCAACGAAAGGAGAAGCCCTTTCTTGCAGTTGATTGTACATCCTTGCCCGAGACACTCATTGAAAGTGAGCTGTTCGGGCATGAGAAAGGTGCCTTTACCGATGCAAAAGCACTGAAAAGAGGTCTCTTTGAGGTTGCTGGAGAAGGTATCATCTTTCTGGACGAACTGGGTGAGCTTGAGCTGCCACTTCAAGCCAAACTACTGCGCGCACTTGAAAACAGAACATTCAGAAGAGTCGGAGGCACAAAAGATATTCAATTCAAGGCCCAAGTGATTGCGGCCACCAATAGAGATCTGAAAAAGAGAATTGCGCAAAACCAATTTCGTGAAGATCTGTATTATCGACTCAATGTTGTTTCGATAGAACTGCCTCCCCTTCGGGAACGTGAACATGATGCAAGTCTGATTGCGGATCATATCTTGATGCTATTTAAAAGAAAGTACAACCGCTCTGAGGTGATCTTCTCAAACGAACTCTATCAATTCTTCAATGTATATCGATGGCCAGGTAATATTAGGGAACTCAGAAATGTCGTCGAAAGACTTGTCGTCCTTCATGGAAAAAATGAACGGCTAGAGCTCACACATCTTCCTGTCGGTTTGGTGGATTCCATAACAGAACATGTTCAAAATGATGAAAAGAGTCCCTTCGAGGCTATGCATGTTCAATCTCCACATAAAGTTACTGATGATGCTTCCCAGCTCTTAGTAGACGACATACTTCATCGGCTTCTTTCTTCGGACAAGTCTCTAGAAGATATTGAGAGAGAATTATTGGCTGCTGCGCTGAATATGCATGATGGCAATCAATCTAAAGCGGCAAAACAACTTAAACTCACAAGGTATGCTTTTCGATATAGAGCAGAAAAGCATGGACTTATATAAAAGTTATTGAAAAGACAGTACCCTCAGGTGTCGATTTTTCTAAGGCGATGGTGCCCCCCATTGCTTCAATCGCTTTTTTGACTGTAGCGAGACCAAGACCCGTGCCTCTTATTTTCGTAGTAAAGAAGGCATCAAAAATCTTTGATTGTGCATCTTCAGAGATCCCTCCTCCATTGTCATATATATATATTTTTTTATTTTGAATTTTAATATCGATCAGGGATGCACCAGCTTGAGTTGCATTTTGAATTAAATTGAGCAGTCCACGATGGAGCCAATCTACGTCTATTAAACAGGTGTCATCGCCAGAAACAGTAATTTTGACAGACCCACCCAGCTCTCTTAATGCATCATGAACAGCACTTTCGGTAATCCTGTTTAAAGAACTTTCTTTTAAACGAATTTGAACTGGCCTGGAAAATGAAAGAAGTTCGCCAACCAAGTCTCCGAGACGAAAGATTTCTTTTTGGACTTTACCGATTATCTTTTTGTACTTCTCATCTTCAGACATGGAATTTTCTATCACTTGCAGGGTATTCGCAATACCAGCAATCGGGTTTCTAATCTCGTGGGCAACAGTCGCTGCCATGGTCCCGAGCTGAGCAAGACTCTTCATTTCTTGAAGCTTTTCCTGGGCAGTCAGCATTGCAGTCAAATGCTCTAAATGAAGCAGAAACTCCGCTTCTTGATGATTGAGACGAATGATCGTCAACATATAAACTTCTTTATGACCAGATATCTCTAGCTCTATTCGTTTATCATAGTGCATATCTTCGTTTGCATTCATCTTTTTGAATACATGCTCGAGATCTATCGACTCAGAAAAGTTCTTTACAAAAACATCTAAGACCTTTGCACCATACTTTATATTCTTCTGAAAAATAGGCCAATCTGGTATCTGCATTTCGAGCAAATTAAGGGACTTATCAAGCAGAAGAATACTGAGAGGCAGATGTTTAAAAATCAAAGTTCGGAAATCCCGAACTGCCTCATCTTCATGTAATTGACTGTAGGCACCGACCATAATTGAGAGATCGAGATCAATGACTTTGTTAAATGAGCTTACAAGACTTTTAGCCTTGTCTCGTTCACATAGAGACAGCAAATGTGACGACACTGCTCGACGGATCACATTCATTCCTAAGAACATAAACTCTTGAGCAAGCCCTACTCTGACATGAACAAGTCCAATATTAAGTCTACTTTTATAGTAGTCCTCTCCATATGGCCCAACCAATGTTTTCTCAAACCAAGACCTTAGACTTTGCTTTTGTCTCGAGATCTGTTGTTTGTCTTTGAACACAGATTTTGCTTTGTCGTCTGAGAGCAAAACTTCGTAAAATTGATCGATCACTTGGTTGAGATGATCCTGAGTTAATATCTTTCGAATTTCTTGAAGATGTTTTACATCTGTTTCATCGAAGCCAATATAACGCTGCTGGCGCAAAAAAGAAGAGTAGCTCATGGCTACTCTTAACCCATCTACAAACGTGATACAATCAGCTCGACAGTTTCGGGAAAACAGCTACAGGAATCTGGGATTTTTTCACCAATCGTTCTGCAGTACTTCCAAGCATGATTTTTGAGAATCCTTTCAAGGACTCGGAAGCAACAAAAATCATATCAGCATCAATAGACTCTGCATGAGCGATAATCTTATCGGCACTCTGGCCCACAGCAGCAACAACTTCAATCCTTGGCTGAAAATCTTCTCCGAATCGTTTTTCGCAAAATTCAGCTATTTTACCTTCTGAATGTCGTGCTTTTTCCTCGTCACTCTCTTTAAAATGTTGCTTCAATAGAATCAGACGCTCTCTTGAGCCCAACCAACTCATGTCTCCAACCTGACCTATTTCATCCATATTATTCACGAGCGGATACCGAATGTGAACCAGATGAATAGACTCATCAGAAGTCATACGTCGAGCCATTTCAATTGAAGGCACAGATCTTTCCAAGGTCTCTTGAGAGTAGCTGTCAATCGCAAGGCAGATTCTAATGGGCTTCATTATAATTCTCCTCAACCACTTTTAGTAAGTCAACATAGCTTAAAATACCTTCAATTTTTCCAGATTGAGGTTCGACAACAGGAAAAGCCCCTACTCTATGTTCAATAAATTGTGCTGCAGCTTCTGCAGGAGAGTCTTCTGCATGCAATGTAAAAGGAATCGTCGCCATATAAAATTTCACTGCCCGTAGCTCTTCTTTCTCGGCAGTCGTTGCCGGTCCCATAATGACAGGTAATACATCTCTATCACTCACAATACCAACAAGTTCATCGTCTTGTGTGACCGGAATGTGGCGAATATCATTCTCATACATTAACTCGATGGCCTCCTCTAGTTTAGCATCTGCTTTGATAGAAACCACATTTGATGTCATTAAATCTTTTACGTACATAATGTCTCCTTTGTTTTGTACACAATCATATAAGCAAAAGCCGTGCCAAAAATTCTGAGGGCCATCACGTCCTGTTCTTCACTTCTATTACAACAACAGCTTCAAAACCCTACGATGTTTTTTGTGTGTGTATGAAATGACACACCTCTAGTGTGCCAAATCCCCCATAAATTGCTTTTATGAAAGGATTATGTCTTCGCCTTTTATAACCTATTAATATTATGAGCTAATTTTTTGGCATCATCCTTGCTTAGTTATGTTCTGGAGGAACTTATGTTCAATAAAATTCTTGTACCCATCGATATTACATCTACCCATTGTTTTGAAGCTGTTGCATTACAGATTGAAACTGCAATCTCTATTGCCAATGAAGCTGATTCAAAAATCTATGTTTATCATGCCATCAAAAATCCCGGTACCTTTATGGGGCTTGTTCGAATTGATGACCTTGAAAGCAAAGACAAACAATATGACGCGCTGAAAGATTTCTGCCTTAAGTTTATTCAGAAAGCAGGACTTAAAGGTATCTTCCTTGATGTCGAAATTGAAGGAGTCGAAAATATTGTTGATGGAATTATCGCGTATCAAAAAATGTTAGATGCAGATTTAACCATCATCAATGCTCACAATTTCAAGAATGGCGGTTTCATAGATAAGTTTGGGAGTAAAGCGAAAGAGCTTCTTAAAAAATCACAGACCCCAACACTTGTTATTAAACCAAGTCTAGATATTTATGATACTGCAAGCATAGCGCCCGCCCCAAACCCAATAAGACTTGCTGTTGCTATTCCACCGAAGGAACAACTTTCTAAAGAAACGTGGAATTATTGGTCAAATCTAAATTGTAAACTGGCTGATTTATTCGATACCGAACTCAAATACTTTTCTGCATCAATGACCGTTCAACCTGCTGCTTTACCAGGTTCTATGGCAATAACAAGTCAGTCATATCTGACGCGACAAAGACAATCTTTACAAGATCGAGAAAATGAACTTCTACAATTCAAAAGTCTCGCAAATGGTCATTCAAGAATAATTCAAACGAAAGTGATTGACGATCAATTTGATATTGCTATCGCAGCAGTTCAATACATCGATCGAATCAGCGATACTTGGGGGATAGTTGTCTCAAAAGATAAAGATTCTTTCGAGCGATGGATTAATGGTAGCGTCGCCCAAACGATTGCACTTGAATCGAAATCACCAACACTGATCATTCCAGAAAGCTACCTACTGAAAGCTTCTTCAGGATACAATCAAGAACAAAGAGAGCCTACAAATGCTAACGCCTAGAGTTATACTTGCTAATTTACTATTGTTAAGCTCTCAGATTTCGGCTACGGCTATTCAATCAACACAAGACGCGATGCAGTCGATTATTTCAAGTTATGAGCAAGCACTTCAAGTGCTTCGCTCACCACGGCTTGAACCTCAAGACAGCATTCAACTTGCAAAACATTTAAGAGATGTTCGCAGCCAAATATCTCAGGTTGAATCTCACGCATCAGAGCACCCACATATACCCTACTACGGGCAAAAACTACGAAACGCTGTCAATGAAGCCCTTCGCCACACTTATAAACTCCGGCGAGATGAGATTTTAGGCGAGTTACTTAGAATGGCGAGCACTTGCCAAAACTGTCACCAAAATATTCAATTTAATACGTCCGTCAAAGAAGACGTCATCCAACATAATGATCTACTTGATTTTAGAGTGTTCGATGGGCCTGAGCATGCGCTTCTGACACGAGATTTCCGCCGAGCTTTCAAATTGTATACGGCCCGCTACCTTGAGGATAATGAATCTGACGAACGAAGGGAATATGCTTCTGAGCAAATGATCGATCTCGGTATACGCTCTATTGGTACACACGAAAGTATTTCTCAGGTTATGAGTGCAATAAAAGCAAACGACTTCAAACATCTTGGTATGTCTATTTCTCCCAACTGCCATAATGAATTTCAATCTTGGATTCAAAGAAAATCGCATAAACTTGCGATAGATCTCTTCTATGAGATTAAGAGAGATAAAATCTCACAATCTGTTTCAGGCTGTAAGCGACTCAAACACTTTTATCTTGCCGGCAGACTATCTCGCATGAAAAAAACTCACCTCAACAGCGAACAACTTGCGCATATCCATTATGCACGCTCATTACTACTCATGTCTCTTGGCGTTAACGATCCAATCGATCAAGCGGAAATTCTACTTAGACGCTCTATCGAACTTGCACCTCACTCCGAGGTCGCCAAAGATGCCTATAATGAACTCTATTTTTTATGGGGAACATTTTATAGTGATGATGTGAACGGCATGATGCCAATCGACTTGCAGCATTTCCTCGAAGAATTAAAAAAAGAGGCATATGATGAATAAAGAAAATAGTACCTACAAAGAACTTATTCTGACTCGATTGCTATTTGAACTTCTAACCATTCTCATCATCGGTTTATTCATCTACTTTATCATCAAACCTATTGAAGATAAGTCCGTTCCTCAAGAGTGTGATCTTTATCAAAATTCTGACCAATGCCCACTGCACCTTCACGATGATGGAACTCGACACGCAAAGGATTTATCGAATGACTGATCAAAGAAACACTTTTCAAAAATGGATCTTTTTATGCGCTGCGGGAGAAGTTCTCGGTATCACGATAGCAGCTTTGATCGCTTTCCTAGCTTTCAGACTCACTGATAATATGAGTTCAGCCTTTGCAGTAGTGCTTCTTCTTGCAGGAGTCGCACTGGCTGGTGCAAGTGAAGGGGTTGTGCTCGGATATTTCCAGAGCAGGATTCTCAAAGACGTCTTTAAAGGTTTGAGGGCAGATGATTGGGTGAGAAACACTGCAATGGCATCAGCCATCTGCTGGGTCCTCGGTACACTTATCTCAATCGTACTAAACGTCTTCTACTCTGAACACACTTCCAATCTAGAACAAAGCTCTGAGGCTTTTCAAATATCCGTGCTTGCAATAGGCATGCTGTTTGGTACAATCCTTGGTTTTAGTCAGTGGCTTCTTTTGAAACAGTATTCAAATAATGCTGCATCATGGATCTTGGCAAATACAATAGGATGGGCACTGGGATTTTTTATCATCTTCTACATGGCTTCGATTCAACATGAGTCTAGTTCATGGGTGCTGATTCTCGCAAGTTGTGCTCTTGCAGGGATCGGTTCAGGGCATCTTGTAGGATTTATCACAGGACTTTCTCTAGAAAAAATGAAGGCATTTATTTAGAATGTTCTTTAGCCAACCTAACATCAGAATATTTGATGGGGCTCAATTGCTATCACAAAAAATAAGCCCCCTCTCGGGTGCTACCTAATATCATGGGTCCATGTTCAATGGATATGTGGTGGAGCCAGTCCTGCTCCAAAGATATCAAAAAAATAAGCACCCCGGAGGGTGCTACCTAATATCATGGGTCCATGTTCAATGGATATGTGGTGGAGCCAGTCCTGCTCCAAAGATATCAAAAAAATAAGCACCCCGGAGGGTGCTACCTAATATCATGGGTCCATGTTCAATGGATATGTGGTGGAGCCAGTC
>JAHDGS010000059.1:0-14522 GCA_020627505.1 Myxococcota bacterium
GGCGCCTGTGATACCGAAATATGCTCGCCCAATCATCAGGGCAAAGACAATCAGTGCAGGATGCAATTTAGCAGAATCGCCCATGATTTTTGGGTTTAGGATATTCCCTTCGACGAAATGAATAACAGCGATCCACGCCATCGCAATGATGGCCGACATGATACTTTGAGATAGTGCGATGATAAAGATGGGTATGGTCGAGATGATGGTCCCGAAGACGGGAATCAGCGAGAAAATGCCCGCGACCGTACCAAGCAGAAGCGCGTACTTGATGCCGAAAAGCTGAAGCCCGATGAATGTCAAAATACCATTAATAAGACAGATAAAGCCTAGTCCCCGAATGACGCCAGTCAACCCAAGATTCGCACGTTTAACAAAATCATTATAAATATTTCGGTCTTCGACTGGAATCAGATGAAAGACCAGATCAAGTAATGGCTTTGGGTTTATTGCGATAAACGCGGCGAGCATGAAAACAAGAAAGAACGAGAAGACGAATGACATCAGGCCTTCAATAACGCCTCGTAAATTGGTGACCACATCGCCCAAGAAACTCGCCAGCTGATCACTGATGCCTTTCGCAATATTGGCACGCAAAACATTGAGTCGAAGGAGGACCTTGGTCTTCGTATGAAACTCACCTTGAGGGTTCTTCACTTCAAAGCTTCTGAGCTGCAACCATTCTTGGCCGGACAATACCTCGTCAGCTCCATATGCCTCAAGCGGCATATCGAAACGTGTGCCAAAACCATTGATTTGTGTTGCCCATTCATCGAGTTGTTCGTCATCAAAATCTTCAACAAGCTGTTGCACTTGAAGTGCCATGCCGCGGACATTGTCGAGTAATCTCGGGAAAAAGAGGAGCGAAGAAAAGACCGTTAAGGCTGTGAATAGAACATAAATGATGAGAATAGCGAGCGCACGTGGTACCCGAAATGATTGAATCGCGAATTGACTCATTCGCGTAATAATCGGATCGAGAATATAGGCGATGGTGATCGCCAAAATAAAAGGTGTCAGTATCGGGACAGCCCAGTATAAGACCGTGACGATGCCGCCCCATAATATGAACAAAAGCATGTTTCGCTTAAATCGTGGGGATTGAATAAGGCGAGAAAGAGGGTCAACCATAGCTTTTGTTAACACGTTGTTGTTGTTTGTATAGTACGCTATCAGTTGATATGGAGCGACATCGACAGGCCTTGAAGGCGCAGGCAATTTCGACCGAGGGACTCTCATTAAAGGTCTCTGGTCAATGTATGTTACCGGTGTTCGATGATGGGGCGTCCCTGACTTTTCATGCCCGTCGCTTATATATACCTGGTGATATCTTAGCTGTGCTTCATGAAGATGCTGTTGTTCGTGTGCACAGACTACTATTCGTGGCACCTCGTTTCAGACCCTCGGGCCTTGGTTTCTATGCACTATGTTGTGCGGATGATAGCGAACGCGCAGATTTATGGTGTCGAGTCGAACGAATTTTGGGGAGGCTATCTCATGTTGATGGCCAACCGATACCTATACGAAAGACAAATGACGTCGTGTTGGCGCTTTCGACTTTTGCCTCACACATCAAACGTCGAATTATCAAAAGGCCATGATCTTTTGGTGATTGGCCAGCGTGGAAAGGTGGCATCAACGGGGATTTTGGCGCCGTCAAGTGCATCAGGATAGTATACTTTATGTAGGCAGAGACCCTTTGCTGGCGCGGTTTTACCCATTTTTGTGCGATCAAGGGCTGCCATGCCATCTTCGAATTGTTGAACAGTTATACGGCCAGAGCCGACATCGATCAAAGAGCCTGCGATGATACGGACCATATTGTGGCAAAATGCGTTGCCACGGACCTCGATAAGACAGTGACTGTCATGCGGTATGATGCGCACACTCCAGAGAAACCTTCTCGCATGTGATGCCTGACAAGCGGTTGAACGGAAACTCTCGAAATCATGCTCACCAATGAGATAGGCGGCCGCTTTTTGCATCAACACGACGTCGGGCTTGTTGTGGATATGCCATGCCCGATGGTGCGTGAAGGGATCTTTCGCGACCCCGTGATTAATTCGATAAACATAGCACTTTCCAATCGCATGCCTTTTAGGGTGAAAGGTATCGGGCGCTGGCTGTAAGTGTGTCACCCCAATATCATCGGGGCAGAGCCCATTCAGTGCCTTAAATAACTTGAACGCAGTCATCGGACGTGCCAGGTCAAATGCAATCGTCATCGCATGTGCGTGGACGCCAGAATCGGTGCGACCCGCACCTATCAGAGAAACGGGCTGGTTATCGAGTTGACTCAGAATTGTTTCAAGTTCAGATTGTATCGTACGTTGATTCGCTTGCAGTTGAAACCCCGAAAACGCGGTGCCGATATAGCGAATCGTGGCACGCCATCGGCCCGTGTGTATGTCTCTTGAAATTTGGGACTGATTTGTCACCCTTCATGTATGTCAAATTTTAGCGCAAAACCCAAGACTGAAATGGATTGGCGAGTGGACCAGCCAAAACAATTATGTTTGCGGTCATATTTAGTGACGCTATTCGTGTTCTTGTCCGGGTGTACGCATGTCGAGCACACACACGAAGTCGTCTCTGAATCAACCGATTTGCGGGCGCGTTCTCTGCTCTCTTTAATGAACGAATACGAAGTGTCTGTCGAGGCAACGGTTATATTGTTAGATGACGGCCCATCTCTCAAGAAACAGATGCCGCTGAGCCGAGATGCCATCGCGAAACGCCTCACACAATTATTTGTCGACAAGGTGGCGGACTTTCAAGATGTGAACATGGGGCAGCAGGCGAATGAGCGGCTGGCTCTTTATCCGATTTGCCGAGTTGGCCATGCACTTGAGGCGAAAAAATGGCATCGTTCGGTCGATTGTTATGTGGACGTACATCTCTTGCAAGGTGAAGACATTGACCGTCTATTATCGAGAATGCATACGGAACTCGATATCACGCGCCCCTATGATTTTCGTCGACAGATGAGAGATCATGATACCTACCAAGGCGGGGTCGAACATGACCTTGAGAATTGGATTGAGACGTATTTTAACTACTTAAATGCAGAGAAAAAACATCCAGAGCGATATGCTGCTCAACTTGTTTGGGCTCGAAACACACTATCCAAACCGACACTGGGGCGTACAAGACGACAAAAGGCAATGGAGCTAATTGGCCATTATGGAACCACACAGGATACGAAGCGCCTTGAGTCATTCGAAACAGAAGACACCCTTGAAGAAAGGCTCAAATGTTCATTCTTAAATGAAATGAAAGGTGTGCAGGGGACGACCTGCAAATAAAGGCTTACACCGGCAATAAGCTCGGAAATAAGTCAAGATGCGGTGGTTCACCATCGGCATCGATACCCTGACGTGCTAAGAAGCGTCGAACACGTTTCCAAATCATGGCCTGTTCGAAACGATGAAAGCTATGATGCAAATCGGTTTCGGCATTAATCGTGTTGAGGACCGTTTGAAGACCCGTTGTCGACAATTCGTCAAGCAGGCTGGTGCGATGTGTTGGCTCTGTGAACCGGTTGAGGAACTCAACAACAACATTTGAAGAAAACTCTGCGGTCAACGGTTCAATAGGGCAGTAACGTTGATTATAAGTCAAATATTCATCGAGTTGAGCACGTTCATCGAGTTCGTCGAGCCATGTCACGACTTCGCCGGTTGATAAATCAAGAAAGTTGCGTGCGCCTGTGTGATCTCGAAACGCGAGCTCTAAATCATCCCAATCAACTTGAAGTGTTCTCATTTTACCCCCCACTTATGCTGACATTATGAACTGGAGTATGTCTTGATGCTAAAAATTGGCCATTGATCAAAGCTGTTGATGACGCCTGTCTCAACTGGACACAGTTTTGATGATCTAAGCTGAGTATTACAGGTGTTCCGGTTATTGGGGTGGTTGTTCCGTCGCAGATTGCGCGATGCGTTTCGTGACCTCGATATATGTCATTCTGAGTTCATGCAGTAAACCCTTGAACATCTCGTACTCTTCATCATTGAGCCTATCTTGGCTGCGGTATTGAATGAGAGCCAGTATGTCGATCGTATCACGTGCACGGTCGATATCTGTCATTGGATGTCCACCAGGACCAGGTATAAGCCCAAGTTGCATCAGCGACTGCTGTGCGAGGCTTTGGATAAACCCCATAAATTGAATATCTGTTTCAGGCTCAGGGAGCTCCGCTTGCCCATGACTTTTTGTGGACGGTGTTTCAGTTGCCGGTTGTTGAGTCATAGCCGGCGCAACATTTTGAGCCGGCGGTTCCGCCGTCGTCGGTGATGTAACTGGATTGTCGTCTTCAATCACGACACCTTCACGTAACTCTCCCTCTGTTGTGAAGGCACGTCTGTCGATGACCTTAAACCCTTTAGAAGATTCAGACATATGGCTTAATTAGTTTGCGAGGGTAAAAGCAGGCTCAGCACTTTCCTGTTCTCGTGCTTCTTTGTCCGCTTTATTTTGTTCACGCTTTACATAGTCAGCATAAACAGTCTCAGTGATGCTTTCAGCTTGTTCTTCAACATCATTTAACTTTTCACGATAGCCATTGATATCTGCTTTTGAGATAAGTCCTCTCTCTTTGAAACGGCTCATTAATCGGACATCGTAAAGTTGCTCATCAGAACGGTTCATTTTTCACCTCAGCCTCTAACCTAGATGTTTTTTTCAGACTTGCAACCCCTATTGTGGGGCTTACGGATAGTCTATAGAACATAAATATGCGTGAATTAGGTGAAAAAGTCGAGATCGGTGTCCTCAAAGATAAGCCATTTGATGGTGTCGCCTTCGAAAAGGCAGTCAAAGACATGCTGCTGGCAGCTGGTTTTGATATCAACAGTTCTCACCTGTCGAAAACCCACAAACGGGTTCGTCAGTTGTGGGAGGAACGTCTTTTGTCTGGATATAACAAAAAAGTTGGAGATATTCTTGGGACAGGCTTTACAGACGAACGCGACGATCTCGTGATTGTCAAAGGGATTTCCATTTCGGGCACATGTCCGCATCATTTGGTGCCATTTCGTGGGGTTGCCCATGTTGGCTATCAGCCCGGTGGGCGTTTACATGGGTTTGGTCGTATCGCGCGGCTTGTCGATGCGCTGGCCAACCGGCTGACCTATCAAGAATGGTTGACGCGCGATATCGCAGAAGCATTGGTGACACATGGACATGCCCTCGGTGCTGCCTGCTGGATCGAGACAGAGCAAATGTGTCTTCTACTTGGCGAAAATAGACGCGGCGATGAGCGGGTCAACTCCAGCGCATTTGTGGGGAGTTTGGCTGAGGCTGATCTGAAGCAAGAATTTCTTTCGATGGTGAATGGATAAAATATCTTATGGCGTAGGGTGGCCACGTAGCCAGTTAACAACGAAGGCATCATCGCTCTCGTCATTTCTTGGCTGGATGTAGTCAGCGCCAAAAAGTGGAATAAATGGATGTGGTGATGTCGCAAATGCACGGCTTTCCCATTCATCTTGCGTCGAAGAAAAATAGTGAACTTGTTCCGTCGGGCCTTCGTTGGAGAATAAATAAGCCGTTTGTGTGTCGATATAACCATATGTGATGGTGCCTTCGATACGTGGCAAACGACCCGCAATGTTCGCATATGCATCGGTCACAGGAATCGGTGTTCGTGATGACATATCAAAGTGCATGAGCTGAAGATCGGCGTTGGCGTCATTCCCGATGAATGTGAGTAGACTGTCGTTTGGGTCTTGCGTCGTTAGTAAGACAGGGTTCGAAATGGGCAGCAAGATATCTTCAATGCTGTCATCGGACTTGAGAATATGGATTGTTGACGACGTGGTATCGACAAAAATGTGATGACCATCATATGCGGCAATAAATGTCGCGTGACTTAATTGCCCGTCACGCGTTAGGCTATCCCGCGGGGCAAGCGTGGTTGAGATAATGCCAATGGTATTTCCGGATAACAAGTATATCGCGTCATCTTGCACATGGCTTTTGAGTGAACATGTGTCATCGGAGACGAGTATGTAGGAACCTTCATTGTCGAGCGCGAGTGTTGTACTTTCTGACAGCGTGGGTTCCTCCATGTCGAGGGCTATCTCATAAACGATATGTGCCTGTGGTCGAGCATTGTCATGGCAGGCATTGATAACCAAGGCGCGCGTTGTTTCAGGTAAGAAGAAACATGTGCCGTCCGTGAGTCCGTCAATATCTGAAGCAATTTCACGTATCATGGGCGTTCGGTTGACGTCGAATGCATGAACCTTCTGGGTTTCGCCATCGAGTATGAGGGCTTGACCGAGGCCATTGCTGCACATTTGAATCTGTGTTGAAAGCCCCCTTGTTTCTAAGTCAAGTGCAAGCGGGGTGTCGGCCTCGAAAAACCAAATGCGCGGTGGCTCGCCAATTCGTTGGCGTGGCCCATGCCGCCCAGTCGCAACGATACGCTCACGCGTGTCATCGATGAGATCAAGTCGATATTCTGCCCTGTTGGTGTCTGGGAGCGTAAATGTGTGTGCCTCGAGTTCCGTCCACGTTTTAAATCGTTCGATAGATAGGTCACTTTGGTCATCGATGGTCAACTCGAGGGTGTGTCCTTCAGGCAATCCGTCAGCCAGGGTTCGTTGGCCTTGACTCAGCCATATGATGAGTGGGGTCGTCTCCAATGGTGTGCATGCACCGAATAGGAGTACAGCTGTGATAGATAATGTTGCGGGAAAGGATACTTTATTCAACATCACCGAGTCCTTGGAAAGTAATATCGAGGCGAGTCCCATCTGACTCCGCCGGACGAGAAAAGTATAGCCAGCTTACAATGCCAACAGCTGCCGCACCTGCGCCAATCCACCACCAATGACGTTTTGACATGCCTGCTGATTCTTGAGTTATCGATGGAAGGTTCGCGCACGCGATATGTCGTGACGTATGATCGGTTACGCTCTGGTAAGTGATACTGTGCGCGGCAGATTGACGACAACGCTCTCGGTGAGCGCTGGAATGTTTTAGCGTCTTGTTCGAGATTTCTCCTGACGTATATGCATATACGCATTGTGCTTCAAGAACCGATTCTGCTGTGTTGACCTCAGCAGTGGGGTATGTTGTGTCGTTGCTTTGGCGAACCTGTGGCTGTTGATATTGCGAAGGCCGAAGAATTGAAGGCTTTTGAATCACAAGACGAACATCTTTCGGGACCATCAGCCGATGGCCTTGATGCAGTACGCCATTGATGAGTGCGCCATCGAGCTGTGGGCTTTCATGAATATAAAGGTGCTCCATTTTGGTTTGTGCCCGGGCACGTTCGAAGAGTTTGCGAAGCCTGGGCGGGTAGCGTTCTGCATCGAGCTCAAGATGGGGAATATGGCGGGCAAGGATATTTAAGTATCGCATCAAGTGTTGGCCTGATTTTGTTTGGCCATCACCTTCTTCTTCTTGTGGCGTCGCTGCGAGCATATCCAAGGACTTGATGAGTAACTGTTCTTGAATGGCATTAAATGTGCTCGGCAAAAGGGCGTTTGAAAAGAGGAGCGTAAAATCCTCAGGCGTATCGAGTTGTTCAGGTATTGCCAAAGCATCGATGCATATCATCGCAGCATCTGGATCGTTGGTTGAATGAGCCGGCGCTGCTGCGAAGACGCCACTTGAAATAAGAAGCGCGCTCGAAATCCATATCAAGTTAATGAGCTTTCTCATCTCGCTTCGCATATTGAGAGCTGATCGCCAGCGGGTGAAAACTGAGCAGGATTCGAATCATCTGGAATGGCGAATGTCCCTTGGAAAAGGCCGCTGCGGTACGTGACTTCTTGTGATGGGCTATCGATTAAATCATATAAATGGCAGTTCAGCGAAGGGGCCTCAACATCGAAACGAATCGATTGCATATCGAGATCGCTCACGTCATCGCATTGCGACGATTGATATGGTGCTAATACGAACTCAAATGGCGTGCCGCGATGTCGAATCGTCTCGACCGGCGCGGGCGTAAAATAGCTAAACCCGCCATCAAATGACTCGAGTTGCAAGACGTTGAGATGCATCTCTTCTCTATCGCATGATGCATCAGGAATATCGATATCAAACGGGTCGCCGTCAGGGTTATCCGTCTCAAGGACGAGATAGGTTCGTAAATGATGTGGCAGTACACCGTTTTCACAGAGTGCACCGGGTAATGCGCAGTTATTGACTGGAAAGAAATATGTGTCGTAGTTAAAAGGTGGTGTCGGCAGGTTGAGGTTTTGTGTGCGCTGACGATAGGTATAATCAAATCGTGTTTCGTCGATTGCGATGCCGGCCTCGTCGCTCGTAAAGTACATTGATTCAATGCGTGATGCGGTGTCGGTCAGTGTGATATCGAGATCTGCGATTGATGTAACATCGACGCCATCTGATACTGAAAGGGCGACATCGAATTCGCCTTCAGATGAAACGTAAGCGCGATATGGCATGTTCAAGTTGAAAAAGAAGGTGTCATCGGCATCATCAGGTGTCTCTGGAAATAAACGCGTCATCTCGATGTCGGATTCATGTGTGAATGCCCACATCAAGGGGTCTCCATTTGGGTCGCTGAACCCATTTGTTGTAAACGTGGCGATGAAATCATTCTCCGCATGGACAATGAGATCTGACTCGGTCATATGATCGTCTGAGAAGTCGACTTTAGTCAGTCCATTTGGTGCCGGCGGGAGATTGTACGGCGTAATGTCGATCGTTGTGGTATCGGATTGTTGCACGCCATCACTAACGGTCCATTCGAATGTATGTTCCATAAAAATATCTTCAATCGAACCACAGACATTTAAACCGATGGGTTCAAATGCAACACGGAGGGTAGAGGGCGATTGACATTGGGCGATATCGACCGCGTCGCTGTAGGTACGTTCAGGGCAGTGAAATCGTTGTTCGTCAATGTGCATCGGGTCGCCTTCAGGATCTTGAAAAAGCGTGTTGAGTAAAAGGCTCGTATCAAAGCAACGCTGTTGTAATCGAGGGTTAAATATGTGTGGGACCTGAAGCTGATTGACGATGGACTCGGGTGGTTGGTTCAACACTTCGACTGGCTGTTCAACGTTGGCGCGAGCGCCTGCGAAATCCGTGACTGCAAATGCGAGTTGGTTCCGACTTGTGAGGCGTGAGAGATTGTTTGAACGCCACTCAAAACCAGAGAGAAGAATGCCGTCTTCTTCAAGTGTCAGCATGTCGAAACTGATAATATCATCATCCTCAGGGGCAAATAGGATGTCGATGCCATGACGTTCTGGGTCGGTGATAGGTAACTTGAGCTCGCCAAAAGCAACATAGGCGGCCGTGTCGGCTTCATATCGATGGTTGAACATAATGGTCGACGATGCGTTGTGCGTTGGCGGGGCGTTTTGTAGTTGAACATTGAGTAGAGCTTCAATGATAATGTCTTGGCCATCACGTGGCTGCCCTCGGGCTGAAAACGAAAATGTCGTCGGCACTTTTTCATCTCGCGGGAAGCGAAGACGGACCTCAAGAACTTGATCGTCAAAAGTCAAATCGGCACTCAACCAATCCGGTGACTCTTCCCCAAGGCGAAAGGTATATGGTGTGCCAAAATATTCTCCATTTTCGTCGAGAATATTGGCTGCGACCTCGATGCTTTCCGTCACACAATCTTCGGCATCACACGCGTATGCTACTTCAATACGATCTTCTGGGAACTGTAATGTCGTCCCATCCTCGACCGTCACTGTGATATTTGTTTGGTTTGATGGCGTCGCACTCAAGTCACTGCTCGGCGAAACGTGCAATTGAATGAGGCGTGTTCCGAGGCACGATGAAAAGAACGTAGCGACGGGCAGGTCGGCATCGATAATATATTCTCGGCAGTTCTCGGGTTTTTCAGAGATGATGGTC
The DNA here is from genome assembly GCA_020627505.1 of Myxococcota bacterium. Taxonomy (GTDB): domain Bacteria; phylum Myxococcota; class UBA727; order UBA727; family JAHDBA01; genus JAHDGS01. The sequence goes on from JAHDGS010000059.1 coordinate 9,862, forward strand.
CAGCGAAAATCCAGGGCTTCGAGGCTTTTGGCTTCTGTTTCTGTCGCATCGAGGTTGATGGGTATACCTTGTTTGGTTTTGAGCGCACTTTCCGTGAAAATCTGAATAGCGCTCGCGGTATTGCCTGCATCTGTTCGACCGTTATCGCTTGAACATGCGTAGGAGGTTTGAAGTATGGAACAGCAGAGAAAGGCGTTGCATATGAAACGCGTTCGACAAAAATACATAGTGATATCTTACCCGTTCAAATACTTCTGAAAAGAGGATGGTCGCATTTTGATGAATAATTTGGATGACATATCGACGGTCGGCTATTGACCAACGCCTTCGAATGGGTGATTGAACAATATGCTTCGCCGAATTGTGTTAATTTGTTTGTGTATATGTGCAGGACACATCTACGCTGACGATTCGCTCGAGACGATAGGCTTTTTGCCCCTCAATGACCCGCAGATGTCACAAATTGAGAGAGGTCAACTCGAAGATATCGTTTGGGAGGGGCTTTTCAAAAATACGCCTGTTGAGATTCAACATCGACATGAAACATATGCGCATTATGAAGGTGCGCTCGCACTGGGTATGGCATGTGAGTTTTCTCAAATCGATTGTGTTCAGTCCGTGATGCAACTGGCGACGATTCAGCACATGGTCATTATGACGAGCCAAAAGGTTAAAAAAGAAAACTACATGATTTCACTGCGGTTGGTGCCGATTGTAGGCCAAGAAGTCCCTGAAACGAATGAAGTTATTATCGATTTGTCGCGTATTGATATGAGTCGCGCTGCCGTCGAAAAGACCCTCATTTCGATGCTCGCTGTTTTTGGTGAGAAACCGGCTGCTGTCGCCTCGGGTGAGACCGATGGCGCATCTGACTCAGCTGACGTGACCGATCAGACGCAAAAAGAGGTCGAAAAGGCGAAGACAATAGATAAACAGAAGAGAAAAACGATATGGCCAGCCGAAAAGCGGGCGAAGATGCGCCGGCTCGGCTGGATACTCTCAGGCCTTGGCGGCGCAGGGCTTGGAATCGCTGGTGTGACTGCGTTTGGTTTGACAAGCAGAAGCGAAGACCCGCTTTCTATTTCAAGCACCTACGAAGAACGTATTGAACAACAAGAAAGTGGTATCGGTATATATCGAAGCGGCTTGTTGATCGGTTCTGCGATGACGATAACAGGTGTCACGCTGCTGATTCTTGAACAACGGCATTCACCAGAAGAATAAAGTGAACCACACCAAAATTGAACGACAAATATCCTTTCATTTTCCTCGATTCTTCGTCGCGTCCTCACGTTATATCCAAATATGCTGGTTTAAACTGTTGAACTGCCCGAGGGCCGTTTCGAAAGGCCACTACGAAAAGCCCGTGGCGTAGGCAGAAGCCCTTCAATAGCCAAAGGTCCCTGAGCTTGCCGAAGGGCCGGAACTGACGTGTTGACTGAGTATAATAAATTTAACTACAAGCTCGGGATGGATTGCATGGTTGTGTAGATCTCAGATGTGTCTGGATCAATACAACCAGTATTTGTACACGTCCACCCCATTGGGCAGGCGACTTGAATCACATCGCCATCAAAGTTTTGGGTAAAGGCGGCACAGCTGCATCGCGCAAGACCACCATCTTGGGTACATGAATCAGCGGCAGCATTGACTGAGCAGTCTGCGTTCGAACTGCAACCGCTGCAGCCTCCATGTACGCAACTGCTTCCATCAGGGCAGCTTTCTCCGAGTTCACCACAGTTATTGACGTCGGTTCTAAGGTCAAAACACCCGCCACTGGTCGCGAAACAATCTGGTCTCTCGGCTGGGCATGGCTCAAACTTGGTCGGGCTTTGGACACAGCCACATTGAGGCGGGTTGATCGCTTCAATCTTTTCTGGCCCGACAACATCGTCGGAGCACCCGTCTGAAATACGATGTGGAACAGGATCATTCGGAAAGCGAACGATTTGTGAACAGTCACCACGGTTTTGCGCGCAGCCACAACGGCCAATTAAGTTATCATCTGGTAAGCACAAAGAACCACCAAGCCGAACATCGCAGGTTGCACTTGTATCATCAGCGAGGGCCGCGTGCGGGGATGGCGCAGAGCGAACGCCTCTTTGTTTACCACATCGCGATGGCGATTGCGGCTCACATGATGCGTCCTTGGTATTACATACATTCGCCAAAAAGTAGCCGAGTACATCACCAAGCTGTTCCTGGCCACATTGGTCGACCATATCAACGCGACCATCTTGTGTATCGACGTCGGCATCACAACCACATGCTGGCGTATCATCATGTGCAATACATATCGGACCAAATTGGTTCTCTTCACATGAGAAGTAGCTAGACGCACTTTCGGGTGCACGTGGCGTGGGTGAGCAACCACAAAACTCACCCTGTCGATCACGGGGGCGGCACTGGCCCTCACAACAGAAGTCACTTTCTGGGCAATCCATATCTGCTCCACATTCAGCACATGCAAAAAGACCCGATTCATCAGTCGGAACACAGACATCAGGTGGATCGCAAATTGGATTTTGGCCACAGAGGGGACGGCCTTCGATACAACTGGTGGCGTAAGCACTGACGTCAACGCCACATTCGCCACAGTTTTTGGTCGTCTTTAGAGAGACGCATAAACCTGGCTCGCAATCATCGTAGCCCTCGTCACATGAAAAGATACAATTACGCAGCTCATTGCATCGCGCGGACCCATTTTCAGGTGCCTCGCACGCGGCATCATTCTCGCAGCCGAGGGCAACACCGTTGACACATCGGCCAGTCGGCGAGGGAACGTTGCAATCGCCACAATGGGCAATGGTATTCGGTAGCCAATAACCATTGTCGGTGGGCACGGCCTCGACACAATCGTCACCGCAGCGCACTTCATTATCGGCACAAGTCGGGTCTGGCAAAAGATTGTCATCATCATCTTCACCACCAACGCGTTTAAAAACACAGCGACGAGAACGACATTCCATCAAACCATTGGCATCGCATGCTGTATCATCAACGCAGGGTGGGGCACAAAAGAAGCCCTTTCCATCTGGCGCATCATGGCAAATATGTGCCGAATCAGAGCACGCATCACCGGGGCCATCACAGGTTTCAGCGACACCGCTCAAAGCACAGCCAGACAGATGGCTGCCAATTAATATCGAGAGTATCGTGACCCACTTAAGCCGCATGTTTGGTGAGTTTCCCATTTTTGAGTTCAAAGTCTTCAAGGACTTCAGCAGCAAGGCTGTCAGTCTCTTCAAGTGCAATTTCAAGCTGCGAAATTGCCGTCGCTGCCCGACGAATGACACGAGGGGACTCTGTGTCCGATGAAATCAATTGTAAGAGATTGCCATATGCGGCGTCGACACGACGTGCTTCAACCACGTCGATCGTGGTGCACTGCACATCGTCAGCATGGTCAAATAGATATGGTGCAACGGTTGGCAGACGCGTGTCATCCGCATGTTGTCCCAACCATGCGACCAGCTCTTGTTTGGCTTGAACAGAGCGGTGATCTTCAGGCTCTCGGCCGGTGAGGGCAGTCACAACAATATCGTGTAGCTCTGATGTTTCGAGCATGCCTTCAAGGGCTTGAATTACATAGATGACACTATTTTCTTTATTGAGATGTTTGACAAGGGCTGCTTTGCCTTCTTGGCCGAGTGTCGTAAAGGCTTGACTCAGCCATTGTTTTTCTTGTTCGTCATAATGTGGGGACTGCGCCACAACATTGAAGCGTTGAAGAACACCACTCAGAGACTCTGCTGTTCCCCATCTGATGAGTTTATCCATCGCTTCTCTACGGAATTCAGGTTTCGAATAACGCTCTTTGACTTTCGCGATTTGCTTATCGATTTTAGCTGGGGTGACTTTGTCTTTTCCGAATAATCCAAACATATATGGGTCTTAACACGGTGGACCAAATGCGCAATGGCCGTTATGTGCGAGAATCATTCATGTGGGTACGTCATTTTTGAGTTCTTTCAGCGGGACAGGCTTGATCATCGTATCGCCATCTTTGACCACAACTTTGAATCCGACATCCTCGCCGCCAAATTTTTTCTTAAACTCGGGAATACGATCTTCAAGCTGCTTTTGCAGTCGATCTAATGTCATTCGGCTGGGCCGGCCGAGCTTTTGCCGCGATGCTAAATACGCATCTAATATCGCTTGATAGTCCGTTGAAGTTGACGGCGCTGTGGGCGTCTCTTCGACCGGTCGCTTATATTGTTGCGTGAGGTGGTCTTCATAAGATGTTTTTCGCTTGTAGCGTGCCTTATCGATTCGATGTGTTCCATTCTCTTTTGCGGTGAGTTGGCGTTGCCACATCGTATTGTAAGTGGTGAAGCGCTGCATAAGCTGCTTAATCTTAAATCGGTTCCGAGTTGGCCACCCTTGTGACTGGCTCACCTCTTTTCGAAGTTGACGGGCAATCTGTTGCTGCTCCGTTGTGGGTGGGCGTCGAATATGGCCAAGAAAAAATTGATCGAAGTGATGGCGCAATTGTTCAAGTCGAAGCTCAAGTTCGACAAGGCGTCGGTCTCGACTAAGCTCCACCATATAGGACCTCTTGAGCAAGTGGCGCACAAGCATCAGCTGCGGGGATATCCATCGTACCCTGACGCTCAACTATTCTTCGAAGTTTGCGGAGATGCCGCATATAACGACGTCGC
>JAHDGS010000059.1:14538-15783 GCA_020627505.1 Myxococcota bacterium
GAAAGCGCGTGTTGTGTTTCGAGCATATCCATCAGTGCGATGGCTGCATGTGGATAACCGTTAATATCAAGTCGATCGGCGATGGTGTCGACCGTCAATCGATATAGGGCTTCTTCTTTTATGTCTGCCGTATGTTCAAGTGTGTTCCACAATGTCCGCGCGCGTGCACAGGTCCATGTTGAGACCGGATTCTTCGCATATATTCTAAGCGCATAAATGCAATTATTGATGGAGTTAATGCGTTCAATCGCCGTTCTGTCGGCCGCGATGTCATGCACAAAGATATCGCATAAACGGGTATATGCCATTGGGTTGTGTCGAATGACATCTTTTGGTGATAAGCCTGTGTCATAAACCAAGTGGTCAGCGGACTCTATTTCTGGAAAGCGTGTTGCAATGAACGATCCGTGCTCGGCCACATGAAAAGGACGATCTTTTGCGAAGACGTGCTTCATCGCATTTATATAAGGGTTTGAGCCTGAAGTCGCTGTCGTCTTTGTGATGGCATAATGATGTGTGCGAAGCGTTCGGGCGAGTTGAAAGTCCGTGTTTCCAATGGGTGCAGCGACAATGGCAAGTATAGTGGTTAGAATCAATCCGGCGCATAACATCAACATATGCGCTCGCATACGCAGCGGATTCCGACGGTTCGTAAGAAGGCTTTTTGAAAGCCGACGCTGGGAAATGTGTTGCTGTACCTTTTCAAATGCCTGACTTTTCAAGTCGAGAGACATGGCATAGCCAAGCAGTGCGCCAAAGAACAAACCACCGATATGTGCCGCATTATCGATACCGGGGACGCTGAGCAGCCCAAACACATATCGAAGAAGATAAGGAATTAAGCCGAAGGCCAACGAGAGGGCAACCACTGGCGGTAGTTTCTCCCAAACCCATTTACGGAGGTCATTGTCTTTCGGCAACGTGAACGACAAGCCAAATAGCGCGCCAACAAGTCCAAACAGTGAAGCTGATGCGCCGACGGAACCGGGTGTTTGAAAAAAGGCACTGATGGCAAACCCGAAAATACCTGAAAATAGATAAATGGTCGCTAAACGTGCATGACCGAGCAAGCGTTCGACTTGCGGACCGATGATGATGAGCCCATACATATTTGCAAGAATATGAAGTGTATTCCCGTGTAAAAATTGAGCAGCGATGAGTCGCCATATTTGACCTTGCCAGAGCCGGTGCTTTGAAACAGAACCTAGCTCATCGAGTAATGTTGGGCTTAAAGCTGTGCTGCGC
>JAHDGS010000060.1 GCA_020627505.1 Myxococcota bacterium
CTGCAAGCATATAAATATCAAATGTGCCAAGCGACTTACCCTGTAGCGAAAACTTTCCAGTAATTGGCATTAACTGAAAATCAAAGAATGCATTCCAACGTTGGGTCATCAGCTTGACTGGCTCTGGTGTCAGCTCTTCATTTTCTCTCAACTCAAGCGTTGCTGTCGTTTCTGTTCCGCCCAGCCTGAAGCCCGTATTCACATCATTACTCATAAAAACTGTTCCACCAACTTCTGCTGCGACAACTTCATTAAAGTGATAGAGCAGAGACAGACCCATTCCAGTATGTTGAGTGAACTTATTATTGATCGAACGCGAAAAATAAGGGGTGACCTCAAAAGTGCCGCCATGAAGTTTCGTTTTACCTTGAATGGCGTAGATTGTTTCGTAGTCATCAACTTGCTCGATGACAGTGGTCGTCGTAGGTTGAGCAACAGGCGCATCTTCTGGTATCTCGGTTTCCGATGCTTCGACGGCTTTAACCTCTGTCGTCACCGGTGCCTCAGTAACAGGCTCAGGGATTGGTTCAGGCTCGACTTCAGGCGTTGCGCCGAGTACACGACGAGATGAAGTCTCTGCTTCTTTTTTCGAGTCATTCAGCGTTTTCTTCACGGATTCTTTTGTTTCTTGTTCCGCTTCAACGTCAATCGTCGGGATTGAATCGTCCTGAGCTGATAAATTAACACCACCCAGCACCAGTGAAACAGTGAACATCGAAGCGATGTGCGATAAACTTGTCTTTCTATTAAATGTCATCAACATGGTCGTACTCCGCTACAGCAAGAAGGTTAATCCGGCGATAAATAATGGTTGAGCAGCCCACTGAGAGCCGTTACCCTCTACATTGCTCAAGTCATTTGGCCCACCACTCACCCGAACTTCCGTGGTGATACCGATGGTTTGAGAAGGCATAAAACGAATGCCAAACCCGCCTGTCAAAGATGGACGAATGCGTTGCTCAAAGTTCACGCCACTACCTGCATAAAAGCTCATGTCGCTACCAATATCCACGCCTGTCGTTTCGATTTGGCGTGCAATGGCATCGACTTGAAATCCGCCAACAAAATAAAATTGATAACTGAGGTCAAGTTCCGACACGAGCGATAACTTGCCGTAAAGTGGCGCCCAAGAAAACAGCAATCCACCAGACGCATAATTTTGCCATAGGTTGCTTAAGTTTGGCACAAAACGATCGTCTCGAATACTATTCTCTTCAACACGAGCTTGACGCGCCATTTTAAGTTCTTGTGGATAGAACGCGTTCGCAAATGCTTGGATGCCAATCCAATCAGAGATATGATAAGTTAAAGAGAGATTTGCCCCCATATGTCGTACAAATGCATCACTCATCGTACCGGCATAACCTAGACCAAGTTCCCATCGGCCTTCTCTTGGATGTAACTTGTTTGTCACCAGTGGGGTTCCGGCGCGTGGGGTTCTATCAACGGCGCGAACCGCATCAAAGCCTTGTGTTTCAGTTTGCGCAAACGTTGTCGTTGACGCAGCAACAAGCGCGAAAATGCACATCATAAGGTGCACACGGAATCGGCTCGAAAAAGCACTCGAATTCAGTTTTTTCATCATCTCTCCCATCGGATCGTCAATTAGTCAGCGAACCTAGCCGTTATGACAAAAGTCGTAAACACCTAATTTTAGATAAGTACTGACAGAAACTTCATAAACCATTCCATCAATCTTGTTGATGAAGTTTTATAGGCCCTGACCGAAGCGGATGGTACCTCTGAGCAAATAGCTTAGACGTGTACTAGATGCGCTCCCTTCTCCTTTGACTGACCAGGTCTGCTCAATATCAACATCTAAGCCAAAAGCGAGTCTTTTAGAGATAAAATAATCGATCCCTGGTCGCACAATCAGCCCAAGCCTTCTATCGTCGAAAGATGAATCTTTTAATTGGTACCATGACAGTGTTGGTCCGATGCCGAGTCGTGGGATCAATGGCGCATAGCCGAAATGAATGTGACCGTTCACCGTCGCATCAACGCGTTGACTATTTAGCCCTGGACCTAAAAACACATCTCCGCCAACACCGACGGAGAGTGCTTTGACGATTCCGAGCTGCCCATAAAGCCCTATGTCAAGGCTAGAACTTGAGCCAGCTTGCTCAAAACCTGACACTTGAGAGGCGCCGCCAAGCCTGAGTCCTGCCCATATATCCCGACCGCGGTGTTCGTACGCACTCACTGTCTGAGCGAAGCAAAAGACAAACAAAAAGATATATTGACGCAACCGAATATTGCCAAATGTCATCTTACAAAAAACCTTTACCATACACAGCCAAGTCATCCAGCTCAGACTCGATGCGAAGTAAGCGGTTATATTTTGCCACACGATCTGAGCGACACAAAGAACCTGTTTTAATCTGTCCAGCGCATAAGCCGACAGCTAAGTCTGCGATCGTTGTGTCTTCGGTTTCACCTGACCGATGCGATATGACGCATCCATAGCCGTGTCGCTGCGCCATTTCGACAGCAGCTAGCGTTTCAGATAGTGTGCCTACCTGGTTCACCTTGATCAAAATAGCATTACTAATATTGTCGCGAATCCCACGTTCAAAAATAGATGGATTCGTCACAAATAAATCGTCTCCAACCAATTGAACGCGTTGACCAAGAACCTTTGTTAGCTCAGACCAGCCGTCCCAGTCAGATTCATCGAGACCATCTTCAATACTCTTAATCGGATAGTTATCAACCAGCTTCTTCCAATAACTGATCATATTGCCAACATCGAGACGCGTATTGTCGCCTTCGAGCACATACTCACGTGTCTCTTTATCATAAAACTCTGATGCAGCTGCATCGATAGCAAAAACCATATCTTCACCAAGCTTGAGACCAACATGTTCGACAGCTTCAGAGATGAGATCGAGTGCTTGATCGTTACTTGAAAGCGCAGGTGCAACGCCACCCTCATCACCAACAGCAGTGTTCAAGCCTCGCTTTTTTAGAATCGAACGAAGGGCATGAAACACCTCAACGCCATGACGCAAGCCCTCGCGAAAAGATGGCGCGCCAACAGGCATGATCATAAATTCTTGTAAGTCGACGTTATTATCCGCATGTGAACCACCATTTAAAATATTCATCATCGGAACCGGGAGCCCCATCTGACGAACACCAGCAATATATTTATAGTACGGAAGTTGAAGACTGTCCGCCGCCGCTTTCGAGACTGCCATCGATGCACCGAGAATCGCATTTGCGCCGAGACGGCTTTTGTTTTCCGTTCCATCGAGGTCGAGCATCACTTGATCAACACGCTGTTGCTCAATCGCATCTAACCCTACCAGTGCATCTGCGATGGTGGTGTTCACGTTCTCAACCGCTTTCAAAACACCTTTACCAAGGTATCGTGAGGCATCGCCATCTCGTAACTCGAGCGCCTCTCGAGAGCCCGTCGACGCACCTGATGGAACAGCAAAACGGCCAAAAGCGGTCGGATTTTCACCTTCGCCAACAAATGCATCAACCTCGAGAGTTGGGTTTCCGCGGCTATCAATAATTTCTCTGGCTTCAATGTGGATAATACGTGACATGATGACTCCTGCCAAAGACGTTAGTCTTTAAACGTATTTTTGTCTAGGAAAGCCCCCCTTATGGCGTCGTTAAAATTCCCAACCAAAATGTGCAGCTGCATGCGCCGTTGACATTGCGCCATTTCCACCATTGAAGTAGCTCAAGGTGTCTTGTCCTGGTGAAACGCCGCGACGGGTATTTGGCACAGTCGAGGTCGTCGCACGCCAAAAATGACGGGTTTGTAAGTATGTGGCTCTGAAATCTAAGAACCATCCATTTTTGAGGCCAACTCTGAAGAAACCACCTAAATAAAAACCCCATACACCATCAAGGATATCACCTGGTGCAAACTCTTCTGTTTGGAGTGCCCATGGAATAACTTCTGTTTGAAAGGCAAGACGCAGCCGTCTTGGCCCAACCAAAATTGGTATCTCTAAATCAACACCAACAGTCGGAGCAATTTGTTCAATTGCATATGGAAGAGGACTGACAGATGTCCCTGGCGCAACTTGAGTTCGATCAGTTTGACCCGGAGCAAGTGGTTCATAGAGTGTCAAACCAGACTGTGGTCCGAGATATCTTGGCGAAAACTGTTTATTGTGTAGCATCAAGAAGTAGCGCGCACCGGCACGAAAACCGTACGCGATGCCCCAGCCATCATAGTTTTTAAGATTGTGTAGACGTAAAATCAGGTTTCCTCGAATCGATTGCCCGAGCCACGTTTGTTGACTAAATGATGTCGAACCGCCGGGTACATTCCCGTAACCAACTTCGCCCATTAAAAACATATTGCCGCGTGCTTCAGCTTCAACACCAAACGCCCAACCTTTTTCATGTTTGACCCATGTTTCAAGAATTAATGACGCGCCACCTTTGATAAATGGAAAATTCGTCGCCACATCAAGCTGTTGCCCAGGTGTATGACTATAGGCAAAGTACTCCCCGGCACCACCTAAACCAACCATGAATGTCGGATATAGTTTATCGATAGAGGCGACATCATAACCATCTTCATAATCTTCAAAGTAGGTATCTTCGTCGAAGGCATCCTCTTCTTCTTCAACATCTTCCTCTTCTTCATCTTCTTCCGCTCCGGTTTCTTCTGCGACATCATCACCATAGAACTGAGAAATATCAAAGTCTTCGTCACCTTCTTCACCCGAAACTTCTTCGTCACCTTCTTCTTCTTCAAGATCTTCAGGCTCTGGGGGGAGCTCAAAAGGAACTTTTGCCCGATCGTCCCAATCAACGAAAAAGGCAATCAGACGCGGCGTGAAGTGGTCAGCAATCAATTCGGCTGTAATGCCTTCATCATCTTCAGCTTTCCGTTCAAGCTGACTCTGAAGAATTTGATCGACATACACCACCTTTCCTGTGTCGTCATAGACAACGACATAAAACGTATCATCACCGTTTTTGGAATAGCCATCGATGATTCGAATAAGCGCCTCGATTTTGTTTTTGACCATCGCGAGACGGAGTTTTGCCCGATCCCATTTTTCATCACCGAGTTGATAAAGGGTTTTCCAGATCTTGAACGAAGAACGCAGCGAAAGAATATTCACCGATGTGAGCTCTCCTTCCAATAAACGACGTACATCGGCCGAATATTCCCGATCGAGTTCGGGTGTCAAAATCGTAAATTGAACGTCACTGTCTTGACCCATGAGCGCGCTGCCATGAAGCAAGAGTAATATGAACAAGATCCGTCTATAAATATGCATCACATATATGTTAAACAATAAAAGCTTATCCTGCATAATTATCTGTCAACACCTGTTTTATTTTGAACGATTCCGAAAAGATGCTTTGAAGTGAATCATGCCCGTGATAGTTTTAATTATGGGTAACCCACTGAAATCAAGCCAGAATATTCTTGTCACGGGCGCTTTTGGCTTTTTTGGTCGTTCGTTGTTATCTGCCCTACTCGACAACCAGCAGCACCGGATTGTTGCTGTCGATGTGAAACCCATCAAACGCTTCTCGAATTCGAAAACGGATTTGAAGCACCTGTTGGCGCACTATCCACATTTGAGCCACTATCATCTCGACCTCACTCACCCAAATACGCCGGACGAGCTTGCGAAGATCATCGAACAGGAAGAAATCGATACTGTGGTTCATCTTGCATTTTTGTCGCTTCCTGACCATCGCTACGATTATGTTCATGAGCTTGAGACAGTCGGAACGCATTATGTTCTCGAAGCATGTGAGCTCAAAAATGTTCAAAATCTTATCATGCTCTCTTCGACGATGTGTTACGGCGCGCATGCAAAGAATCCACTATATATAAAAGAATCTTTTTCCTCAGCAGCTATTCGTCACAACAACTGGCTTTCTCATCGCATTCAAGCTGATACAGAGGCAGCACGGTTCATCGAACAACATCCGAATACCGCGACCATGTTGATTCGAATGGCACCTGGCATCGGTGCACCGCCCTTTGAGAATATATGGTCCAAGTATTTCTCGTTACCCCTTATCCCCAATGTGCTCGGTTATGATCCCTTGATTCAGTTTATCCACACCGATGATGCAACCCGTTTTGTCAAACATGCTGTATTAAACCCGACAGCCGGCGTCTTTAATTGTGCGCCGCCTGGCGGGGCGCGTCCACTCTCGACCTGGATAAACACATTACAGAAAAAACGTCTATCTGTACCACAATCTTTTTTGAGACAAGGTAGTGAAGCGTTATGGCGGTTCCAGTTATCGTCTATCCCGCCCCGTTTCGAACAATATTTAATGTGGCCATTTTGCGTGTCGACTGAAAAAAGTGACGCGTGTTTCGACTTTCAGTTTCGTTGGTCAACCGAGCTTCTTTTGAAAGCCTTCCCGGCATTGCTTGCGTCACATGAGGGTCGGCCCATATGACATCAAAGACTGATTTGTTTGGCCAAGATCGACGATGGTCATCCCGTGCGAAGCGATTGATCGATATCCTGCAGAAAACAACATCTCAACTCGAGGTACGCGGTCAAATCAACTTTGATACCCCGCATATTTTTGTCGCGAATCATCAAGGTGCCTTTCCGTGGGACGCACTGATGCTAGCGCACTTGAATCCGACACATATTGCGTCTCAAATACGCCCATTACTCGAAGACCCGATTATGCTTGCCCCTGCCTTGGGCGCACTGATGACAAAGATTGGCTGTGTCCGTGCCCATCGACATAATGCGCAACTTCTTCTGACAGCAGGGCATCATATCGCCGTTTTTCCAGAAGGCGAACAGGGGCTCACAAAACCGTATTGGGAAAGAACCCGTCTCAAAAGGTTTGGACGTGGTGGGTTCATTCAACTTGCGCTTGATGCCAAAGTTCCAATTGTACCAACAACAATCGTCGGTAGTGCGCAAGCATCTCCGCTGCTTCATAAGTGGCAGCCATTCGTGAAATCCCCATTTTATATTCCAATTACACCTACATTCCCTTGGTTGGGCCCCCTCGGCGCACTTCCATTACCCGGTGAGTGGCAGATTACTTTTCATGAACCCATGACGTCAGAACAACTCCAAGAACGCATCGAGCACGGTGAAACAATTGGACAGCTGTCGAGACGTGTTCACCACCAGATACAGAAAGAATTATTGCTCCAAGAGTCGAATCGGCAACCTTTTTGGAAGCGTACACTCCCATAGGATATCTCAATGGAACGCATCAATGTCATTTGCCCTGGATGTCAAACAGAACAATCTTTGACATCTTATTTTTCGTTTCGAGCAGAATGTGATGCATGTTCGACTGATTTACATGTTTGTCAAACCTGTCAATTCTATGACCCTCATGCGGATAATCAATGTCGTGAGTCGAGCGCAGAGTATATCGCGAATAAATCTCGCCGAAATTTATGTGATTACTGGAAGCCAAAAACAGCGGATGGATCTGATAACTCCGCCGCAGATGCCAAAGCAAAACTTGACGCACTATTTGGCGACAAGTCACCCACTTCTTCTCACGATTCAGAGCGTCTTCAATCTGAGCCGGCGGCGAAACAAGACAACCACCTCGACAAACTGAACGCTTTATTTAAAAATAAATAAGCGTCTATTAATAAGTATCTTTTCTTTTTATCGACAGAGAACGATACACGCCAAGTGTGATCAAGCTGTCTGTCATGAGCTGAATCGCTCTTTCTACGCCCTCTTGCTCTTGCGTCAATATATAGAAATCGAACAGGCCTTTTTCATGTTGCTCGATTCGGCTTATCGAAACGCTCAACGCCGCCCATAATGATCCCGCAGATGTGAACAGCTCATGCAACTCATCAAAAATCTGACTTTCAGCGATATCCCAAGCTCGCCCTTGAGGTTGTATATCGAATCGAATCTGCTGCGCTGCCTCCTCCTCAACCGATTCGTCTGAGATGTTCGCCACACAGACAGGATAAGGTAATAGTTCGGACGAGATTTTTTCATGCACAATACATTTTTTGGACCCCACGGCCCATTTAGACTGTGTATGTGACGTGAACAGTATCGCCTCCGAGCGACTTCCGATTTGAACAAGACATTTGGTAAACATGTGTTTAAATAAATCAGAAACCAAACGTCTTCAATATCTCCTTTTGACAAATTGTGAGAATTCTCTCCCTGCTGTTGCCATTCAAAACGAGGGTGTCATGCTACGTTCATGACTGAAATGAAGCCGACTTATGATGCACGAACTGTCGAACAGAAATGGTACCCGAAATGGGCGTCTGCGGGCGTCTTTGCAGCAAATGTTGATCGCGTTCAACAAAAACAAAAAGAGCCCTATGTCATTATGATGCCGCCACCGAATGTGACAGGTACACTGCACAATGGTCACGCATTATTTGTCACCTTACAAGATATATTGATTCGGTATCATCGCATGTGTGGTTTCGAAGCCTTATGGCTTCCTGGTGTCGATCATGCAGGCATTGCGACACAGTCCGTCGTCGAACGAGAATTGATGCGTCATGAAGGGCTGAGTCGTCAAGATCTTGGCCGCACCGAATTCTTAAATCGTGTATGGGATTGGAAAAATAAGAATGGCCAACGTATCGTCGAACAAATGAAGTCGCTTGGCGCTTCTGCCGATTGGTCACGAGAACGATTTACGCTTGATGATCAATGTTCGACTGCCGTTCAACATGCATTTGTCAAAATGTGGAATGATGGATTGATTTATCGCGGTGAGCGCTTGGTGAACTGGGACCCGAAAACGCAAACAGCCTTGTCAAATGAAGAAGTCGACCATGTGGATAAGCAGGGAGAACTCTGGCGCTTCGCTTACCAGATTAAAGGTCAAGAAACAGAAATTGTTGTCGCGACAACCCGACCTGAAACCATGCTCGGAGATACGGCAATCGCCGTTCATCCAGATGATGATCGTTATACCAATTTGGTTGGCTGTGAAGCAGTACATCCATTTTTTGAAGATCGTATTGTTAAGATTGTAGCTGACGACTACGTCGACAAAGAATATGGAACGGGCGCCGTCAAAATCACCCCGGCCCATGATCCGAATGACTTTGAAATCGGTCAACGTCATGAGCTCGACATGATCAACATTCTCAATCTTGATGGTTCCATCAATGCCAACGGAGGCGCGTTTGCTGGGCTCGATCGCTATGCTGCCCGTAAAGCTGTCAAAGTCAAACTCGAAGAACTTGGCTTTTCGAGAGGCACAGAAAAAATCCAACATAGCGTGAGTCTCTCACAACGTTCGGGTGTCGCCATCGAACCCATGTTATCAAAACAATTTTTCGTCAAAACGAAGCCGCTTGCCGATAAGGCGAATGCGGCAATTTATGATGGCGAAACACAGATTATCCCGTCGCTCTGGACAGCGACATGGCGTTCATTCATGGACAATATTCGAGATTGGTGTATCTCGCGTCAGCTTTGGTGGGGACATCGGATCCCAGTTTTTTATGATATCGAGAAAATGAAAGCGGCCGTCAGACAATATCCTGCGTCAGACGTATACAAACGTCTGGCCGAGGACCAGGATACACGCGACGTGCTCAAAGCAGCACTCCATGAGCTCGATGACACCATTATTCGAGACTTCTCTGTTGCTGCAGTCGAAGACCTCGAGGCACTTCACCCTAAACAATATATCCAAGAAGAAGACGTACTCGACACGTGGTTTTCATCTGGCCTGTGGCCATTCTCAACATTGGGTTGGCCTGAAAAAACAGAAGACTTGGCTGCGTTTTACCCTGGTGCTGTTCTCGAGACAGGCTCTGATATTTTGTTTTTTTGGGTCGCTCGCATGATGATGATGGGGTGTTACTTTATGGGCGAAGCGCCGTTTAAAGACATCTATTTACATGCGATGGTCCGTGATGCCGACGGACAAAAAATGTCGAAATCACTCGGCAACGCGATTGACCCACTCGATGTCATAGAGGGCATCACATATGACGACCTCATCGCAAAAACCAAAACCTATCCTGTGCCGGAACAAAAGCTACCAAAGGTTTTGAAAGGCATCGAAAAGCAATACCCTGATGGCATCCCGGCCTCGGGGGCCGATGGTCTTCGATTTTCATTAGCGGCGCTGTCTGGCCAAGGGCGAGATGTCAAGCTCGCGATTCCACGTGTTGCTGGGTACCGCGCATTTTTGAATAAGGTTTGGAATGCAACCCGTTTTGCGTTGATGCGTATTGATAGTGGTGAGATTGCCGATATCAATGTTGTTCGTGGTGATTTAGCCCAAGCGGACGCATGGATTATGGCAGAACTCAATGCAACGATTCAGGCATGTCATCAAGCCGTTGCAGAGTACCGATTCGATCTTTTCGCAGAAAGTATCTACCAGTTCTTCTGGAATAGCTTCTGTGATTGGTATATCGAATGTGCCAAAGTTCAGCTTGACGAAGCACAGCCTAATGCCGTCAGACAAAGAACGGCTGCCGTACTCGTTCACGTTCTTGATACGTCCATGCGGCTCCTTCATCCATTATGCCCATTTATCAGTGAAGAAATTTGGCAACTCTTACCGGGGCGTTCAACGCGATGGCCTGACGTTTCATTCTGTGCCGAAGCGCCATTCCCGCAAAGTGAAGTTACAACGGCCAATGAAAATGAACCACAGTTCTTCACAACCTTCGTTCAAGCAGTCACCGCTGTTCGAAATGCCCGTCAAGAATCAAACTTGCCTGCGAATAAAGCAGTTGAAGTTCATCTGGTTGGCACTGAAGAATTTTTGACGGGCTTTAAACCTTATGAGGCCTTATTCATATCAATTGCTAAAGTCGAGAAGCTGACACTCGCCGATAAAACGAGCTACACGCCGCCAGACCTCGCAGCGATGAATTCAGCCTCTAATTTTGAAGTCGTTATTCCATTAACTGGTCTGATTGATATCGATAAAGAGTGTGATCGACTTGAGAAACAGAAAGTGAAACTCGATAAAGAACTCGTTGGATTGCGTAAACGTCTCGACAATAAAAACTTCGTTGAGAATGCACCAGCCGCTGTTCTTGAAAAAGCCAGGACTCAACAAGTCGATCTTGAGACACGTTTATTACAAATCGATGCGCATATTGCGCGTCTTCGGGCGCAGGCGTAGAGTTCTTTTCATGCTGACTCAACGTGTTCAAAACCGAAACATTCAATTCACGACATGCACATCGCTTAGTGTCACAGGCGCTGAGCTATATATAAAAGTGCTGAATGCCGACAAGAAAGGCACACCGGTGATCACATGTGATGGTTATAGTTGCGATGGATTTGTATGGGCTTACCATGCGCCTGTTTGGGCTGATGACCGACCCGTTGTTATTTGGCACTATCCGGGTCACGGACAGTCTTCTCAGCCCATCAATCC
Organism: Myxococcota bacterium; assembly: GCA_020627505.1. Lineage (GTDB taxonomy): Bacteria > Myxococcota > UBA727 > UBA727 > JAHDBA01 > JAHDGS01. The sequence goes on from JAHDGS010000060.1 coordinate 11,341, forward strand.
CCTCGATATCACGATCGAAACATTGGCAGCTGATCTACAAGGTGTCGCCGATCGACTTGGCTATCAGCAATATATTCCTGTCGGGTTTTCGATGGGTGTTCAAGTCTGCGTTGAAGCATGGCGTCAATATCGTCAGAATATCGCAGGCTACGTGATGTTATGTGGTTCACCCGGCCATCTAATTGAAACGTTCCATCAGCGTGCCGACCGAGAACGCCCTGGCACTATTTTCAATACGCTATTTAAGGCTGCTTTTCCGCACCTCATTTCAACTGCGAGAAAGCATCATGAGCCTTGGCATCAACGTGCATGGCAATTAATTGCTGCGCATCCGTTAAGCTACTGGCTGACCAGTCATTTGGAAATAGAAGGCCGACGTGTGCTTTACCGAGACTTCTTTCCATATCTGAAACATTTATCAAATATGCAAATTGACATACTGTTGTCGACAGCCGAAGCAGCCGCGACCCATACCGCCGACGACATATTGAGCTCTATCGATGTGCCCATGCTCGTCTTTGCAGGAAAAAAAGACCGCTTCGTCCCCTATTGGCGTAGTGTTGAAATGGCGGAGCAGGTGCCACATAGCGAACTCCATCTCTTTGAAGATGCGACACATGTTTTGCCAATCGAGTACCCTGAGGCTGTCCGCGATATGGCACACGGTTTTTTGAATGAGCTCGATAAAGAAACGACTTCTTAAGACCAAAGTCCGCTGTTTGACTATGGCGAAGTGTTCCTGCTTCATCATAGATAAAAAGTGCTTGTGCATTTGGATAATGTGTTTGTAAGAGCACGCGTGTTTTCTCTTCTCCTAAAACCATTGCGGTGGTCGCAAGTCCATCAGCCGTCATACAGTCATCAGCAATAATCGATACGCTCACCAAGCCATATTCTATCGGCCAACCTGAGCGCGGATCGATGATATGAGAGTAGCGCTTTCCGTCATGTTCAAAGAAGTTACGATAAGTGCCACTTGTGGCCATTGCCCTATTCTTGAGTTCAACTGTTCCGTAGATTGTGTTGGCCTTTGCAGTTACTTTAGGTTCGTTAATACCGATGCGCCAAGGCGTTTGCCGATGATTAACACCTTTGGTTCTGACCTCGCCGCCAATTTCGACCATGTAATTGTGAAGTCCCTTTTGTTCGAGAATCTTTGCTATTTGATCGACGCCATAGCCTTTTGCAATCGCTGATAGGTTTAACTCTGGGTTGACATGTTTTGGACTCAAGTTTTGATGTTCATCAAATCTCCACCCTTCCGTCAAAGACAAACGCTTCGCGATATTTTCTTTAGATGGCACATTCTTATTTGGGTCACGGTCAAAGCCCCACAACCTGAAAAGTGGCCCCCCAAATGCATTGAAGGCACCGTCCGATTGTTTCTTTAAACTCGACGCGGCATCATAGACAAAAGCAAACTCTTTTGAAAAGTCAGCGCGCTTTGGATGACCACTATCATTGTGCCGCATGATTTCACTTTGAGGTATATAGGTCGAGAAAATGTGGTTGATTTCGATAAGACGCTTCTCCACTTCTGTTTTGATTTCACCTTCTTTTTGCGTCAAATTTTGAGCTGTGGAGGCGTGGTAAGAAACGTGGTAAGTCGTTCCCATTGTCTCGCCATCAAGGTTTATTTGACTTTGAGTCAACTGGGATACGCTTGGTTCTGGGCGTTTTTTTTGTTTTTTAGTATTCGGCTTGGCGTCACATGAAACCACAACGAGAAGGAGAATGTAGGTTAGATATAGACGTTTCTGAAATTGCATATACGAAAACTACACATCTGCGTCCAATATGACAAATACGCTAAAAGCCTTGCGTGTTTCATCTTGTTATTTTGATGGCGATCGAAGGGATTTTTTGATGCGCGCCGAAGCGAAAACGTTGAGCCGACGAACCAGATTATATATATGGCTGGACTTAGATGAGGCGCTGCTTGAGGCTTTCGTGCAAGCAATGCAAAAGATACACTTCGAAGGCATATCGAATTTTGTGGAGTGGCTCATAAAAATCGCCTTGCAAATGCAGCATTGTTGGCGACATGTGCGACAACTTCGAGGGGGATGGGACATCCCCCTATAAAATTAAGAAAAGCACCCGAAGGTGCTTTAGTTGGTATCCCGTAGGGGGTTCGAACCCCTGTTACCGCCGTGAAAGGGCGGTGTCCTAGACCACTAGACGAACGGGACAAAGCATCCCCAATCAATATGCTACGCAGTTAATTGGGAGAGCGAATATTAAGGATTTGGCCTAATTGTGTCAATAGAAATATCATGCCGATGGGTGCAAAACCAAGACCGTACCCAGCCAACATCAACACAGCATCAGCACTCCCCTCCTGTGCCCAAATGCCGTTATTCATCAACACAATAACTGCCCGTCATGAGTAACAAATTAACCAATAGACAACCACTCACAAGTCAACCAAGCCCTGTTATTATGTGACAAAAATTTGCCTTGGTAACCTCTGCGAAACGACGGCTTTCACAAATACAGCGTGAAACCATAGCACGAAGGCTGCACTTGGTAATACGGCCTTAAAAAGACTTAAAATGCGCATTGACATCCAGTAAACTCCGCTTTGCGTCTTTTTTTGCCTGGTCTTGCCTGCCTTCGCTCCCCGTGCAAAGGTCTCAGCGTTAGTAATAAGCTTAGCATCCGTATTTATTCCACATAAACAAAGGAACACCGCTTAATGCCAACCAATACCGTTAGGGGCTATGCGTATTTTGTTGCCATGATGCTAACCATGCTTAGCCTATTAATGCCTAAGATTTCGGTGGTGGCCAGTGTGTTAATATGGGCCACTGCCCTGTCCGCTTTACCCATTATCGTACGGCGTGCGCGCAACCAGTCACTCGTGTTAATAACCATAGGCTTATTGGGTGTAGCCTATGCAGGGTGGCATAACCACGGCATTCCTTGGCAGCGTTTATTGCACAGTAATACAACACTGCTTGCCATGCTGATTGCTGTAAGTTTTTTGGCACTGGTGGCAGCACCCACGGCTTCTAGCCGCAAACGTCATTTTCCCGAGGGTAAGAAAGGACTCATCAGCACCTTATTAGCCAACCATCTTTTTGGCGCGGTCATCAATATCTCGTCTATTATTGTGATTGGCGAACGCCTAAAACGCTTTCGTGACCTTGATCTGCCACTGGTTTCGTTACTGTCATTAAGCTTTGGTTTGTGCGCCTTGTGGTCGCCTTTTTTTGCCGCTATGGCCTACACCTTACTATTGATTCCTAACGTAGACATTTATACAGTAATGCTGATGGGTGCACCCACCACGGCAATAGGTATTGCACTGCTGTACTTTATTCATCGCCGACACCATTTCAAAGAAAAAGGCTACCCTCTCAAAGGACGTAGCTTGGTCATTCCCTGTCTTTTAGCAAGCGCAGTGATTATTGCCCACCAATTATGGCCTGGCATCAGCATTGCGATGATCATTATTGTGGCGGCAAGCCTACTGGTATTGATTATTCTGTTATTAGAACACCGCATCAAACAACTGCACCAACATTGTGCCGAAAGGCTGGCTAACTTCAATAACGAAGCCTGCATTTTTTTGGCAGCTGGTGTGTTTTCCACAGGTGTAGGTTTGTTTGTTGATAACCTGTCACTGCCATTGCCGTTTAGCCATTATGGTGCGTTTGAAGCCAGTATTACCTTAATGGTAGGCATGGCGGCAGCACGTATAGGGGTGCATGCCATTATTGTTATGGCATTATTCAACCCATTGATTCTTACACTCAATCCGCCACCTAACCTGCTGGCCTCTACCTATTTGGCTATATGGGGCTTGGGAATGGGGTTTAATCCTGTATCAGGAACCTTGTTAACTATTCAGGGGCAATTTGGCGTGCGCGGGAACCAACTCGCCAACTTCAATACCCCTTGGGTAATGGTGCTAGGCCTGATGGTATGCGGGGTGTTTTTTGTGTTGGAATCGTTGGAATGGTTCTAGGGATAGAATGAATGTAGCTAGCCAAGACCTTTACTCACGCTAATCTTTCCACACCCATCGAACAGGCTCGCCAAAATCGTCATAAATCCATTGTTTTTGGTGGTTAGAACGGTGAGGTACTTTCGCACTAGATGTAGACTTTTTGCTGCTTAATTTTCTTTGTTCAATGGTTGCCACCACATCGGGCACCCACGTTCTTTCGTCGGATTTGTGAGCAAAAGGCATAGAATTATTCGCAAAGCCTGAGCCATTGCCATAACTTGGATGGGCGGGGTCGGGGTTGAATATGGCCGAAGCACCATTAGGCACTTTTTTTACCGCACCACCTTTGGCTAGAAACGTGTCGATGTCGGCCTGTAGCTGTTGGCGAATTTGTCGTTTACTGAGTGGTTTCAAGAAGGAT
>JAHDGS010000061.1:0-4490 GCA_020627505.1 Myxococcota bacterium
ATTTTGGCGAAGAATTACCTATATATCAGGCAAAGATCGGAGAGATCTATGTTTGAGATAAAATTGCTGTGGTGAACTGTGGTGTTTAGAAAGCATCAACTGATGACTTGAGTTATCATCTGCGCTCTTTTCAAATAGCCTGAAACATGAAAGACCTCTCACAAAGGAGGCTTTTCATGAAAAAGCAAATAGGATTGATTCTATTATCATTGAGTGTTGTATCAGCATGCTCAAAGAACACCACCAAATCATCATCGACGTCTGAAGCGGTTGCGACACCTGAGGCGGCGAAGGCATTCTGGGATAGCTATGAGAAAGAATCAGAAGTCCTCGATGTCAAAGTCAACTTGGCACAATGGGCAGCCATGACCAATATCACCGATGAAACTGAGAAAGTCGCTTCGGCTTCTAATGAAGAATATATGGCTTTCAATTCACGTACTTTTAAAGAGGCGATGAAGTATAAAGATGTGAAAGGTGATGCAGCGCTTGAGCGTGCACTCGGCTTTCTAACGTCAGCGCCATATGTACCATCACCAGATAATGACGCCAAACGGAAAGAACTTGCCGAAATCATGACCAAGATGGAAGGCATGTATGGCAAAGGTGAATACTGCACTGGCGATGGTGACAAAAAATCTTGTCGTGACTTGGGTGAGCTTTCGGAGGTACTCAAAAGCAGTCGAAACTATGACGAGTTGCTTGAAGCATGGAATGGCTGGCGTACTGTTTCTCCGCAAATGAAACCTTTGTATTCACGCTTTGTCGAGCTGGCCAATGAGGGTGCCAAAGAAATGGGCCTTGAAGATACAGGCGCCGGCTGGCGTTCGTGGTACGACATGTCGACGGAAGATTTCAGCCAAACAGTCGATCGACTTTATAGCGAAGTCGAACCGCTATACAAAGATTTACATTGTTATGCGCGTGAACAACTCTCGCAAAAATACCCTGGGAAAATGAAAGCCGACGGTGCCATTCCTGCACATCTTCTCGGGAATATGTGGGCCCAAGGTTGGGAAAATATCTATGATATCATGCAACCTTATGCGTCAAAGACGAATATCGATATTGATGGCGAACTCGTCAAACAAGGCTATGATGCGATAAAAATGGTCAAAGCTGGTGAGTCATTCTTTACATCTCTCGGGATGAAGTCGTTGCCGGATAGTTTCTGGACAAACTCGATGTTTGTGCAACCTGAAGATCGTGACGTTGTTTGTCATGCATCAGCCTGGGACGTGACAAATGATGATGATGTTCGTATCAAAATGTGTATTAAACAAAATGAAGAAGACTTGATCACGATTCATCATGAACTCGGTCATATTTATTATTATCTTTACTATAACAACCTACCGAATGTTTTTCAGGGTGGGGCACACGACGGATTCCATGAAGCGATTGGTGATGCCATCGCCCTAAGTATGACGAACGACTACTACAATAAGATTGGTCTCCTTGATAGGGTTCCTGAACAAAATGAGAAAGAGTTGATCAATGCGCAAATGCGACGCGCGCTTGAAAAGATTGCGTTTTTGCCATTTGGTCGCATGATCGATCAGTGGCGATGGGATGTCTTCTCTGGCAAAGTCGGACCAGACGACTACAATGGCCACTGGTGGAAGTTACGGAAACAGTTTCAAGGTGTTGAGTCACCGAATGTACGCCCAGCAGAGGCTTTTGACCCGGGCGCGAAATATCATATTCCAGGGAATACACCATATGTGAGGTATTTCTTGTCATTCATCTTACAATTCCAAATGCATAAAGCCTTATGTGATGCCGCAGGTTTTGAAGGTCCGCTTAACGAATGCTCTATTCATGGTTCTAAAGAAGCTGGCGAAAAAATGATGGCACTCTTATCGATGGGCAAAAGCAAACCATGGCAAGATGCACTCGAAGCGATGACCGGGACGCGTGATATGAGTGCTGGGGCATTGCTCGAATATTTTGCACCGCTTCGAACATTCTTAGCAGAGCAGAACAAAGGTAAGCAGTGTGGTTGGTAAGTTGATAGCATACCAAGACATGAATATCGGACCCGGTCGGGTCCGTATTTATGTGAGTGATAAAGCGGTGACCCAAATCAAATGGGTTGAGCCAAAAGGGCGGTTGCAAAAATCAGCGGGCATCTCTCGAGAACAACAAAAGTTACTCGATGATGCCGAGCATGAACTGGCAGAATACGTGAGGGGGGGACGTCAGTCATTCTCTGTGAATTTTGAAACGACTGGCACAGACTTTCAAAAGCGTGTTTGGGCAGCTTTGCGTGATATTCCTTTTGGTGAAACGGTAACGTATGGTGAAATAGCCCAAGCGATAGGGCATCCTAAGGCTGTACGGGCAGTTGGTGGCGCGAATAATAAAAACCCGCTCTCCATTTTGACACCATGTCATCGTGTGATCGGCGCTTCAGGCAAGCTGACTGGCTATGCGGGTGGACTTAATGTGAAAGCGTGGTTACTTGAACTTGAGAAAGTTTATCTTAGAAAAGTTATATAAAGTTTTCCTTTAGTGATCTCGCAATTGAATACAGATGAGGCAGGCCTATTCTTTCTTTAAACATCTTTGACTTTATTTGGGAAAGCAAATTTCCATATCCTTCTTCCTTTAACAGCTGTTCAAATCTAGTTCGTTGCTGAGGAGTTTGATGTGTTCGAAGTAGTTTTATATAATCAAGTGCATCTTGCTTAAACCAAGATGATTGCGGATTAATATTTTTGAGTACGGCCGCAGATTGGGACAAGGTCATTTTCTCATCAAAGGATGCATTCACGATATCAAAATTAGTAGTATTATCATCATCGGATAAGTAATTGTGCAGTAGATTAAGAGCTTGAACTTTGTGATATGGGAGTATGAGGCCGCCAGTACGATTATTATAACCAAAATGTGAATAACTATTTTCTCGCTGGCAAAACAAATATGATGTTTGTGGTATCTGCCTATAATTTCCTTGTTGATAAGAATCAATATGCCTATTTCTTTCGAGCCGAAGTCGGTCTTTGACCCGAAAACCTACATTTAGCTCATGGGCGAGGTTAAAAAGAGACCAGGCTGCGGCGAACCTTGTTTCAGGATGTTCGATACTTTCTGCAAATGCATAAGCCTTTGCCATGTCAATGTATGTTTCAGAGCACGCTTGTTGAAAGACCTGTAAATAGTGCTCTTTATGTTCGGGGGATATGAATTGCGCAGAATGATGATATTTTTTTGGTAATGAAGCATTAATACTGCCTATAGATTTCTTTTTTCGTATATTTTCAAGATGTTGTTCAGTTGATTCAAATTGAGAATGATAAGTTTCATACAAATTGTGGGAAATGGTTTTTTGAAGGTTATCGATATGAAAAAGGTCATGGATGAAAAAATCTGTTGGATTCATGTCATTGCCATCAGCTCGAATGTTTTCGAGTGTTGGCATCACAAACCCAATGCCAGTGATTGATAATAACGTCATGTCTTTTTCCGAGAGATCCCATGTGATAGGAACCGCAATTGCTGACCACCATAGATCGTTTTTCAATTTTAGCTCATTAAGTTGATGATGCTGATTTAAGTATGGGGTATATGTTAATGGGTCTTTTCGTATGTCACAGAGCTCGCGAGTGAGCTCAATTGTATCCCATAATGAGAGTTCACTTGGTTGATATGAGTCAAATTTTTGCCGAAGCGCTGTGAGTCTTTCTACGGGGATATCGGAGATTGTTTGTGCTTCGTCTAGGAGCTTCTGAAAGCCATCCAAAAACTCATTGATGAGGGGATGTGGAGTTTCTTTTGACCACTCATAAATACTATCGTATTTGAGTATGTTCTTGTCCGATAGCATTCGTATTCGATACTCAGTCAAAAATTGCACATCATGCGAATGATGGATAGGTTGAATTCGCGAGGGTTTTATTGATTTAGTAATCTGCATGTGGTTCTCCTATATTGAGGTTTATCGAACACATCATTTTCGTCACATATCTTAGGAAATCTCTTGCATCCCGATCGCTAGATACTAAGATCAGTGCATGAAAAAATATATAATATCCTGCGTTATGCTATGTTTAATTGGTTGTTTAGAACCTGTTGACTCTCAGACGATTGATGTAAGTGAGTGGATATTGAATGCGACGTCGACTCAAGTTTTTGGAAGCACGTCATTTTTTGTCGAATTGGGGGTGAGCGGCACTGCAACACAATTTATCGAATTAACAGGAAACGATCGGCTTGAACTTCGTGCGACGAATGCTGAAGATGTACATCGTTTAACTGAGCAATCATCGACGACACCGACATCATATCTGGCAGAATTTTCGGCTCTAAATGTCGATACTGAATATACACTCGTGTTGATACGAAGTGATGAAGAAATGGCACTCACTCATTTTACGATGCCACAAACGATTGAGCTGCTTTCGCCACGTTTTGGTGATGTCGTCGATGCGACACTCGGATTTCAAGCAGAATGGACAGCATTTGAGTCTTCAGGTCAATCGTTTGTG
>JAHDGS010000061.1:4500-15668 GCA_020627505.1 Myxococcota bacterium
AGGTCCATGTATTCAAGCTTCACAGATTCCTGTCAATCAAGGGGCAGGTATCGCAAATATTCGTAGCACAGACTTGGGTTTTATTGATGACGGAACAGGTCTTGGCTGTAATATCAATGTCGGCTTTGGACGTGTACTCGAGTTTGATGCATCGGCAGCAATGGCGTCGGGAGGGATTACGCTGACTGCCGAGTCGACGACTGAAGTTGTATTTCGTGAGAGTGCTCAATAGCTACGAGATTTGGCTCAAACATTGTTTGTGAGATCTTGGTCAATCGCCCACCGGCGTTGTCTATCCGGAATATGTCGATAGCGCTCTCTGTTGTGTACTTCTGGCAAATTGATATGTGAAAGCATGTCGACGAGCTCGGGGCGCTGGCCGATAAATTTGGGTTGCGGGCGATCCACAATAACACGGAAATCTGTCATGAGTGCCTTAAGAACTGTCAGTGAATTATGGGGTGTTACTTCACAAGTAAAATCGAAAAGAATCTCTGCTAATTTTTGTAAGTTGACCGAATGACGCGGGTAGGCATCAGGAACTTTTTGATGCAACACATCGTCAAATCGTTTTAGTCGTTGAAAAGGTGAAATAGTATCTTTAAATAAGAGTCGAGTCGTATTCGGAAACTGCTGTTGGTTGACGATTTGGTCCCATGTCTTTGCCATTCGCTTCACTTTCTGAAGCACTGAAAATGACATCGTCGATGAAGACAAGATCGAGTAGGGCGGTGATGGATCAAAACGTAAATCAAATTCGTCTGAGAGTTTGATAATAGGTGAACCTTTGAGGCGTTTAAGAATACCCATTTGGATTTCATGCGGGCCCATGCCATAGAGCTGGTTAAATGAACGCTCAAAATCTTCAATTGTTTGCCCCGGTAAACCTGCAATCAAATCGGCATGTATATAGGCGCCTGTTTCTTTCGTCAGGTAGCCAAAGTTCGTGCGTGTTTTATCAAGGTTTTGCCGCCGGTGAATGGCTGACATGACATGGAGGGTCAGCGATTGAATACCAATTTCAAATTGCAGTGCCGCTTTCGGAAATCGGGCGATGCGCTCTTTGAGTTTATCAGGAAGTCGGTCTGGAACGACTTCAAAATGTAGAAACATATCATCTGTATAGCGTTCGAAGAAGAAGTCTAAAATCGCAGTTGAAATCGAAGGCTTCAAATTGAATGTCCGATCGATGAACTTAAATTGGCGCGCACCACGGTCATAGAGCTTTTGCATCTCTTCAAAAAAGTCTTGAAGCGGAATGTTACGAACCTTTTCTTCAAGTGATGATAAGCAAAAACTACATTCATAAGGACAGCCACGAGAGGCTTCGACATAAATCGCGCGTTGTTCGATATCACGCGCATCATAGAGCGCATATGGTAGACGCATGGTGGCGATATCTGGCTTTATTTCAGAATAGATTTTAGACACGGGGTGGCCTTTGACGCGTGCATCGATGAAGTCGAAGAAGGATTGTTCACCTTCACCACAAAAGATATGGTTGATATTGATATTCTGCTCGAGGGCTTCGTACTCGTAAGAGACTTCGGGGCCACCGACAAGAATAGAAATATCGGGAGAGAGCCGCTTCAGAAGGTTGATGGTTTTGAGTGTGATTTCTCGATTCCAAATATAAACAGAGAACCCGACCATTTTTGGTGATTGAGATAAAAGCCATTCGACAACAAGCGCTGGGTCGTCATGAATTGTCCGTTCTTCAATACGTGCAAAATTTTGATAAGGGCCCAAATTGGCATACAGGTAGCGTAAACCAAATGCAGTATGATGATACTTAGCATTGAACGTGAGTAAAATAATGTCGCTCTTTTGCGATAACACGAGTGGTGCTGGTGCTTGTGTTGCATGGCCCAATGTCACCAATTGTTTTGATGAAGCTGAAGCGGGTGGTATCTGAAGCGCCATAAAGTTGATTTTATCGCGTCCTTTGCGATAATCAACCATGCAATATCAGGTCGCTGTTGAGCAATTTTTGACATATTTATCGAATGTCCGGCGTTTGAGTCAGCATACCGTTCGTGCTTACACCATCGATTTGACGCTCTTTCAGGACTTTATGAAGCGGAATAGCCCACGCGCGCTCGATGCATTGTCATCGATTAGTAAGTATACTGTGAGGGGGTTTCTGGCTGAAAGGCATACAGAAGACAGTCGCACAACCATTGCGCGGCGTCGATCGTCGATACGCTCATTTTTTGCATATGCGCTTAAAGCACGCTGGGTGAGCCACTCACCTGCGCATGAGCTTGAGCCGATGAAGGTCAAGGCGGCTTTACCTAAACCTGTTGATATTGAAGTGATCGAGGGTATTTTGAAAGCAATTGATACCGAATCACCCATCGGACTCAGAGATGCTACGATTGTTGAAGTGATTTACGGCTGTGGTTTGCGAGTCGGCGAATGCGTGTCACTCAACATCGATCATATGCATGACAAATATATTCGGGTTCACGGAAAGGGCGGAAAGGTCCGTTCCGTACCAATGCATGCGGGTTGTCGGTTATTACTCAAACGTTACATTGAGGACGCCCGTTCACAGCTTGTAGCGACAAAAGATGAGAAAGCGATCTTTGTCGGTGCGAGAGGCAAAAGGATCAATGATCGAACAATCCGGACATTCTTGCAAAAATATGCCCAGTTGGCGGGTTTTCATATGCCGGTTCACCCACACCGACTGCGTCATGCCTATGCGACACACTTACTAGAGAGTGGTGGTAATCTGCGATTTATTCAACAATTACTGGGGCATAGCTCGTTGTCGACCACACAACGCTATACAGATGTCGCCTTGGATCAGTTGATGCAGGTCTATGATAAGTCTCATCCACGATCATAACCTCAAAAGTGTTTCGATTTAACTCAGATCTTCAAAATATGGAGCTATCATGCGGTGATGCTTGGACTTTTTGTGGGTTTTTCGAGAAAATAGACAAGTGAATAAACTTTGTAGAGATGTTGTCTTATTCTTAGCTGTTGGTCTTGTTGGGCTTTCTGTTCATGGCACACAACATGTGCCGAATCATTCGATTGGTGTGTCCGAAATACCGCTCGAGATAGAAGGTATTGTCTTGGGACAGACGACTGAGTGGTATGATGGGCGGCGGATTTTAACGCGTTATGTTGTCGAGGTCGAACGCATTCATCATGGCACACTCGAGCGGTCTTTCATTGAGGTCGTCTTGCCTGGTGGAGAGGTGGGAGATGTTGTTCAATATATTCCTGGCGTGCCAAAGCTACAGTTAGGCGCCTACGCGCATTTTATGTTAAAGGCTCCCCATCCAGAACTCGGGGCTTATACATTGAGTGATTGGGTGAATGGATATCAAATACTAGCAGTCGACCAAGACGAAGCGCAGCAGGTGGACCTCGAATGAAGATTATTTTGTTGTCATTGTATGGCTCAATATTATTGTGTGCATCATCGGTGAGCGCATACCAATGTACATTTAACGGAGATATAAACGGAACTTCTGTTGGTTGGTTTGAACGAGATGTTGTTATGCAAGTTTCAAACGTGAATGGCAGAGAAATTTCAGCAGCGGACCTTCAAGGAATTTCAGCCGCTGCCGCACAAAGTTGGACAGATGTTCCATGTTCTGACATGTCTCTTCGCATTGGAGAAATGGTCAACGATATCCGCGTTGGTTTCGATTGGGTGAAGGGGATTGGTGCGCGAGAGAATAAAAATATCATCGTTTTTAGAAATGGTAATGGACAATCTGTCGATGAATGGCTCAGAAGCACATCTGAGTACGCGATTACGAGTGTAACTTGGATCAAGTCAAATGGGCGTATTGTGGACACAGACATTGAAATCAATAATGTGAATACAGCGTATGACCATTGTGATGTCAGTTCTGAAGATATCTATACATGTGAATCAGGCACGGCGGATCTGCAAAGTATTTTGACGCATGAGATGGGCCATGTGCTTGGTCTCGATCACCCAACAGATTCAAGCAATCGTGAAAGCACGATGTGGGCAAGTGCCGGCTTAAATGAAGTCAAAAAAAGGAGCCTCGAACAAGATGATACCGATGGTATTTGTTTCTTATACGCTGCCGAAGAAACACTACCAGGTCAGTGTACCGTTAATGCTGAACGGGTTGAGCCTGCCGTATTTACACTAACCCGGTCAAATGGCGGATGTTCACAATCACAAAAAATCGATATTGTTATATCTTGGCTCATACTTTTACTCAGCAGCTCAAACCGCATTCGACGGAGGCGTGGCGATACATGAAGTTGCAGATTCGTCCTTTTCCGACTGCGGACAAAATGCAGGTCACAGTGGGGGAACAACCACTGACCATTGGCCGGCATTCGTCTAATATGATCGCAGTACCCGATGACACGATTTCCCGTTTTCATGCCCGTGTTGAAATGCGTGATGGGCAGCTGGTTTTGCAAGATTTAGGCTCTCAAAATGGGATAGAAGTTAATGGGACGCGTATTCAAAAACAACATGTGTTGAAAGAAGGCGAGCGATTTGTCATTGGTCGCCTGGTTGGTTGGTTAGATGGTCAAGGTGGGCACAAGTCAGACCCTGGGCCGGCCGATTTCAAAAGCAATCGTCCTGATACAGGTCGGTTTGACTCTGAGTTATTGGAGATTCAGAAAAGTTCAGGCGACGAAGCATGTTTCTGGCTTTATAAAGATGGGCAGAGAACAGAGTCAATTCTGTTAAAGAAGGCGACATTGATCGGCCGTGGAGAGACCTGTGATGTGAAAATCCCGCATCCTGGTGTCTCTCGGAACCATTGTCAGGTTGAGTTTCGTGAAGGACAATTTTGGCTGATCGATCTCGGGAGCCACAATGGAACGATGATCAACGATCAAGTGGTGCGAGACAAGGTCGTTTTGAAAGACCGTGATGTGATTCATTTTTATGAGTACGCGTTGGTCGCAGAGCTCCCGACGATTAATCCTGATTTAGCAACAGGACCAACACCGATGTTGCCTGAAATCTTAATTGACAACGGACGTGGCTTTGACACGACATCGAAACAACATGTGAAAAATCCGGATCCGTTTAAAGCGATTGCAACGGCGTTCGAAAACCTCGATCACGGTTCGATACCCACCGCGATGGCCAGTCCATGGATTGAAATGCTTCGTGGGCGTATTCCCAAAGGGCGTGTTGTCGTCGAAGCATATCATAAAGATACGCTCAAAATAAGAATGCCCTTTGACGCACCATATATTTTTGTGGGCAGACATGAGCAGTGTCAGATTCAACTCACCCACGACCCTGCAATGGCATCCTTCAGTGCGCTGATGATAAGATGTGACGGTGGTTTCGTATTTATTTCTCTTATTCCCCCGGAGGGTCAAGAAAAATGGTCTGCAGCGATAGAGTTTCTTGCGCCTGGAGACTCGATTCAAATCGGTGAAACTGAGCTTCGAATTGAGGTGAATGACGCTTAAACATACTTATCTATCGATAAAATGAACTGAGACAACTCATTTGATTTCGTTTGTGTCAAAAGTTTAGGCGTGTCAAAATATCATATGGGAAGAATGACACAGATAATATTCGCGATTCCGGTGATGCTATTTTTAGCCTGCCAGGTTGGCCCTTCATCAACATATGTTGCGTCAGATGAGCAGCCCGAACAGCTGGGAGAAGCGGACGTCGACAGCCCAATAGATCAACCGCAGACAGACGATTGCCCACTTGATCGATGCACAATGACGGATGCCCAATTGAATGAGCGGGACGCGGAACTGGCTGCAGAATATAATGTGCCACCCGGTGTGGTGGGCGTGCCGGAAGATTTCGCGGCGCTATATCCTGATGAACAAACAGCTGAAGCACATGATGGTGATGGCTATTGTCTCGCCTTTGATGTCGAGGTCGGGTATTATTACTACCCCTGTCGAGATGAACTGCCGGGCAGTGTGATTGTCCCTGTGCCTCAACCAGGCGATAGTGCGCCAATCGATGATGGGCGTGGTATTCCGCCGGGAACATGTTGGCCTGATTGTTTTACAAGAGAACAGCCATTGATCATTCCGAATCCTGATGGCACACCGTCGGGGCCGACACAAGGGATTGATCCTGAACTGCCAACAGATGTATGTGGTGACGGGATTGTTGATGCGGGTGAAGTCTGTGATGATGGAAATAATACGAATGGTGACGGTTGCGATCGGGAATGCCAAAGAGAAATACCCATCACGCCGCAACCAGGTGGTTCAGAAGGAACTGATCCACCTGGAGAGCCTGACTCACCTGATGATACCGACCCACCAGAAACAGACGATCCATGTGATAACTCGCTCGCAAATTCTCTGGAACTCGATGTGGTCTACAGAGACTTCAGAGCGCGAAATGTCGCTGATGGGCATCCTGATTTTGAAGCGCAGATATGTGGACACCGGGAAGGTGCAGTTCAAGATACACTTGACGCTGATGGAAAACCTGTTCTTGCTGATGCCGCCCCTGCGACATGCTTTAATAGCTCTGAAGCTTTTTCACAGTGGTATCGAGATATACCAGATGTGAATATGACATTTCATGAAAAACTTGTGCTTTCACGTGAATCAGCCAGTGACAATCTATTCACATTTGAGAGCAGTTATTTCTTTCCGTTGACGGGGCGTGGGTACGGGAATACCAATAATCGGAATTATCATTTTACGACAGAACTCGAAGCGGATTTCCGTTTCTCCGGGAATGAAATCCTTCAGTTCACCGGTGATGATGACGTTTGGGTCTTTATCAATGGAAAACTGGCGCTTGATATCGGCGGTATCCATGGTGCTGTTTCGAGAACGCTTCGGCTGACTGCTAATCCAGATTCAAATGGTGATCGTTATAATGCGACGTATGATATCCATGTGGGAGATATCGTACCCATCAAAATATTTCATGCTGAGCGTCACCTCACGCAGAGTAATTTTAAATTACAACTCACCGGATACGATTTGTGTATTGAGTAGAGGTCTATAATCCGCGTAGAACTCTAAAATCTGACCAGTCGCTGTCTGTCGGTCTCAGTACAATTTCGTTAACGTCTTTTGTTGTTATCCATTCATCACCTGCGGGTACACTCATCAGTGCGCGTTGAACAAATCTGTAGATAACATGAATCTCATCTTTCTCTTTTTGATAGTTGACGTGTTGAATAAAAAAGCTCAACTTGAGGTCTTTGAGTTTTGAAAAATTTTCATCGAGGGACTCTGTCAGGTGTTCTATTCCATAATCATCTGATTGGTCAGCTGTCCCATTGTCTTCGAAATAGTCTGCCGATGTGAGACGAAGCACATCACCAGCAGCACGGTTCTCAACTGCCTGACGATACTTCACCATGAAATCGACAATTTGCCGATTATCCGATGTATCTTTGAGGTCGGTATTTGGGATACGTTTTGTTGAGCATCCAATACTGAGTAAAAGTGAACACAAAGAAAGAGCAAATAACTGGCGCATAGTGCCTCCTGATTCAGATTTATCTTAATCATAGAAACCTTTCAAGCGCGAGTGGTACATGAGTGTTTAAATTTGGCGCAAATCGATGCTCAATTCAGATCCCGTAGTCAACATTAAGGCATATATTATAACGAGTTACGCTTTTTTTTACTGTCTGCACGATGATCGTATGACAACTGACAAATCGGTTTGTTATTCTATATATATGAGACGGGGGTCACTGCAATCATTTTCTTCTAATGGTATATACCATCAAGCGATGACACAACATCGTCGTGAATTGAAGGCAGGGCACCATGCCAATAGGGCGTTGGCGGATCTGACAGAAATAGACCTCGATACAGCCGCACGCGTCGTTTTTGATGAGGCGCTACAAGATAGCGAACTCGTGAGTTGGTTTACGGCATTACCCATTGTGTATCTATCAGCTCACCTTTTTAAGATTTGGTTGGGCGGATTCACAACAGTATTGAATATCGCCACAATATTTACATGTGGTGTGATGATGACATTTGGTTTTCGAGCGTGCTTTCGTGTCGCTCAAAACCGACAGCATGTTTTAGATGTTTTTTGCGCGATGGGACTTTCGAGACGAGCAGCAAAAAAACTGAGAAAGCGGTTACACCGGCAACGCAGAAAGTGGATTCAGCAAGGTATGTCCCTGCACTCTGATTCAGGTTTCGATGTATTCATTGAAGAAATTTATGCCGCGTTATCTGAAAAAGAAAAAGGCCTCACCGAAGTGAAACCTTTGAAAGCCATTGAGCACATGACGTTATAGGCTTTTCTTTGTCGACTTCTTTTTTGTTGTTGTCGACTTCGTCGTTGTCGATTTAGCTGCAGGCGCGGCTGTTGTGGCTGAACCTGTTAAAGAAGTTGATAGACGAGATGGCTTGGCTTCCCCGGCTTTCTTTTTGGTCGATGTTGTCGTCGTCTCGGTTGATTCTTGTGCTGGCTTAGCCGTTCCACCTGAAACAGCTTTGCATTGTGGCACTCGACCGGCCGCTTGTGCTTTTTTATAAAGCTTATTGGCATTTGTCATACCCGCTTTCAAGTCAGAGATACGAGTTTGGTTTGAAGGATGTGTTGACATGAACTCAGGAGGTGCTGCACCGCCAGAAGCCTTCGCCATGTTCTCCCATAGCTTGACACTTTCAGTCGGGTTGAATCCTGCCTTCGCCATCAAGTCGAGACCAATATTATCAGCTTCACTTTCATGCTTCCGAGAAAACGGAAGAAGAACACCGAACTGCGAGCCAAGCCCTAAAGCACCCATTGCGATACCTGCAGTTTTACTATTGCCCATCACTGCGCCAACACCGGCCATGCCACCTTCAAGTGCGAGACCCTGTGATACCCGTTCTGCACCATGTCGTGCAAGCACATGGCCGACTTCATGACCCATCACTGCGGCGAGTTGATGTTGATTTGTCGCGACATTGAGTAGGCCTGTATGAACACCAATCTTACGACCTGGTAAAGCAAACGCATTCGCAGAATCATCGTTGAAGACGATAACTTCCCAGCCTGCTTGCTCGTCTTTATCGAGTGTGGCGATGATATTATCTGCAATGCATTTCACATATGCGTTCTGCGAAGCATCTGTCGAGGTGGGTACTTCACCTTTCATTTGGTCAAATGCTTGAACGCCCATGGCATCCATTTGCCCATCAGGTATCAAGATAAGTTGTCGTCGCCCCGTGGGTGACGTGCTGCACGCTTGAATAAATAACACCGTAGCCAATAGACTCACGACGTGTAAAGGATTGATCTTCTTCATATAAACCTCCGTCATACCTTAGACGTCGTTCTAGCATGATGATTCAAATTCATTCAAACGAAAAGATGGATGAAGTGGCGTTTGAGAATACCCTTATGTTATATTGGGTTAAATGATTACAGCTTTTAATTTAGGTGGTTACAGATAGATGGGAAAACGTAAACGTCGCCGACGTCAGCCACGCCAGAAGTAAAAAAAATAGACAGCCATATCAAGGGCAAAAGCCTTCGAGTCACAGCTTTAGGACACATCAACAAAACAAAGTGAAAACAAGGAAAAATCGTACTCAACGTTTGAATATAGTTCAAAATGATAGAAAAACGATCATTAGATACTACCAAGGCGCTTCTTGGCTTGAGCGTTTCTTTGTTGCGGGTCTATTATATCCTTTAATACTTTTCGTACATTTTTTCGTTGCTTTGATATTTTTATTGCCGTGGCGATTCTTATATCACTTTTCGCAATACTTTTTCGAATACCCTGATGAAGGCGGTGCAGCTCTTTTGGTTGGATGCTTTTGTCTCTTCTTGACGATTGCCCTGGTAAAAGTTGGTTTGATACCGTTGCTCAAACAATTGAAAGGGCAGTCGGCAACACCCGAAGGTGTGCCTGTACCCGTGAATGTGATTCATAAAGACTCGACTTAATCGGCTTCACAAATGACGTGAAGTTGATAAAGGCCTGTGCTGCCTTGATACCCTTCAACTGAGAAAGAAAATTCTCCGTCGATCTGGCATGTTCCCCATTCCTCGGTCTGACTCGTATATTGACCATCAACACGGTCGCCATTCATACCGACAAGAACGGTATCCATATCAAATGGTGTCACATTCGCGACGCAGCATGTACCTGGTGCAAGGTCGCTGACGACATAATGGTCGGCTTCATCTGAGGCCAAGATACGACCTGAACCGAGATATGATTCACCGAAGCTGAGTGACAATTCGCTGGTTGCGTTGCTTTCACAGATGACTTCGAGTTGATAATCTCCGGTACTTCCTTGATAACCTTCTATCGTGAAGTCAAAAGAGCCCTCGAGTTCGCATGTCCCCCATATTTCGTCATCGCCTGTATATTGTCCATCAATACGATCGCCATGCATGGTCACAAGGACAGGATCCATATCAAATGGTGTCACCTGTACCTGACAACAGGTCGCCGGCCCAACATCAAAAGAATATGAATCTGTATCGTCTTGGGTTAGAATACGGCCACTTTCTAAAGTCTGTAGGTCTGTTCCGCGTATGTCCTCATGAACGTCAATGGTGTTTTCGTTGCCTTCTGCAGGCACGTCGCTTGTTTCATCAATTGGATTTTCATGTCCATGTTCAACCCCTTCATCAAGGGAATCTGGTGACGTCGTATCGGCCGTTGGCATATCGTTTTCATTATCGGCGACAACATTTTCGTCAGAATCTGATACGCCATCTGGACTTTTGTGTTGGCCATCACCGACATCTGGGTAGATGTCATCAGGACTGACGTGGTTATCAACCTGCCGCTGATCGGCGTTTTCATCTGATTCTTCTACTTTTTCATCTTGTGTTTCGGAATCCTGTGTTTCAACATGTTGTGTATTGGTTTCACGTTCTCTACTTTCGCCACAGGCTGCCAATAGTGGGATGATGATACTTATTATTCTGATTATTTTCATTATGTGCTCCTTTGCTACTAGCTAAGTGTCAGCAGCAGCAAAAGGGTTGCAGATATCTCTCAAAATATTTTAAGGCACGAGTTTGTGATGCAAATTTTCCG
This sequence comes from Myxococcota bacterium, assembly GCA_020627505.1. Taxonomy (GTDB): domain Bacteria; phylum Myxococcota; class UBA727; order UBA727; family JAHDBA01; genus JAHDGS01. The sequence continues at coordinate 15,489 of JAHDGS010000061.1, forward strand.
AGATGCATATCTTAACAACAAACTAAAATAATAAGGATCATTTGTTTGTCAGAGAATATGAGATTTCTATCTTTTAACCAAACGGCTGAACGATGATATCATCAGGCACTTCGTTTGATTCAATAACTTCTGCCAATACATCATATTCTTTCACTTCTTCGATTTGTACAATTACATGTT
>JAHDGS010000062.1 GCA_020627505.1 Myxococcota bacterium
CGCTATTGATAGAATCTTCTTCATAAGCACCTCACCTCTTCTTCGTTAAGATTTAATGTGCCAAAATTCAAATTCATGTGCAAAAAAAAGTGGCTTCTGAAGAGATCTCTTCAATTAGTCAGTGTTATTAATGATTTTAAAGCCGTTTTTACGAACTTTTCGAGGTTCGACCGCAGGTCGAGAGGAACTGAGTGTTGGATCGAGCATATGTGATGGACGTATATTTTTGATCGCATTCAGCATCACAGAGCGCACATCAGGGTACTTGACTGACAGGTCGTTTAGCATCTGCTTCATCGATTCGCGCTTCAGACCATCTTGGCTACCACATAGGTTACACGGTATAATCGGAAAATCTTGTTCATCAGCATATGCTTGGATCAAGTCTTCACCGGTTTCGATGAGCGGCCGAATCACTTGAAATCGACCATCATCTGTCGTGTAGGTTGCAGGCATGGCTTGCATCTTACCGCTAAAAAATAGATTCATCAGCAATGTCTCAAGCGCGTCATCGCGATGGTGACCAAGTGCCACTTTATTACAACCCAAGTCCTCTGCGACATCATAGAGAATGCCTCGACGCAGACGAGAGCAGATCACACAATACGCCTGACCTGGTCGGGTTTTCTCTTGAACGACACTATAAGTATCTTGCCTGATAATACGATGTGGTGCTTCAAAGTTGTCGAGCCATTGATAAAACGCTGCTGGGGAATAGCCCGGTTGAACTTGATCGAGATGAACACCGATCATATCAAATTCAAATGGCGCCCTTTTTTTCGCCCGCCACAACAGTTCGTATAACGTATAACTATCTTTACCACCTGAGAGCGCGACCATCACCTTATCGCCAGGTTCAATGAGTGACCATGACTTAATGGTTTGCATCATCTTTCGGGCAAGCTTCTTACCAACAGGGCTTTTAATCGAAGCCACACTTTCACCGGCCCATTTTTTAGGGAGCTCATTTTGGTTTATAGGATGCACACTCGACATAATGATATTCTATCGCTTTGAACAGATTCGACAAGGGCTCTTGTTCAATGCTCAGTTAAATCTCCTTGCTGAGCGGAGACCATCAGGCTAGAGCCACTATATGATTTTTCCGATTGGTGACGACAATATTAAAGGTGGCTACAAGCCATATGTGAGCTACACGTTCATCGCCTTAAATATACTTATTTTTGTCGCCGAGGTATTCGCCGCCATGAATCATATGGGTGACATCACTGCTCCGTATGATGCAGTCCCATTACACATCATGTCAGGAGATGAACTGCATACGATTGTGAGTTATATGTTTCTCCATGGTGGGTTTATGCATATTTTTGGTAATATGCTCTTCTTATGGATTTTTGCCGATAATATCGAAGCAATCATTGGAAACGTTCACTTCGCGTTTTTCTATCTGATGGGAGGGATCATCTCCTGCTTTGGTCACATTGCTTTGGTGCCGGGTTCAGAAATCCCGATGGTGGGTGCAAGTGGTGCCATTTCTGCTGTGACAGGCGCTTATGTGGTGTGTTTCCCAAAATCGCGGATCAAGATGCTATTCCTGCTTGGCTTTAGAAAATTCTATCTCGGCGCACTCTACTTTTTTGGATTTTGGTTCTTTGAACAAATGACAGGCGTGCTTGGATTTAGTGGTGATTCAAATACCGCTTGGGGCGCACATATTGGTGGTTTCGTTTTTGGCGCTTTGTATGCATGGATTGTTTTTCGGAAGAAGGCAAGAACGCGCACCGCTTCTTCCTGATAGCGCTCGTTCTATACTTCGCTTAAGTGTGCTTTGATTGCTGCCAACGAAAGAGGTTTGATTGTTCACAAAAACTTGCGGCGTATAAACTTTGTGCCCAAGACGTCTCGCTTGTGTTCGCTGTCGTTCACCGAAATCTGGCTGACTAAAGGGATCTGCCCAACCAATATAATTCCAATAGTCAACGTGATAAGAAAGCGGAATAATGTGGTCATCTCCTTCTTGCCCAAGGGCTCGCAACAATGCGTCTGCAGGTGGACAACTGCTACATCCTTGAGACGTATAAAGCTCAACAACAGCAAATGACTGCCCGGTTTCTGTCGATGTTTGTGCATATAAACGAACACTGCTTAGTAAAAAGGCCATCATCAAAAATACAAAATATCGACGCATAATACATAGACGAGATGACGCACTATTTCGTGACATCAAATTATTCATGATGCTTGTCTGTCAGTTGCTATAGATTCGTCACTCCCTAACAACTGATTCCTACCGACTACGTAAATACCTTTCGAAGTATGGCATTAGCTGGCGTGATATCGAAACTTAGCTTGCCTGTACGTTAGGAAACCAAACAAAAACATCACATGGAAAATTTCTAATCTGAAGAAGTATATGATTAACTGAAGGAATGAAAGTTGACAAAAAGAAGGTGCTTTGGTGCCTCGGTATTACCATTGTTCTAGCAATGCCCAGTGCCCTTCTTGCATTATGGGCTTCTCCTTTACTGCTGTACGCATATTATGAATCTTCTAATCCGCCGCCTATTATTAGAGGATTTGTATATTTTCTACTTGCGATTCCACTACATACAATAATTCTATACATGGCACATTCCGCTGTCAGTCGATTTATTAAAAACAAATTACTGCAAGTATTCGTACTCGCCTCACTCTGGTTTACGGTACTTATGCTGATTCAGAATTGAATATATGTACTCAGGACAGCACAGATTTAGGTCATGCAACAGGTAGTCTCATGATGGCTTCAATATTGCCTACTAAATATTTGAAGTGACATGACCAAAACTTCATTCATTCAATAGTGAAACATACATTGCAGAACAATCACAACATCATCTTCGACTTTATAGACAAGCCGATGTTCAGAATTTATTCGTCTCGACCAAAGCCCCGCAAGATCATGACGTAAGGCTTCTGGTTTTCCCTGCCCCTCAAAGGGATGTTTCAAAGTATCTTTTAAAAGAACATTTGTTTTCTGGAACCACTTCGGATGTGATGCCTCAAGCACTAAGTATTCTTCCCAGGCGTTTGTCGTAAATGAGATTCTACGAGGAGCTGTTTTCGTGTGACGATATCGACGCTTGTTCTTCTTATTCTTCGAGCTCATGTTCGATCAGTTGACGCGTCTTTGCCTGGTTCATCGATTCAAAAAGTCTATCGGCATTGTTTTTTGAGCTTAATAAATGAAGGGTTTCCATCATCGAATTGTATTCTTCAAGCGAAATCATGACAGCACCATTCCCCGATTTGCGTTTGACGATAAGCATTTCTCCATTGTTTTCGACCTCGTCGAGGTACCGTTTCAAATCTTTTCGAAATTCTGTAAAGTTGGCAGCGATCATAATGTACTCTTTTAAGTACTATTTTAAGTACATGCTCATATTTTGTCAAATTGACCTCCTTTTCATCGTCCGTATGCTCCAAATATGATGTGCGAAAAAAAGTCATATGCCCAAGTAAAATGCGAAACGAACCGTTTTCGAAAGATAATCAGCATATAATGCAAAATATGGATTTTGATGAAGATGTCGATTACGTGGTGCTTGGCGGTGGTCTCGCTGGACTGAGCCTTGCCATCAGTCTTCATCAAAAAGGCGCGCGAGTGTGTCTGTTCGAACGCTCAAAAGAACCAAATGACAAGCCTTGCGGCGAAGGTTTAATGCCGCCAGGTGTTCAGGCGCTGGAAACACTTGGATTATCCAGTTGTCTTGCCAATATCGAGCCCACTCGACTTCAAGGTATTCGATATATTCATGGCCAGACGATAGCAACAGGCCATTTTGGTCTCGAGCCAGCCTACGCCATTCGGCGAATCAAGTTTGATAAGGCGCTACGACAAAAAGCTCACGCCATTCAGCTCCCGATATTCTGGGGACGCGCGCGATTCATTAAACAGACATCTGAACATATTTATGTTTCGAATCATCAAAGCTGTGTTCGCGGTCGTTTTCTATTTGCCTGTGACGGTTTACATAGCCAAACGCGGCAACAGGTCCTCTCCAAAGAAAAGAAAAAAAAGCGCGCTCGCTTAGCACAACGATTTGGCATGCGTTGTCACCTACCGACGGAATCAATACCAAAGCATCTTCAAAATAACTACGTTCAGATATGGCTCGCCGATGAATATGAACTCTACATGACGCCCGGCAAAGAAGAGACCGGCTGTGCCATTTTACTTGAGCAAGATCGGCTCAAACATGAAGGCTCACCTGATATACAAGTAGATCGAATTTTAAAAGAAACCCTCGGCTTTGAACCCGCCGCTTTAACGTCTAAATTGAAAACGACAGGTGCATTAGAACAACCACATACCCCCGCTGCAATCGGTCGTGTTTTCTTTGTTGGTGATGCGGCTGGATATGTTGACGCTTTGACGGGCGAAGGCATGAGCCTTGCCCTCGGGGATGTTCAAGATTTGATTGATATATTTATGACAGCAGCAAACACATATTCGCCAGAGCAATGTGCAACAAACTACCACCAACGTCGAAAGGCGCGACAGGCCACACACCAAATCTTCACGAAAACACTGCTCAAAGTCAAACGCCATCCAAGGCTGATGTCCCATGTCGTGCAAACACTCGCGCGTCACCCGACACAATTCGATCAGTTGATTTCGCTGAGTCATGAACCGCTGTCTATCAAGCATTTGAAGGCACTGTCTTTCGGTTTGAACTTATTGAGACCTATTAAATCACACCAGGAATGAATCTTTTTAATTTTAAGAAGTGGGCACGATAATTTTCTGTCGCTAGAAGTAGTTTTTCTTCTGAACGAATTCGAATCGTCAAAATGATGGCATTGGAAATTGTAAATATGACACAAGAAAACCAAGCAGAATGAAACAACGTGAGACCGATAATTTCGATGATAACGATCGTATAATTGGGGTGGCGTATATATTGATAAGGTCCAGTCGTGACAATTGTTCGAGGCTGAACGATCTGCACATTCCAATTCTCTTTGAGTGTTCGAATCACCCACCACCGACCAAGGCTTGCGAATAATAGAAGTGCGACGCTAAATACGGCTTGTGAAATCGAGAATGTCCGCTCAAGTAGATAGACCTCAAATATAATCGCAAAAAAGATGAGCGTATGTTGAGCCACCATGAATGGATATAAAGGTTCGCGTTGTACATCACCATCTCGACCGGATTTATGTTTTTGAGCAATTCGAAGTTCTATAATGCGGCTCGTCGCCACAAGCATGATAACAATCAATAATAGTCCGAAGCTCGACAAGCTCAGCCCCACTCTGCGAGCATCAGTTCGATATTAAATCCGGGTCCAAATGCCGCCAGTAAGCCTGGTGTACCTTCGTCGAGTTCTTTCTCTTCAAGCAATGCCTTAATCACGAACAAAATACTCGCGCTCGATAAATTACCGACTGATTTAAGCGTGTTCCAACTCTGTGCCAAGTCGTCATCTGATAACGAAAAGGCATCTCGTACACCACCAATAATTTTTTGACCACCGGGATGTATCCCCCAAAACCGAAGATCACGAGCTGGTTGTTGACTGTCTTGTAGAAATTGCTCGATGTGAGGTCCAACCACTTCACCCATCGCTTTTGCAATAGCACGATCAATGATCACTCGAAAGCCGTCATGCTCCAAATCAAATGCAAGAAACCGTTCACTATTGGGGACAATGAGATTTTTTTGTGATGTCAATTTAAGACTCGGCCGATCGGTAGGCGGACCAATCACTGTCGCCGCAGCCCCATCACCAAAAAGCGCTATTCCGACCATCGCAGACATCGACAGATCTGTTGGCACAAATGCGTATGACCCAAACTCAGCTGCAATCACCAACGCATGTGTATCTGGTCGTGGTAGACAGAAGTCTCGAGCGTGTGCCACGCCATATAAACCACCGGCACAACCAATCTGATTCACAGGTAGACGTTTCACATCAGGGCGAAACCCTAATTCTTGTATCAAATGAATATCGGCCCCAGGAATCATGTGACCCGTGCACGATGACAAGACAATATAATCGATATCTTTGGCGACTCGCCCAGCATTCTCAAGTGCTTGTTGAGCCGCTTCAACCACATACTTTTTCATTGCCGCTTGATATCGTTGATTTCGCTCTGGAAAATCTTGTAAGTTGACTAGGGTTTCAGGTGTTTCACACAAATATCGTTTACCGACACCTGCATTCTTAAAAATACTCACAATTTTATCAAAATGTCTGAGCGACTCACCATAGTGTTGCTGAAAAACAGCTAACAAGGCATCAAGCTCCATTTCATATGGCGGTGTCACCGTTGATGGCATGAAAAGATGTGGAAAATACGTCATTTGAACTCAAATATTTTAAAATTACTGGAAAAGTGCTTTATATTTATTTCTACGCTTTTAAAGAACTTTTTCAAGGACATGTATACATGGGGGCATTCCAACAACACATTCTGATATGGGTTTTCGTCATGCTCTTTACTTTAATAGAGCCACTTTCTGCATCGACGAGACTCTATACATCTATTGAAATGGTCCGTGTCGCTGATCGAATTGCACAGCTTTCGGCGGTCGTACTTGATCGTTCATTCGATGTGGCTATCAAATCGCCATATCAAAAAGTGGCCCCAAAAAACGCATTTGAACTCATCGCGACGCCAGTGCACACAGAGCAAGCTGGAGCATTGCATTTTTCAAAATCAACACGTTCGATTCTGATTGGTCAAATAGCATACCAGGGTTATCTCAAGCCGATTCTACCTCAAGATACTGATCTCAATCAGCTAGCAGACAAATATTATTCCCGTTGCGCGCACCTCCACCCGCCTGATATGTCATGTCACATGTTGTCTCATTTGCATGCTGTCGATTATACGACATCAGTTCAAGAGATGGCACCAGCACAATATCTGCAACAGTATTTTCGACCACATCTCTCAGGGAAAAAGTCATCGGAAGTCACACTATGGCTGACTGCGTCGTCGAATATATCTGACACGCAATGGAATCAAATAAGAGATTTTCTAGGTCGAGCTGATGTTAAAATCAGCTTACAACAAATCGGGGTTCGACAATGACATCATCACCTCAGAGATATGCGATTCGAATCGTCTACGTCTTCGTGTTCATATTTTTTGCCCTGCCTATGGCCATCTTTCTTCTCACAGAAGGTCCGCGTCTTTTAAACACTTTTTCACTGGCGCTGCTCTTCGGAATTTTGAAGTCCTACTTCATCTTTATGCCTGTCACACTACTCAGTGTTGTGATAGGACTCATCATTTCAGCACAGCTCTTTAGAATGAACTCGATATTCATGCTGATCGCTACATGCTTTATCGCGGTCAATGCATTTATGCCGACACCTGTATTGATTTACATGATTCAGCACTTTTTTATTCTCTTTACAGGCTCGCCAACTTCTGAACTCTTTTCGACCTTATCTCGTCAACTCATTGCCTTATGGCAAACCATACCAATCGCGACCTTACTTGGAATCTTCTTTTGGCAGTTTTCGAGTCAGCAATCCATGCAAGCCCTTAAACAATACGCTTCTGATGCCCTGTCATTTTTTATACGCCAACTGTTGCCTACCTATGGACGGGTGTTTGCACTGATGTGGATGTGTTGCTTATTTTACGCCCATCATCGCCCTCTACTCCACTACTTAACTGGTGGTCTACATTATCCGTCTCATCACCCGGTCGATCACTTAACCTTTCAACTCATCTCCGCCCCACATGATATCTCGGCGGCCGTATCGCTATTATTTTGGGCAGATGTGATTTTCGTTTGTTTAATCGGCGTTCTGTTCGAAGGTATCAAAAAATATGCAGACTAACGGATAACCTTTTTAGATGTATACCGACGAGTCCAATTCCGCATAGAAGTCCATAGGCCGTCAGTCCTTGCCATTTTTTCGTGTTCTCTGTTAACCGATTCACCCATATCACACTGGTGAGAACAACGAATAGGTGCGCTGCGTGCTTCCAGAACTGAGACGTCGACCACATGTAATCAAATAAATGCGCATAGAACGTGAATGTCGTCATTGAAGCGCTCGACTCAAAAGACTGAAGCGTACTCCATAAAGCCACAAGCATATTCACACAACTTAGAATCACCACTGCCAGGAGCAGACGTCTAAAAATTTCGTCTTCAAACCGACCCTCGACTCGAGCACGGATAAATTTAATAACACTTAATATCAAGAGGCCGAGTACAACACAAAGCACAAAGACTTGAAACTGATGAAAGACGGCATTGACCAATATTCTCATATTCCCTCTTTACCGTGTCGCTAAAAGAACAACAAGGCGTTTCGTTTTACGCAAAACTGGGTTAAGAACCACTATGTCGACTTCAAAAACGCCATACTCAGGTGCACGATTGTTGCTTTACCAAGAAGTCTCTCGTCAAATGACCTGCCCTGAATTTTATCCGTCTGAGCGTTCGATTCAGCTTCAAACAACACCCGCGCATATTTACGGATTGTCTTCTCAAAATGCATCATCTGATGAAGACGAAGAAATAGACGCTAAGCCAGAAAGTCCGCCCGCTCCAACACCGTCCAAACGTCGACACGCTTTTCATCATCCCAAAGCACAAAAAATCGAGATTGAAGGTCGCGGATTAGACAACTTACACGCTGAACTATATCGACGTCGTTCTGATCAAAGTTGGTGTGTCAGAGATCTTAGTCAAGGATTTGGATTGTATGTCAATGGACAGCGACTACCCAGTGAAGATGGTTGCCGCTTAAATCACAATGATGTGTTGCATATTGGCTCTCGTGTCCTTCGCTTTCAATTGAGTAAAGGCGCTGTCAAAGATTTGGATGTGAACGAGCACGTCGTGGCGCCGCCACCGTTGCGCGAGATTGAAGCCCCACCGTCTCGTCAAGGCTTGCCGATACGCGCGACACTAATTATATGCGGGCTCTTATTTTGTGGTTTTTCGACGGGTTATTATTTGTGGCGACGCGGACATGATACTCAGAAGAATCAGGTTTTATGCGACGCACTCGGTCAGGCTGTCAGAAATATCGATTTGCGTTCAGCAGCATCATACGCACATGCGTTAGCCCAGAATAACACAAGTCAACATGCTGACGCACAATGTCATCATCATCTTTCCGCTTATCAACTGTTGTCTGAGGATGCTCAAAAAATTGAAGAAGCTCGAAAAGCAATCGCACGTGCACAATTTAAAGATGCAGAACGCGCCCTGGGCCAAATTCCACAAGCAAGTCGGCTCATCGATCAGAAGCTTGAACTGACGTCGCAACTCCACCAGCTTCAAAAACGCCAGGCATCTCAAGCAGACGCATCAAGCTCTCGCTAATACATTGTTCGACTCGCTGTCTCAACGTCGGATCCTGCAATAAATCTTGTCTCACTTCAAGCTCAAGATATGGAATATCATATTTCCGGCCATGCGCCGAGGCACTATAAATCAGGTCATCATACCCCGAATATGGTTTATTCAATGCTGTCTGAAATCCATGTCTAGCAATGAGTTGTTCAAAGAGAGCCGCCTCCGAATCATATTGATCAAATAAAACAGCGATCTCCATATCTCGGGTTTCTCCTTGGTAGTTCGGGGTAAACGAATGAACTGAGAACAAAAACGGCTGTTCAGCATACGTCCGTTCAATCTCTGCATCAACCATGTTATGAAACGGCTCATAAAGTGATTGGATTCGACCGCTCACTTCGTTGTCTGACAAACCAAGATTCCAAGAAAGTGGCCGTTCTTCGATCGATTGCGGAATAAATGTTCGGTGCTCCACAGATCGGTTGGGGTCACAAATCAAGCGAGAGAAATTGGCAAAAACTCCAATTCCACCTGTCCGTTCAATAAAGCCGCGTGTCAGCTGCTCGGCACCAATATCATATCCCCAATGCTGCTCGAGATAAATATGATCAGAATCCGCCATTTCTCGACCTTCGTGTTCAAGGTAGGAAATATCATTTCCTGCATGTTCGCATGTATAGATGATGAGACGCTCAGATGCTGGACTAAAAGTGGTTGAAACTGGTGCATTCATAGCTATAAATTAGCTTGATTTGTTGATAATCTTCAACCTTTGCCTGTTTTCTGGTACATTGACCATCATGTTGGATTATTTTGAAACAAAATCAGTTGGTGATGCGTTCTGTGAATAGAGAAGAACTCAACCAACTTGATGATGAGCGGCTTATGGATGCTTACTGTACAGGCGAAATTAAGGCTTTCGAGATACTCTTTGAGCGTTTCCACAAACCCTTGTTCTTTTATATTCAACGTTTTGTGTCCGAACACAAAGCGGCCGATATTGTCCAGACAGCTTTTTTGAAAATTCATGCCAAAAGGGAGCTCTATAGAAGTGGTGCATCGGTGAAAGGTTGGTTCTATACCATTGCCCGAAATACCGCACTCGACTATTTACGCTCCGCAGCGCATCGACGAGAGTTTGCGTCAGACTTTCTTGACTTTACGCCTGAATCAAAATCCCGTGATACCTTGCTGTCAGCTTCTTTAAATGAAGCACTATCAAAGTTGAAAAATGAAGATCGAGAGATTTTATATCTACATATCCAAGAAGGGTTTACCTATAAAGAGATCGCCCGAACACTGTCGATGAAAGAGACAGCCATTCGTGTTCGGGCCCACAGATTGTTGAAAGGCCTCAAGACAGAACTCGGAAAAGTGGGGGCAGAATGGAATTTCCAATGAACGAGAAAAACCAGTTGCTTGAGATTGACTTCCAGTCTTTAAAAGAACGTATTCGCGAAGATATGCAAGAGCAAGCAGATCGGCGAACGCGTCCATTTAATAAAATCATTCTACCATTTGTGCTCACCGCAGCGATCCACCTTGTCCTCGTTGTCTTGATGCTCAGAGGTCAACATACGCTCTCTCTTAGCCAATGGGCACTCTTCATTGGCTACACGTTGTTATGGGCATCGATTATTGCATCTCCTTTCCGACCTAAGCTTGGTTCACAGCTTGCACCTGCATCGATTTTTTTGATGCTCCTTGCTGGCGGAATGGAGTTTTTTAGATTTTTTCAAATGCCGTTTGATGGACATCACGATTTAGGTGTGAAGTGCGGGCTACACGCCCTCGGTGTTTCGGCGATCTCATTTCCAATGCTCTATCTCACAATGCGAGCGACACGCTTTCCATGGAGACGCGTCCATTATGCAGCCCTGGCGTCAATGGGAATTGCTTTTGGAATGACATCGGTTTGGTTCGGATGCCCTGGGCATTCATACATCCACATTGGCATTGGCCATGTCCTGATTCCATTCTTGTTTATTGTGGCACTTGGCATATTGCTTTGGCGAACGAGAACATTGACAAGACTGTCCCCTGCGCGTGAACTCGAGCTTGATTAACGCGTCATTAAAACGCCTCACCACAATCTTTTGAATCACATGAACCCGACCTTACTTATACTGAGTCGATTAGAGATCGATGTGAACTTACTCTATTCACCGTAGGTAAAGAACGGTATCGCAACGGCAGCCCCAGCAAGTGTTAGCGCGCCGCAACCAATTGCCACACGGCCATCTGTTGTACTTGCATCTCGATATCTTCGCTCACGTTCAATCGACTCACTCGTTTCATCAACCGACAACCCACCGCCAAGACGTTCATCCCGGAATTCATCCGCCTTTCGATCACCGTGGACAGAAGCGATGGTTAGTGCAGTTGTACATATGGCTCCTGCTATAGCGAAGCTTGCCGGCCACCACCCATGCTTTTTCAAAAGTGAAGACCGTTTAGCAGGTCCTGTTTCATCAATATATCCACTCATGACATCTGATATGGTCACAACCTCAACGCCATGTCTGAGAAGTTTGACTTTCGTGCTCTCCCCAGCTTCAAAAGTCTTTGGAATTAAGACAGAAAGCTCTGCTGGATTTTCTTTAAGAGATTGAACAGTCGTAGCACTCTTAACGAGATCATCTTCACCTGTGATGACATCAAATTCATCCCATTTGAATCGCTCTCCTCCGACAAATCCAATCTTAACAGCTGTCATGTTATCCCAGTTTCGCGTCTGAATGGTGGAAACAACAGGTCTCAAAACATCAATTACGAGTGGTGCAAATGTCGTCCCTTCGCCACGGGTACATGAAATCAAACGCCGACCTTCTCGAAGCGCTAAACGGCCATCTTCACTTGTCCAATCTGCATCTTGGCACCGCGTGTTTTTGTCTTCAATAAGAAGCACATCTCCTACGATCGCAGTGAGATGTAACCCATCAGGCTTTTTATCTGCCGCCCAGGCACTCTGTAACTTGAGTGATTCGACAACGACATCCAAACGACGGCTTGCTGGACTTTCTAAACCACTTTGATCAATAGCTGTCATTTTAACAAAGTATTGACCAGCCGAAATATTTGGAACGATCAAGGTATCGTCAGCACCAGGAACAGTCATCATTTGACGCACCCCTTTTGAAAGGTCATCGATTGTGACGACATATTTTGCCGAGCCTGCAATCTTATTCCACCTGATCTTTAAAACTCCTGAATCACCCAGTGTTGGGAACGCATTCTTTTGGCGGGCATGAAATTGAGGACGTTCTGGCAGAACACGTGGTTTCTCTGGTGGCAAGTTCGACCGCATTCGCAATCCATAGCCTGCCGGCACATCGACGACATCCTTCTCACCTCGGTAAATAAATACAGTTTCAGACCCAAGGTTATTGATGACAATTTGCCCGTCGAGCTCTGCTAAGATAGAAGCTTGCCCGCCGATCAGTGCGACATCACCTGCCCCCGTCGAAACGACAAAGCGTGTGAACCCATTCTCTGATTTTTTAGGCTGAACCTGAACCTGAATCGCACCTTGCTCCAGTCGTGCAATCGACAAATAAGACTTGTCTTCCGACAACAACGGATCGACAAATGTAACACGTGCATTTTGCTCAATTGCAATCTCATGATCGCCAACTTGTGTTTTAGCAAATGCATCTGGTCCAGTTTCAATTGTGCTCAGGTGCTGGATTGAAGCGCCAGAGGTCAAACCAACTTTTTTCTCCTTAGATAAAAAGTGTACGTCTTTAGCTGCACTTGAAATCTGACCTATGATTTTTTCACGATCATACTGTTCGGTAATGATGAATGCAACATGAGATGAAACTTTAGCAGGCTCTTCACTCAAAAGAGAATCTCCATGCCCGAATGCGATGAGTCTTTTTTCTTCGATTCCAGCCTTAACAAGATAGTCAACGATTGATTGTGCTCGTTTTTCTGAAAGTGCTAAATTTTTCTTTGACGTTGCTGCATCACTAGAATGATTTTCGACACGAATTTTAAAGAAACGATTATCATTCTCAAGAAGTGTTGCGACCTCATTGAGTGCTGGATGACTCACAGAGGATATCTCCGCACTTTGATTCTTAAAAAGAATTTCATTGTTAAGCATGATACGATCTGCTTCAACATGAATATAACGAAAACCATCTCCATTGGCAGCAGCAGCGAACGAAACTATAATTGAACAAATAAGCAAGAAGGAGATAAAGCGCTTTTGATTCCAAGACATAACGGATCCTTTGTTTGTCATTGGCTAACATATTCCGCCATGGATGCAATGTCGGATCTTATTGATACGATGTCAGATGTGCATGCTGTCCTTCTCAAGCATTTCACCAAATGGGTGAGTGCTCAATTCACTTTGCTGATGAGAGATCGACTTGTGCTTGATGACGCCAATTCGCCAGTTTTCGTTGTAAAGTACGCCGATCGATACATAAGATTCTCGCCACAGCTGAAACACTCTCATGTTTTTCAAGCAAAGCCTGAACATGTGCGAATTCGATTTCTTCAAGTGAAACGGGGGCACCAACAGGTATCTGTGCGCCTGACCATTGACAGAGGACCTCTTCAATTTTACTCGATAATACATGTGCCGGAATCGGCTTTTGAACAAAGTCTGAGGCGCCTAACTGAAGGGCGCGAACAGCATCAGGCACGGTGCCGTGTCCCGTTAATACAATTACAGGAAAAGGCCGCCCGTAGGTTTTTTCGAGGACATCGGCACCAGACATATCTTCAAGCCGTAAATCTAAAATAGCAATATCAATACGTCGATTATCCAAGTGCCCGTGATTAAATACAGAGATGGCATCAGCCCCAGATGCCAACGTTGAAACATCATAACCGAAACGCGTGAGGGTTTTCCTGATAGCAATGCGTAGACCAGGATCATCATCGACAAGCAATACATGTACCGACATCACTTTTTTCCTAGCACGATTTGAAAGGTTGTACCATCAGCATCTGACTTAAGTAGTTCAATGTGGCCCCCCACACTGATGCTTAAACGTTGCGCAGTGTATAGCCCGAGCCCCGTCCCTTCACCTGAAGGTCGCGTTGTCACAAAAGGTTGAAATAGCTTTTCCCTGATATGTGGCTTGAGTCCTGCACCGAAATCCTTAATATCAATCGCTGTTTGACCGCGACTTATATGTATATCGATGTCGACAAATGGTGCCGAGCGACCGGCCTCCTTTGAGGCTTGAATGGCGTTTTGAACAAGATTCATAATAATCTGTTGTAAACGATCTCGATCTGTTCGATGCCGATGCGAACGATCTGCCATTTGAATGCGCACGGTCTCTCCAGGTTTTTCACCCAAAGATGCGACGGCTTGTTCGACAATTTCAATAACACGTTCCGATGCAAGGCTGAGATACTCTGGCGCATTGTGTCTCAACAATGAGGCCGTTAATCGCCCACACCGGGCCACTTCCTTTTCAAACAGATCAAGAGACTCGACCATATCTCCGCGAATCGCCGGATCAAGGGTGACTGACTTCATGACCGATGACATATCTGATGCCAACGTCTGCATCGTCATCAATGGTGTATTCAGCTCATGGGCAATCCCTTGCATAGCCCGTCCGAGGGTCGCGAGTCGCTCCAAACCGATATGTTCTTTTTCAAATGCTTTGAGTTGTTTGAGAATTGTGAGAGAGAGATAGCCTAACGTGGCCATTAAACACACAACACAAGCCACTTGAATCATCGGTAAGCGTCCCTTTAAATATGTCGGTAGCCATTGATGCTGAAAGGACAAAATTCCGATCCCAAGACTAGAGAAAATAATTGCTAGCATCGTCCCTGAGCGTCCAAGCATCAGTGTTCCGAGCATCACAGGAACCACATAAAGCATAATAAAAGGGTTTTTGATGTCGCCAGAGGCAGCCAGCAACCAGGTCAGTGCCATCACATCGGTCAACATATGAAAAGCCAATTCGAGTGGGCCGATCTGGGGCTTTTTCGATACCCGAACCCATAAAACGGCATTGACGATCGTCCCGATCACCACACCTGCTAAGAATCGTGATTCATCAAAATATGGCCATTGTACGAGCGGCACCAAAGACCAAGCCAATAAACTTATGGTCAACGCCCACCATCGAAGTTGGATGAGCCATTTGAGATGCGAATTCCATAACGCGCCAGAAAAAGGTTGAATATCAGGCCGGATCAGTCGTCGGATCTCTTCTCGAAGGCGCATATCCCTTCATTATCAGCCCGAATAACTTTTAGTATTTTTTTTTCACCAAACTCGCCAAATCAGCAACATGACGCATATGTATTAGTGAAATAAATGATGAATC
>JAHDGS010000002.1 GCA_020627505.1 Myxococcota bacterium
CCGAATCGAAATTGTCGCATCCGGTGAGGTCGAAGGGATAATTGAATCATACTGTGGTAGCAGACTTGGTGGTAAACTGGCTTCAATCACATCAACACTCCTTGAAGGGGAAGTGTGACATCAAAATCATCCGTTTTGAAATTTTTGGCCTCGGCGATGTTTTTTCATGTCTCGATTCGTGACTCCCTGAGCAATCTGTTCCATAATGAGCTATGGATTTTCGCGATTCAGTGCCTTTATATAAAAAAAATGCGCAACCCGATCCCGAAACAGCGCTTAACCCATGGCAAGCTGGACTCGGGTCGAAGAGCCTATGTCGCAATCCTGCGTTTGATGATATTGATCTTGAGCGATTCGTGATCGATCTGAATTTAAATGGACGCCAAACATTTGTCTTGGCCCTACTGAATATTCATCGAAGCCTTGACGCACTCATGCGCATGGAAATTTTGCCAAGTGAAGAACTCCGTCGATATATATATGCCCTCGTCCATGCAAAGCTTGTTATCGAAACAGACTCACCTGCCCGAGGGGTTCTGCCGCTTGAAATACGACAAGCCAAAATTCAAGCCAAAGATGCGCATCAAAAGAGACAAGAACTCGTTTCTAACATCAGTCCTTTTGATATGGTCGATGACCCAGATCGATTGAAAGCACAAATTAGATTGATGTATACCAACCTCAAAGTGAAAAATTATTATGAACTCTTGAGTGTACCAGTTGATGCCGAAGCGCATCATATAGAACATCAATATAATAATTTATTGCGGGTTTATCATCCAGATCGTGTTGGTGTTATTTTGAAGGATGCAGCCGAGCAAGACAAATTTTTAAAAGCCGGTACCGCTATCTTTAAGCGACTGACGCTCATTTTCGATACACTATCAAGAGAGCAAGAGCGACAGTCTTATAACTTGAGCCTGACCCAAAGTGCACTACCTGATTTCATGGCGAAGGCAAATGCAGATAACGACCATATCGACATCACGGAAAACGATCCACAAAAGCTTATGGCGACCGCACACGCGCTGCTAGAAGAAAAAAATTATAAGGCCGCTGAACAATATGCGGCACGCGCTTCAACGCTTTCAGGACGCTCTTTACAGGCGGAACTCTTACGCAGTTGGGTCAACTACAAAAATGAGAACATTCCAAAGAAAGAGCGGGTGAAACGCGCTAAGCAAGAACTCAGATCCTTATTTGCGCAAACGCGTGATCCGCAGGTCACATATCAACTTGCACTGATGGCAGAACAAGATCTAAATCAAGAAGAAGCGATTCGCTTTGCTAAAATGTCTTTATCAGTCTCGCCTGACCATGTGCAGTCGCGCGAATTATTAGAACGCCTTGGGCAAGCACCAAAGCTTCCACCAGAATTATCAAATAAGCCGTCGACAGAACAAGATGATGATAGTTTTACGACCAGTGCCACAGGTGTTTTTAAAGTCTTAATGGAACATGCCAACAAAGAGATTACCTTAAAGTCAATACTCCCTTCTTCAACTAAGAAAGAGTAACCATGTCTGAATATCATAAAGCCACGCGCTCTTTATTCTCGACGAAACAAGCCATCACACGTTCGCCGACTCAAAAAATGAAAGGCACGGTTTATTCGGTCGCACAAATTGTGCACCAGGTCAGTCAAAAACTGAAATATGATATTCCAACTGTTCAAATTCGTGGAGAAATTAGCTCGTTCAAGCCGTGGCGAACAGGGCATTGGTACTTTAATATACAAGATGACAAAGCCATTTTGCCATGCGTGATGTTTCGCCATCACAATAATAAGATACAACAGAAAATCGAGGATGGCCAAGAGGTTATTTTAACAGCACAGCTCAGTCTTTATGAGCCACAGGCTCGATTTCAAGCGACTGTCACCAATATTCAACCAGTTGGTCGTGGTGATATTCTGCAAGAACTCGAAGCGCTCAGAAAACATTTTTGGGATAAAGGCTACTGTGCAGCCGAACTAAAGAAAGCATTGCCAGCGGTACCCAAGCATATTGCATTAATTACTTCGCCTCAGGGCGCTGCTTTGCATGATATGTGTCGTATTTTTAAAGATCGACGTGTCCCTTGTGCGTTTTCGTTATTTCCGTGCCGAGTTCAAGGCCAACAAGCACCAGCAGAAATTGTCCGCGCTATTCATCAAGCTGATATGGCGCCTGACATCGACACCATTATTATTGCAAGAGGTGGTGGTGCCCTTGAAGATTTGCTCGCATTTAGTGCCCAGTCTGTTGTCGAATCAATTCATGCGTGCAGCAAACCGGTAATCGTTGGCGTTGGGCATGAAACAGATCGTATGATCGCTGATGACGTTGCCGATATTCGTGCAGCGACACCAACACATGCGGCCGAAACCATTGCGCAACATTTTGAGGTTATTCGACATCACTTTGCCGAACAGGTGACTCGATTAACGGAACAACTTGAGCATCGATATTTGAAAGAGCAAGAGCGTCTTTTACATCTAAAGCGACAACTCAAAGCGCCCTGGCTCAAAACAGCAGACATGCGAGAACGTTTGCTCGCTGGACAGCACCGGTTAAAACAGCAGCTATTATCGTTATGGCATCAGTCAGCACAACAAGTCGATACAAACCTATTAAAACTGGAACAACGCAAACCAAACGTGCGAATTCATCTTACACAAGAAAGACTCGAGCGCTGTGTTCAGCAACTACGGCGACCAGCAATCGATGAGCGACTGGCATTTTATCAAAAAGATATTCGACACGACCAAGAACGTCTCAACCGCCAAATGGATATGCAGCTGGCACACCACCGTGCCACATTTTTACACGCCATCGATCAATTAGAAGCGCGCTCACCGATGCAAACGTTGCGGCGCGGTTTTGCACATGCTTCCAACTCGAAAGGGCAAACCATGACTTCAATTTCAAAAGTGCGGCGCGGAGATCGATTCACGCTGAGATTGGTTGATGGTCAAATTACCGGTGAGGTTATTGACCTCGAAGAATCTATCGAGGACACTAAATAAGATGGCAAAAAGAAAGATACAGTTTGAAGATCACCTTAATGCGCTTCAAGAAATTATCACTAAAATCGATGGTGGCGATATTTCTCTAGATGAACATATTGCTTTGTATGAAGAAGGCATGAAGCTGGTTCAAAAAGCACAAACAGCCTTGTCAGCGCTTGAAGAAAAAGTTGCGCAATTAGATGCGAATTTGCTTGAACAAAAAAATATAGGTAATGAAGCTTCATGAAGCTGTTCGCATATATCGGCTGTGTTTTAACATTGTTGCTGTCACTTGCCTGCCAGCATCATCAGGGAAGTGCGCCTCGTACAGAGATGGGTATGATTGAAACGACTTCTCCACCTGCGTCCAACACAACGGTCAAGCAGCAATCATCGACACAGCAATTAAAAATGATGATTGCGACACTGGGTGAAGATTTGGATGTCACGTCAAATAGACTCGCTTTTGCATTTAAGGCAACGAATTGGCGCCTCAGCCATGAGCCGAAATGTTTGGACACATTATTTGAGAAGATGGCTCAGCTCGACACGACTTATATGACACTTGATGAGGCACATACACTCTCGAAGAAACAAGTTCGAGATATTTCTTCGAGTCACAACACATCAGAGACGCTACGTTTTAAGAATCAACTCCGCCGTTTAAATGAGGCCACACATACGCTTCAGCAGGCATTACATGAATATCTACAGCAAACGATGAGCCCGCACACCTCATGTGATGCTGCCTAGCAGGATTTCTCTATGGTCAAAACAGAGTATATTTCTCGCCGCAAAGATCGAATTAGTGATGCAAGACGCGATCGCCGGTCGCATATGATTAAGGCTGCACGAGAAATGGTTGGCTTTGAATGTGGCGAAAACTTCAACCCTTTTCATACGCCTCTATGTCCGATCGATGTTGTCATGGTGGCGGGTAGTCCATGGATGCAAGCTGGACTGAAAAACGATTTCAATAAAAATGGTGCTGCATATTTGAAGTTAGGTGGCGCTAACACACCATCGCGTGCTTATTTTTATCGATCAGCGCAGAACCTCATGCTCTTTATTCGGCATGCAAATCTCTTTATTCCACGCGGTGGTCATCCACAACCTGTTCCCGGCATGATCGCTTTTTTCGATTCAGGCTCCCGTGGCCGATATAACTTTGAACCCGATCGTACGGGCGTCATCCTCGAAAGCCAGATGGGTCGCCCAACCCGGATTGTCGTCGGTCGTGAAGATCGTCCAAAGCACTATCGTGTCGAAATGATTACCGTGACGAAGGGCTCTGTATACGATCGTGATTTTATCGGCTACGCCGACTGTCCATAAAACACGCACTTACTTTTTACGCGAAGAAAGGCCCATCCCAAGCTCAATTAATGGATCGGGCGCATCGCGTAGAATTGCCGTATAGGCAGTCTCTCCGGTTTCGAGCATCCGCTTGACATAGGGTCGACACATGCCACAGCCTTTGCCGAAATCACAGGCCTGCCAAAGCGGTATAAATTCCGTCAACGCATGTGTCTCCGCATATGCTTTGATCTCTTCAAATGATGTATCGTGACAGACACAACGATCGATCAGTAACCCCATATAACAAAGCTATGCCGACAACAGAATATCGTCAAATTGGCGTCATGAGACAATTACGATAAGCTTCAATATGACTCAAGTGACCATTCATCAATGTGCAGCGCATGAAATATGGCCCCTTAGAAATTCGATGCTCGCCATTGCGCCAAACACAACCTATCCACCATATCCACAAGATGATCTGGCAAGTTCAATACACCTAAAGGCATGTCTCGAATATCATGATATCGGATGCTTGAGCCTTGTTGAAGATATTCATGAGAATTTTAATAAAGCACAGCAGATTCGACTACGGGGAATGGCGGTATTAACCCATGCTCAACGGAAAGGTATCGGTGCAAAGCTCATTAATTATGCAGTCGAAATTCTCCGAGAGCGGAATCAAACCTTCCTCTGGTGTCACGCACGGTCGGCGGCTGTTCCATTCTATAAAGCTCAAGGTTTTCATACCAATGGAGAAGAATATATGATCGATGGTATTGGCCCACATTATTTGATGTTTCAACAGCTGTAACTTCTCAAATCTAAACTTTCTTGTCACGTTATGATTTGGTATCAAGAACTATGTTATTGACCACGCGATATCTTATTGTTTCAACTGTTCTTGGCGTGCTTTTTTCAGGCTGCCAACTGGGCTGTTTTCAAAAAGAAAAAAGAAGTGAAATACAGACAGTACCAGCAGCCCTCGAAGAGAAATCTGTTAAAGTCGAAACCACCAAGACCGTAGCAGAAGCCTTCACATGGCAGGCATGGCCACAAGATGAATCGACCAAAAAACGGTTCATGATTTTTTATACAGGCAATGTACAGGGCTATGTTTCGCCATGTGGCTGCACAGCAGAACCACTTGGTGGCATTGCCCGATTCGGTGCACTCAAAAAACAAGCAGATGATGTCTACGGGAAGGATAAAGTCTTTTTTGTGGATGCAGGCGATCTTTTATTCGAAAAAGAAACAGACAACCTTCCAGCTGATGAATGCCAAACAAAAGCAAGGCATGAACTTTTACTATCAACTTATAAATCACTTGGTTTAACGACAACCAATATGACTTCGAAAGATATGTCAGTCAGGCAACCTGAGTGGCCCAAAGCACTACTCCAGAAAGAAGCGATACCTTATCTTTATAATCCAAAACTAAAAGAGCCACTTGGCTTACTCAAGACTATCGATGTACTCAAAGATGAAAAGCTTCCAATCATCATTAGCGCCACAGCAAAAGATGCTATTCCACTTCCACCCAAACAAGAGGATGGAATGCTCCACTTTTATACCTCTCTTCAAAGCCAGTACGCGACTGTCATTGAGCTCAACCTGAATGGAGAAGGTCAATTAAAGCTCGACGACCGTGAAAGTAAACGTCAAGCACGCATTAAGGCGCTGACGAAAAAGATTGCGACATACACGAAAGCCATTACAGCTGGCGATGCACGCGCAGCAATTTACCTGAAGAAGGTGACGAAAGCACAAGAAGAGATTAAAGCGCTCAAAAAACCGGAGGCCCTCGGCCCAGAACCTGCGCCTCCGTGGGCTCGATTTCATGCGATACCTCTCAAGCGAGGCATGCCTGAGGATGAACAGATTGCCAAAAATCTAAAAGCCTATGAAGACAGTATTCCGACATTGGTTTCACAATGTGAAGAAAATATTGTCTGCCCTGAACCCAAGGCTGATGAGGCCAGATATGTGGGTATGCAAACCTGCTATGCCTGCCATCAAGAAGCAGTGAAATTTTGGAAGAATGCGCTGGTTGAGGTTGAAGGGACACATCAAGATGGGACCAAGTTTAAGAGAAAGTCTGGTCACGCAAAGGCCTGGCAAACATTAGTCGACGACAATAAAGAAAAAGATCGAACATGTATTGGTTGTCATTCAGTCGGTTTCAACAAGCCTGGTGGTTACTGTAAAACATCAGATGTGATGGACTTTGAAAATGTTCAATGCGAATCATGCCATGGGCCTGGCTCAAAGCACGTCGCTGCTGGTGGCGGAAATCGCTTCATTCAGAAAGAAGTACCTGAAACCACATGTCGAGGCTGTCATGAAGTGCCACATATTCCAAGTTATGAAAGTTTCGTGTATGAAGATCGTTTACGCAGTATTCTTGGCCCAGGTCATGGACTTGCCAAATTGAAATCACTCGCAGAAAGCGAGTGATGTTCGGGCGATTTGACTACTGGTTCAGCTGATTACATTGCTTTATAAAAGTTTACTTCGACTTCACCACCACCATTGTCGCTATTGAAGACACAGTTGACGTTTGCAACCATCAAGCCTGATTCAGTACCCGGTGTTGGAGTGACCTCACATTCACCGCCACCGCCGCCACCTTGACCCGGTGTCGTATCTGCTTGCCACGCGCCAATGCCTTGACCTGTACACAGATAAACAGACATCATCTCACCACCGATTTCCACAACATGGTCTTGCGTGCTCACGAAATTCACTTGAAAGGTTGTTGACGCTGTGACATTGAGCCAGTCCCACGTTGCGCCTTCCATTCTCACCATAGATTGCGGGCGATAAGGATTCGTTGTTGTTCCAAGGATTTGAACATCTGAGCCCATCACACCTGTGACAGTCAATTCATTTGACTCAACCATATCTGAGTTGTGCATACGTCCAGTCATTGAGCCTGTGACCAAATCATCATTCGAGATGTATTCCAGGTTTGCACCACCGCCACCAATAACAGTATCTGTGTCATTTTCGATATCCGTCTCAGCATTGTCATCACCGATACCACGATCGTTTGGCTCACCTGTTGATGGTCCACCGATTGTTAAATCAATATTCTCTTCTTCAATGTCGCCCTCATCATTTGTCACATCTGTTTCATCAACCAGATTTTCTTCATCGATAGGATTTGTTTCGTCAGGAATCGTGACTGTATCTGTTGGGGTATTGTAATGCACTGGCGTATACTGTGTTTGATTCGTCGGCATACCACACGCTGCAGAGAAAAGACCGGCCCATGTGATTGTAATAAGTTTCTTCATAAATCCCCCTACATTTAATATCTCAAAAACCACCTTCAAAAGGCTATCGGCTTTGTGGCTGAACGATATTTCGTCAGATATACATGAAATGTAGGACAAACATAAGCAGCTAATAGATAAAGGAAAACCCACATTAGTGTGGGTTTATCTTTGGTGGCGTGGTGCTCTCAATCTGAGAACACATCCGAACCAAATGCATTGATGTCGACTTCTAATAATTGATCGTCTGCGACTTGATAGAATATCGGATCACTTTCAACACCCTGATTGTCTTTCAACATGACTTCTAATATATCTCCACACATTCCTTTGAAGGCGAGCTTATGGTTTTCAGCTTTCACATCACCATATTTAGAAGAAAGATTTCTCACAGAAATCTCTGCAGTCGTCTCGATACCCCCTCTAAAGTCAAGCTCACCTGACTCAGGGGTATATTTTGGTTTTTGAGCCAAAAATGGTTTTCGTGTATCTTGCACCTTTTGTGTTGAGATTGGCATATCTTTATATGTATTCAGCCCATCCAGAAACCGATGTAAAAAGCTCGATACGATCACTGAAGTTCGACCATTATTTCCTAAAAACCATAGTGAATTTTTACTTTGCACAGAAGTGGTGTCAAAGCCTGGCAAATAACCAAAATCAGCCGCATACTCTTTTTCAAAGGTTGCTTTTCCGTTATGGTTTTTTGAGCCCAAATCTGTATTTACGCGAACACGTATCGAATCGGAACGTAGTCCACTTTTATCAATCGCGCATAATTCAAGCTCGTCACCTGGCTGCAGATCATACTCTTGCATTTGTTCATTCGAAAGTGTCAGGGCACCACGTCTTTGCTCAGTGTCATAACCTGTCAGCTCGAACACGGTCTCATCTGACCAAGTTGCATCTGGCTTTTTCGATCGATTGATGAAAGATATTTTTGAATTCGGCTCCATATCCCCAAGAAGAATGTAAATGGGATCTCGTTTCACACTCGCCTGCGCATATCCATGAACAGCATCTTCTTTAATAAAAGCGAATGCTCGAATAAGCTCAGGTTTTTGCGGTTTAGTTATATCAGTGCAGTGATTTTTGGTTTCGGTAAATGTACACGGTTTAATACTTGTCATAATGTTCTCCCTTCTATGAGCATGAACGCTCCAAACTATATGTTACGAAGACTTACATTTCGTCACACTGGGTCACATTTTTATTTATTCAAAGAAAGACTAGTACTTGGCAATACAATTACATTTTTCGACAGCTCAAAAAGGCTTCTGTTTTCTCTAAAATGATCTCTGTGCTCTCTTCTGAGTGAAGATCCACTTCAATCTCTGGACGCATCGCAAGTTCTTTGATGAATTTCTTTTGTGCTTCTCCAAAGATTTGAGCCTCGTGATACGGACAATCTGAGAAGGTCACCATATGATATTGTGTCATATAACGCTTCGGGAAATGCGCGCAGATTTTTTTCTCGATTGCGCGACACCTTAAATATAACGCATTCGTCACATGATCTCTCATCTCGATAAAATTATGAAGTGCCAAGTCGGCAATCGCATCGGCATCTTTCTTACGCTGTTTCGAATAGCGCTCAAATGCTGTTTCTAAATTACCCGATTCTTCAAGTAACTGATCCAATACAAAACAATCTTCAAAACCCGCATTCAATCCTTGTCCATAAAAAGGCACAATCGCATGTGCAGCATCTCCAAGTAAACATGCTTTATTTTGATAATGCCATGGCTCACAACGTACCGTCCCCAAATCACTTACCGGGTTCGCAAAAAATTCTTGTGCCAAATCAGGCATAACTTTTAACACATCAGGAAATGTTTCATCGAAAAACTGAAGCACGGCTTTTTTAGTGCCCAATTTAGCAAAGCTCATCGCATCGTCTTCTGATTCATGCGCTAAAAATAATGTTGCCGTAAAGCTCTTATCGAGATTGGGTAATGCGATCAGCATGTATTGACCACGTGGCCAAATATGAAGTGTATGTGGCTCTAGGGCATAATCCCCCTGTACAGCTGGTATCGTCAACTCTTTATAACCATGCTTTAAAAAAGACTGACTATAGTTATAGCGTCGATTCTTCATCAACGCACGACGTACAATTGAGTTCGCACCATCGGCACCAAAAATGACATCTGCCGAAACCGTATAATCGATATTTCGATAATCATCTGTAAACTGAGCGCGTGCTGTATCAAGATCGATTCGATTACAGCGATGTTCAAAATGCACGGGCTTATCACCATGCGCTGAGGCATCTTGCTCAGCCAAATCGAGAAGTAGAGCATTCAAACGACCACGAGAAACAGATAATATTGAGTCACCTTGATGAGAATATGGATGCAGACTTGTCGAACCATCGAGCGCATGAATCAAGCGCCCATGCATGGGTATACCCAATGCTTCAATATCGCTTTTCAACCCAACATGTTCAAGGGCCTTTAAGCCGCGAAATGAAAGTGCAAGATTAATCGATCGACCAGAATCCGCCATCAGATGGCGTAGATCGGGACGGCGCTCAAATAAAGAAACCTTAAAACCACGACGAGATAAATAGATCGACCATAGCGAACCGACCAGACCTGTCCCAATGATCATCGCATGTTTTGAGGCACCAATTTGTTTAACCATGGTTCACTCTAATTGTTCACTTGTGTATTTTCAATTGCCTTGACTGATTTACCGGCGATCTCTTGGACTTTGGTACCAACCTCTTTCTGGATCGCTTCTTTACCTGAGTCAACAATCTCTTTTGCACCTTCTTGAACACCCTCTTTAATCTTTTCACTCGCTTTCGAGGCCAATGCTTTTCCTTTCTCTGATATTTTCTGAACAGCTTGTTCACGTGCCGTATTCAAACGCTGATTGATTTCGCCCTCAACCGATTTAAAATCACCTTGTTGAATACTTGTGCGAATGACCGATTGTTTCTCTTCAGGCATTTTGGTGTAGTAGTAATAACCGGCTCCCCCCAGAACGATTGCAAGGATAACCAGACGCTTTATAAATTTTTGAATCATTCGGAACTCCACAATTTGATTGCCTTTCAAGATGGCTCTTGTAAATTTATGTATGAATTCAACTTTTGCAAGACAGTCTCGCTTTTCTGTTCAAACATCAGGGCGTGGTCTAATCAATATTACGACGGAGCTACGACATCATCTCGATCAAATGCTTGGCCAGTCGTCCGGTTCAGGTCTTTTAAACGTCTTTTTACAACATACAAGTGCCAGCTTGATTATTGGGGAGAATGCTGACCCTTCGGTATGTGATGATACCCTCGCTTTCTTCGAGCGCTTAGTTGAAGATGCCGCACCATACTTTACCCATACCGCAGAAGGACCAGATGATATGTCTGCGCATCTTCGAAGTCTGCTCACCACCAATAGCCTATCGATACCGATCACGAACGGCCAGCTTGCTTTGGGCACATGGCAAGGTGTTTTTCTATTTGAACACCGCACGCATCCGCATCGACGCAACATCGTATGTACGTTGGTTGCTAATTAATATACAAGCCCCCCTCAAAAGTAAGGCGCAGGGTTGATTGGCTGTCCATTATGACGAAGCTCAAAATAAAATGGCACGTTCGCACCCTCAGGTTGATATTGACCAATCAACTGACCAAGCTGAACATCTTCGCGCTGCTTAACTTTGGGTGCTGCAATATGCGCGTATAAGGAGAAGACTCGATCGCCATGATCAATGATCACCATTTGACCAAAACCACGCATGCGTCCGACAAAAACAATTTTACCTGCAGCTGAAGCACGAATCCCCATGACTGTGTTGAGTTGATAATATAATCCACGTGCTGGGGCATCTTCTCCTGCCACCTGTTCACCATATCGCTTGACAGGTTGTTCAGCGACCGGTGCTCGTAATTGCAAACTCAGTTTTTTATCAAATGTTTCGTCATGTGAAGCCGCATTAATTTGTTGCCAGATATTTCGCTTCTGACTGACCAGACGGCGAATTTGTTTAACACCCAGTGCTTTTTGAACAGAGATATCCTCTAACAACATTTTCCTTTTAACAAGCACATCATGTAGTAAAGCTTCCTCACGCTGCAGTAAATCAAGACTCCGTCTTACATCCATTAAATGGGCGCGTTGAAAGGAAGCTTCTTTCTCTTCCTGCAAATACGATTGATGCTGCTCGACATAATGACGTGATCGTTCCTCAATTAAGCCCTGCACATGTTTGAGCTCTTGTTCGCGAACCTGCTTTCGAACTGCGTCCTGCTGATATCGATTCGAGGCTGATAAAATCAGAGCATAGGTCATAAGTTCTTGTGACGATTCCTTTATTTCCTTGAGCGCATTCTTGGTTTGCTGCTCTTTTTCATTCAACGTCTCATGACGCCGCATATGTGTGTCATAAACTGTTCGAATTACATCGATCTGTTTTTCGAGCGGTCCTAGTTTTCGTTCAATTTTTTTTAACTCTAAGACTGAGTCACGTTCATCTTGCATGATGGTTCGTATTTCTTTTGATAGCTTTTCGAATCCATATTCGAGTCGTTTTAGGCGCTTATGTAGCGGCGACGACTGTGCATATGTGGTTGTTGCACAAAAGAAGATAACAACAAGTACACCATCAAACGGTCGAAATATCGCCTTCACAATTCAGCCTCTTTAGCGGCATAAATCGTCGCCAGAATGACAAACACATTGACGACGATTATCAGACTAACCAATGCGGTCATGCTCAATCCTTTTTCGCTAAATATACTAAAGAGTGCGATGCTTAAGGTGATACACAGTACGCCCCTGACAAGACGTCTCCATAATCGCTTCATATATAAGCGCTTAAGGTCGTGCGCAGACATTCCTAAAAATAGTGCATAGCCTTTAAAGTTCAGTTCAGCGACACGTGACCGCCGCTCTATCATGATACACAACAATACCAAAACAACACACCCCATGCCAAGTGCGAGTAGTCTATCTAAGGTTGATGATTCGTCTTTTTGAATCGGGTTTTCTATATTTGTTAGCGTTTTGGCATTCAGTACTCTTTCTAATTCTTGCGCAATAGAAGATTCATCTTCTTTCAACATTTCAATTTCAATAATGGGTTGAAAGCCATCTAATAACTGAGATACACGTTCTTTATCTCGCATGAGTGTTTTGGCATAATCACCGCCCATCAACTGATGAGAAATAATTTGGGTATTTGATTGAAGTGTCTCTTCTAGTTCATGCGCTGAGATATCATTCACTTGATAATAACCATACACACGCTTCGATTCTGCAAGACTGGCTTCGAGTGTTTGATATAGGTGGGCACAATAAGCAGTCAGTCCGGCCATACAAAGCAACACAAGCCCATTGAACCACTTATCGTTTTTTCGATATTGATCGAGAGCATTTGATGTCCTTTGTGCAATTTGATGTCGTGATTCAACGGTCATGACGCCTCTAATACCATGAGCTGAGTTGGCAAAGATGCAAAATCTTGTGGACGATGTGTGGCGATAAACAAATAACGATCCTTATAGTGTGTTCGAATATGTGTGAATAATTTTTTCGCTAAATATGGAGATAATCCTGCCATCGGATCATCGAGCACAACAATAGGTGCTCCTCTGAGCACAGCCAATGTCGCGAATAGATATTGAAACTGTGTATCAGACAGCATGGATAAAGACATATGCTGCCATTCCAAAATAGCTGTTTCTTTCAATTCTGCTTCAAAGGTAGATGAACTGACAGTCAGTGCTGCCATATCTTCAAGAATGTTTGATACATGTCGCTTTTCCGGCATCTCTTGACGGGATGGTATGTAGGCCACATTTTCTCGGTACGCTGATTGGGCCATCACATCGCTCACAGAATATTGCACGCCCTCAAAACAAATAACACCGGTGTGAGCTGTACGTACTCCAGCTAACGTTTTCAATAAGGTTGATTTTCCACAGCCTGAATGACCTACCAGAACCACTGGTTCACCTTTTCGACATATTATATCAATCGGCCGCTGAGAATCATCAGATTGCCATTGTTCGAGTATCATATAAAGTTAATCGCATAGAATCATTAATTTTTTCAAGTTTATAGGGCCGGTTAATTTCCGCCAAAATCAGCAGACAATACTATATAAACTTGAGGTCATATGCAGAACTGGCAAGAGATGAATGAAACAGGGTTTGAGTCAAATCAAAAACCGCGTCTTCATGATATGAATTGTCGCTTTCCGAGAAAGAAAGGTGAGATACCTCAACAAAAGCCGCCTCAAAAAGGTCTGGCGAAAAAGCCACAGCTCACTGCAGTACAACTCAATCAAATCAAACATCAACATCATCTGTCATTATTTGAAACCAAACTGCCATTGACCCAAAAAAGAAAGGCGACGTCTTCGCCAAGACGTCAAAACAAGATGTTTTTGTATAGCGTCTTATCTATATTAGGTTTGTCAGTTCTTGTTTATCAAGCTTCTATCGATATTGCAGCAACCCTGGCTACGCCTGGACAACAGAGAATGCTGAGACGAGACAAACGGGGAAAGGACGATTCTGAGCGTCATCAAAATACATCCGTACAATCAACGAGATCAAAAATAATTCCACTGGCTGAGTATACGACAGCCTCAGCTGTCGAGGGCAAACACAAACAACAACTGGATAACCTCTCCGGGTCAATTGACATTTCTGATGCACAAGCTCCATATCATCAAGAAAAAACAATCTCTTTTGAGCAGCATGACGATACCACCGCTCAACACAAGGATGTCGAGGCAGCTATCGCCCAAGCCATTAGCGAGCAAACGCCTGAGCGACAGAAGCATGTTCAACAGCTTTTCGAAAAAACGCATAAGGCATATAGACAAGGTGCGTATCAACATGCGCTGCAATATTTAACTGAAATGACACAATCATCACTCCACGTGAGTGAGAAAAACCATGTTCGGAAAATTGCCTTGTTGATTCAGAACCATCACAAGATTTAAGATTGTAAACACATTCCTGTTACATCGCATTCAGCCCAATCAGGGCAGTCACTATCATTTCGGCAGCAATAACCAGGATAGTCATCTACGTCACTTCTGCAAGATGTTTCACCATAGCGGCCACAAATATTTAAATAACAGAATCCATTTTCTTCGTAACAATCTTCATCTTCACGACACAGCTCCTCGAATCCTCCAGGCTGTGTACAACGTCCATCGACACCACAATACTCGCTTAAACATAGCGGATCTGTATCTTCACCAAGCAATCCATCAAATGAACAATATTCTCCGTCTTCGAAACTTCTAGCAAGGATGCATCTGGGCACGTCATATTGGCATT
Source organism: Myxococcota bacterium (assembly GCA_020627505.1). Classification (GTDB taxonomy): domain Bacteria; phylum Myxococcota; class UBA727; order UBA727; family JAHDBA01; genus JAHDGS01. The sequence goes on from JAHDGS010000002.1 coordinate 14,873, forward strand.
CGCCGAGGCGACATAAACGTGAACATATTCCGCTAAAGCATAGTTCTTCTAACCCGTGACAAATCTCTTCACTACTGAGAGAGCCTCGTTCAAAGCAACTTGATATACCGCTATCTTGTTCTGTTACGCACCAGCCGTTCCCACCACAAGGATTCTCATGTTGTTTACAGCATTCAGCACCATACGCTTGTACCGGTTCTATTCTATTACAAGCCTCAGGTACTTCAGAATCACATGAAGCGATCAGTAGAAGAAAGAAAAAAGAAAAAAGTGCTTTTTTATGAGTATTTTTAACCTAAACTTCGTCAAATTACAAAAGCCCTCTTATTCTTAAGAGGGAAACAGGGGACACGCTCACGTTTCACGAAGCGTGCCCCCCAGAATTAAAAAAGGCCCTCGAGTTGAGAGCCTTTCTATATCTGTATCTGGTGACTATGCGCGACGTCGTCGACGCATTATAACAAGGCCTAAAGCAGATAACATCAGTGAGGGGTCTGTTGTTTGACAATCGCATCCACCGCCTGTGACAACTGGACCATCACCACCATCTGTTTCAGAAGGTTCGTCATCATCACCATCGTTGCATGTCGAGGCGCTTGAAGAAGGGCTACATCCATCATTTGGGTCGCTGCCGTTAGCGACTTCGTCACCATCGTTCACACCATCACCATCAGTGTCAGCGTTATTTGGGTTGGTACCTAGAGCTGCCTCTTGTGCGTCAGTCAAGCCATCATTATCACGGTCGTCACCTTCTCCACGACAGGCAGCATTATCGACACTTGGAGAACATGGGTCATTTGGATCGGATTGTCCTTTCACTTCAGTCAGTGAGCCCATCATCATCGCTATCACGATCATTTGGATCGGTTCCAAGCTGACGCTCTTCCGCATCTGTTAAACCATCATTATCAGAGTCTTGGTTATCTTGAGAACATGCATTGGCGTTTGGATTTGGCTCACATGGATTTGTTGGCTCTGTATCATTTGCAATACAGACATTTGCGACCGCTAAATCACCATCACAATAACCGTCATTATCAGAGTCTGGATTATTCGGATTGGTTCCAGCTGCGATTTCCTCTGCAGCAGTGAGACCATCATTATCCGTATCCTCATCAAGATTCTGTTGGCACGCTGTCGCATTTGGATCTGGATCACATGGATCTGTTGGACTTGATCCTTGCTCGATTTCAGTCCGGTCATTGAGCGTATCACCATCCGTATCAGCAACCGCAGGGTTACTGCCAAGGTTTGCCTCTTGCTCATTTGTGAGTCCGTCACCATCGCGGTCACAGGTTGGTGCATCTTGAGAAGGCACGCATGGATTATTATCATCAGGATCTGTCGATGCATCAGACCCATCACGATCATTATCAACAGTTGTTCGATCACAGTTTGGATGTGAGGCATCAGGAATACACGCATTATTTGGTGCACTATCTTCATTATCATTCACACCATCACCATCAGAATCAACTGATGTCGGATTACTGTTTTCATTATTTGGATCTGTACCCGCTTCAACTTCTTCGCCATCTGTGAAGTCATCGCCATCAGAGTCTGGGTTTGTCGGATTTGTTCCAGCATCAGCCTCTTCATCATTTGTTAAACCATCATCATCTTGATCGCATGTTCCTGCAGTGGCACTCGGTACACACGGGTCATTTGGCGCACTATCTTCATCATCTTCGACACCATCGCCATCACGATCGAGTCCATCAGGCTCATCTGTACATTCTTGCTCTTCAGGGTCACAGTAACCAGAGTTACAGATGATATCTTCAAGGCAGAAGGCACCATTTTCAAACCGACAATTTGGCAGACATTGGTCTCCACCGATAGTCTCTCCTCCACCCGGTCCTTCATCACAACCTTCACCAGGTTGGTGCAGATCATTTGCCGTACCACCAATACACAGAGATTCTGTCAGCGCGGGTCGACCACCTCGACATATACCGATCGTACAAACATCACTGTCACAGTCGCGGTCTAAGATACAGTAGTCAGTATCTCGACACTCATTGCAGTTTTCTCCACCACAATCCACATCTGTTTCATCTTGGTTGCGAAGTCCATCAGCACAACTCACGTTATCAAAGTCTTCTTCACAGGCTACAGTCGCAAAACTGGCACCAACAGGTGGGAAGAACTTGTTAAACGTACCAGTATTCACTGTAATCGTGTCAGGGAGTTCCCGAAGCTTATGGCCACCTTCTTTTTCACCGATCAACATATTTAAATCACCATTCACAACCAAGCGCGCAACCGGACTGTTTACGACGAGATTTCGACCTCTGGTAAATTCGGCAGCAATCACTTTATCATTGTCTGATTCAACAAGAATATTTTCTTCTTCAACATTACCAATCAAACGGGAGCGACGTGCGCGAATATCAGATTGACAACCTGCTGATGTCCCAAACTGTTCATAAGGGTCGAATATCGCATCACGTCTGACCGAACCCAAGTTTAAGAAACCACCGCGGTTACGGGTTTCTGATAAATCAAAATCAGCACCATTTAAGACATTCGCTCGAAGAATTCTTTGCGCTGCATCTGTCGCATTATCACAACAATCTGACTCCATTTGAACGTAAACATAGCCGCCCTGGTTCAAAAACCACGTTAAGGCGACACCTTCAATTGGCTCAAGTTCTTGATCTGTAAAATAGAGTACCCAATCAAAACCATTCACGGCATCTTGAGAGGTGTGATAAAGCTCAACCTGCCCACCACCAGCGTCACGCGGAAAATCAAAAAAGAACGTGACATTATGACCATCATTTCTCATTTGCTGTAAAAACTCTGGACGAAAACGAACACCGGTATGATCTTCGTCAGTGACAACGAGTACTTTAGCAGCTTGTGCAGTATAACTGGCTGATAATAGTGTAAAAATAAGTAAAAGCCGAAAAAACGATCTAGACATAGATTGATCTCCTAATAAGCGGTATGTGTGACAACATACCACATACGGGAGATCTTTCTATATGTTTTTTATCAGATCAAGTACAGATCTTTACAGTATATAATAAAGATAAACCGACTCAAGCTCTGGGCACAGCCTTTTTAAGGGACTGTTGTCCAGTTCTCCAGTGTTTCCTTCAAATCTGCCATGAAAATATCTGCTGTCGCGCCATCGATCAATCGATGATCGAATGACAAGGAAACAACACCCATATTTCTAATCGCAATTGAATCAACACCATCGACCGTCATGACAACCGGTTCTTTCTTAATACGACCAACACCCAAAATAGCGACTTGAGGCTGATTGATAACTGGTGTACCGATGATGGCACCATAATTACCTGGATTGGTAATCGTGAATGTTCCACCACTTAACTCATCTGGTTTCACACGACGGTTGCGCGTACGCACAGCCAAATCAGCAATTGAATGTGCCAAACCTCTAATATTCATCTTGTCTGCATGCGAAATAACAGGGACCATGAGACCAGGCTCTGGCTTGTCAATCGCAACCGCAATGCCAAGATGCACATCTTTTTTAAACACGATATCCGTACCACGAATCTCAGCATTAATATACGGATGTCGCTTGAGAACTTCTGTCACTGCTGCTGCAATGAAAACGGTATAAGTTAGGCTCACACCTTCTTCTGCTTTAAAGCGTGCTTTATGCTCAGCGCGAATTCGGTCGATCGCTGTATAATCAATATCGAAAAACGTCGTCACGTGTGCTGATGTTTGTTTCGAGCGAACCATATTCTCCATGATCACTTTACGCATTGTCGATGCACGCTCAATCGTCTCACGCCCATTTGAAGAAGTGGCTGGGGTTGTCGAAGATGGTGCAGGCACAGTTGATTGTTGGACAACAGGTGCCGATGAAGCTGCTGGGGCTGCCGCAGGTGCTGCACCACTGCCACGGTTTGCAATATATGCTCTAATATCTTTCTTGGTCACACGCCCGTTGTTTCCAGTACCAGGCATACTATCTAACTCTGCGTCGGAAATGCCATTTTCTCCAGCGATACGACGAACCAATGGAGAAACAAAACGTGCCCCTCCGGATGATTGAACAGGTGTCGCCGCTGCAGCCGGAGCAGCTGGTGGCGGTGGTGGTGGCGGAGGTGGTGGCTCAACTGCTGCTGGTTGAGGTGCCGAACTTTGTGGAGGAAGGGTCTCATTCGCTTCAGCAGAAGTCGGCGTCGCAGACGGTGCTGCAGATTCGCCAGCACCGCCAACCTGCGCTAATACAGTCCCCACATCGACAGTTTCTCCTTCCGGAACAGCTATGCTCAGGAGAACACCATCAGAAGGTGCTGGTATCTCGGCTTCCACTTTATCTGTTGAGATCACACAAATATCTTCATCTTTTTTGACCGCATCGCCTGGCTGTTTAAGCCATTTGACGATGGTCCCTTCTGCAATAGATTCACCTAGTTGTGGCATGACGACGTTTTCGGCCATGAGTTCTCCCTGATTGAATTGTTGCCATGGTTATACTGTAAGCACATCCTTTTTCATAGTCTTTTTCGACTCAGATTTTAACGGCCCTCATGAAATCAGACAATTCGCAATTAAATGCGAATCTATGATACCGCTGTTGCATGTCAAATCGAGGACAACAGCCAAAAGCGCAAGCACCATTTGAGTTTAAGATTCACAAAAAAGGGAATCCAATACGCCCAATTGATGATATCTATCACGCGATATTGCATACCTCTGGTCGGCGCCTTTTTTTATACGGTAGTTTAATATACATACTCACAAATCTATGTTTTGCGTTTCTTTATTTTGCCATTCCGAATAGTATCTCGACAGAACGTTCGCTGACCTTCGCTGATGCCTTCTTTTTTAGCGTGCAAACAATGGCAACTGTCGGTTACGGCACGTTGTCACCTCAAGGATTGATTGCAAATATCATCGTCACCATCGAAGCAGCTTTTGGTCTTTTACTTGTTGCAGTGATTACAGGACTTGTCTTTGCACGTCTTTCTCGACCAAAAGTGCATATCATTTTTAGTGATAAAATGGTGCTCTCAAACTTCAATGGCGAGCGTTGCCTGTCATTCCGTATGGCCAATGCACGTGGTAATGACCTCATTGAAGCACATGTGAGTGTCACTGCCCTTTTCAATGAAATTACCGAAGAGGGCGAGCGCTTTGCACGGGTTAAGAATCTCAAACTTAAAAGAGCACAGACACCATTTTTTAGACTGTCTTGGTCAGTCTTTCATGTGCTGGACGAAACATCTCCGTTACATGGTTTCGATCTTGAAGATGATCGTCTCAGAGCGATCAGTATTACCCTCACCGGCCATGATGGTACTTATGCAACAACAGTCTATGCGAGACATAATTATCAATCGACTGACATTTATAAAGACCACTATTTCGAAGATGTGATCGAGCAAAATAGTCTGTCTGAGCTCACAATTGATTATTCAAAATTTCATGAATTGAAGTCCATACACTAATTGATTGAATATTTCCTTTTGAGACACGTCTATGCTGATGTTGATATGCGCACTGAAAAGAGCGTAATTAGGATATGTACAAAGGAGACAAACATGATTGAACAACTTATTTCTCAAGCAACTTCACAACTCGGTATTGGTGAGGATGTTGCCAAAAGCGCAGCTGGTGGCGTTTTAGGCTTGATCAAAGATCAAGCAGGTGACGACACATTTGGTAAACTCGCAGGTGCGATTCCTGGCGCATCAGACCTCATCGGTGGCGCAGAACAATCTTCGGGCGGTGGCTTGATGGGTGCCGTCTCAGCACTTTCAAGTGGCAATGTGATGGGTGCCGTCACTGGACTCATGGGTGGCGGAGGCGGTCTCGCCGGTGCTGTTGCCGCGCTCTCTGATTCAGGACTCAATGCCGATCAAGCCTCAGGATTTCTTGGACTTGCTTTGAACTTTTTGAAGCAAAATGCAGGGGATTCTATTATGGGCGAAATCGTCGAAAAAGTCCCATTCTTAGGGGAGCTACTCGATTAAGTTTATCAATCGATTTCGTCGCAAAACGTCGGGGCCTGCCCCGATTTTTTCGTTTGTAGAGTTATTGATTTATAAATGCCCCATATGCCCTGCACGATAATCGGCAAATGCTTGGCGCAGTTCATCCACAGTATTCATCACAAAGGGACCACGGGCAGCGACGGGTTCATTTAACGGCTCTCCACTCAACACAAGAACGCGGCTTTTTTGGGTCGCCTCAAATATAACTTCCCCCTCTGTTTCAGCATTCATTAACGCAATTTGCCCAGCTCTCAGATGAGTTGATTCTTGAAGACGACCTGCACCTTCCATCATAAAGAAGAGGGTATTATGACCTTTAGGTAGAGTGAAACGTGTTGTTTGAGATACCTCAATCTGAAAATCAAATACTGTCATCGGTGAAAATGTTTTCGCGGCCCCTGTCGAGTCGCCAAGCTCACCTGCAATGAGTCTGGCGGATACATTCCCAATTTGAACACGTGGAAATGAGCTGTCGACCAACGCTTGATAACGCGGTGCTGTCATTTTATCTTTCGCTTTGAGGTTCACCCATAACTGAACCATCTCAAACAAACCGCCTTTTTCGCTCCAGGCTTTAGAATGAAACTCTTCATGGACGACCCCACTCCCTGCGGTCATCCATTGGACATCTCCAGGAAAGATCGTGCCGCCACCGCCTGCAGAATCTCGATGGGTGACTTCACCTTGATATGCAAAGGTCACTGTCTCAAAGCCGCGATGTGGATGTTCACCCACGCCGCGCTGAATTGAAGATGCTTCGAAGTGATGCGGATCAGCATAATCCATCAAGATGAATGGACTGGTTTTTTCTGGCTCGATTTGAAAGGGTGAAAACATTGTTCGAACAAAAAAACCATCTCCAACCCAATGACGTTGATCTTCAGAAATCACCATATCGATTGAACGTAAATTCATGGCTGTCGTCCCTTTTGTTCGGAATTTTTTTTGAGAGATGAAGCCAAAGGCAGCCGCACCAATCCCAAAAAGCACCCATCTTCTTTTGGGCATTTTATCGTGTTCGTATGATGACGGCGACTTGCAAAGAAACAGGCTCACCGAGTCGTTCACCTGAGATTGTCAATACATGTCGACGACCATTTTCGAATGGCACACCACTTGTTGAACCGAAACTGACAAGTACACGATCACCTGTTTTCAATGTTCGCGCACCATCATCGTAACTCCCTCGGATGGAGTGGATATGGAAATCGCCTGCAGATGCATATTCAAGAGAGTAATAAAGTGTTTGCGGACGACCATCGATCAATTGTGGATAAAGAAAGTCATCACAAAATGCTGATGTGCATAAACGATCGCCACCACGAAATGCCAAAGTATCATACGGATGATTCGTACACGCCATGTCTTCAACACAACCAGTATCATCTTGATATGTTTGGCCTTCACCACAAGTACAACCTGCCCCTTGACTCACTTCATCAACCGCCCAGCCACAGACGTAATTTGTTGCTCGACTTGTTCGATCGCCACCCGTTTCTAAACACAGATCCACGCATTCATTTCTATCTGTTAGATATACTTGCCATGACTGTGGGCACGCCACTGTGACAGCCTCGACTTCAACGTCCTCTTCTTCAATTGAGGTCTCAATTTCCTCAGGCACTTCATTTAATACTTCATCATCATTTTCTTCAACAGATTCTTCTTCAAAGCCGAGAACAGCTTCTTCCGCTGTGTCGGATTCTGAGGCAGTGACGATTGCAGCCGGGTCGACACCACAACCAATAGGAGAGACCATAAATAAGATGATCGTACAATTTTGACGGATCGATAAAGACTTCATGTAAACGGTATAGCCTATCTACACCTACATTTAAATACATTTTATGATGTTGATATATTGTAAATGAAATATCTTCGATCGTTCAATATTTTACCCTTAGAGTATAGCTCAATAGCGTTATTCAAACGCCAATAAATAAAATTATGCTTTAATATTAGGCTTGTGCCGATCCCGTCGAAAGTCGACCTCCTGGCGGCGTTCACCGATATCTAAGAAGGCTTCTCGCTCGGCTTTCCACTCTTCAACAAGATGTGTTGTTACATCTCGAATAAACAAAAGTGCATATTCAAGCATTTCTCGCTCATCCCCCCATCCGCGAACACGTGGCCCCTGGGACGGATGACTTGGCCGCAATCCAATTGATATAAGCCCCACCACAACACCAATCGCATGTGATGTTTTGATACTCGCTCTTTGCGCACTTGTTTGTAGATCTCGCATCGCGGTGCGATAATCTTTCATTGACAGTTCCCACAACTTCGCTTGAGGATGATGTTTTAAAACAGCTTCAATATGAGGACGCATCCGGCCAAGTGCTCGACACAAAGCGCTTAAGGCATCATGTTGAATCAATTTGGTTTGACGTGGAATTGATAAATCCCCAAGTAAATGACCTAGTATGAGATGCACCCCCTCTTCACCCGTTAACCTTTTGGTCGCGCGATTTGCTAACACAGCCTCTTTCAAATCAGTCGTCGCGATTTCAATAATATCCATATAAGTCATGAAGTGTTCTGCTTCAGCACTCAATGCTTTTTTCTCCCACAAACGCTCACTGGGCATGGCTTTTTTTTGTCGCTTTTTCTGAGATGCGTCTTTTTGATCTTTTTGCGCTTCAACAAATGTCACATATGCATTATCAGCCTGTTCAAGTGCAACAACCGCTTTTTGGCACGCAGATATTTGACGTGGTGTTTTTGTTAAAGATTTAAAACTTTTTCTAACGACCATAATTGATCGTCGCACAATCAAATGTAAAATTCTATCGTTTCACTTTTAAATGGGCTATTTAGAGAATATGGCTAAACCGCTTGACGTCCTGAATCAGCAATCCGAAGAGGAGCAGATCACGCTTGAGTCGGAACGCCTAGCTTGGGTCATGAAGTGGCCAGAACCATTACAACACTTTTCAGAAGAAGAGCGTACGACCATGATTGAAGCTGGCGAAATTAAACAAGGTTCGGATACGTTGATTTGGCATTCCAAACAAACCAACGGTCAGATAAACACAAGAGGCTTCGTCCGTGGGCTATTACAAGTGCCTTTACATGAAGCTGATGGTTCGATCTACTCTTGCTTTTTCGAAGTGGATCGCGAGGCTTATATCGCACTCCAGCATGCATTTAAAAACCAGGAGAGTGCACAAGTCACTGGACGCGTCGCGAACCAATTACCGTACTTATCAGGCGTATTGGGTGTCGAAGTCATTTTGAAAGAAAGTGGTCAAAACACGCGTGTTCGTGTTATTGATAGTCCTGAAAGATTGATTTTACAGGGGCCTGACGTTCTTTAACGTCTGACCGGAGGGATTCACACATGGCTAAAGCAACACAACATAAAGTGACCAGCGATCAAGACACGCCTTTGGTCGAAGTGATTATTCGAGAAGAAGATCACCAACCACAAGGATTTCGTATTCGAGAGCCAGGGCGCGCCTTGCTTCTATGGACGATCGGTTTTCTCACTGCGGTTGTTTCATTCTTGGTCGGCAGCTGGATTTCAAATAAATTTGTCACGTGGCACTTTGGTGGCCGAGCAGAGCATGACAATCCAGCGATTGCACAGGGTATGATGCGTGAAATTGCCGATAGTAATTTTTACATGGCAGGTGGGCAGCTTTTTGTCATGTTGATCATTTTTATGATCACCTTCTTAACCTTATGGGGCATGGCCAAAAAACCACGACGTGCGGAACTCGTCGACTTGCCTGAAGATCTCGTCGACACATAACGTATTAGCGACCGAACATCGTCGCTTTATAGGACTATGATGTTTACTTTAGAGTTTCATGCGATTTTAGGTATCATTCTTCCGATTTTCGCGATTGTATTAAGTCTCGTCACGAAGCGCATTATTGTCGCGCTATCGTGTGCAGCATTTTTAGGGCATCTCCTACACAGTGGTCTCGGAGGCGTGCTGACTTTTTTGCAATCCATCGTCAAAAATGTCACGGACGTGGGGCACCTTCAAATTCTCGCCTTCACTTTTTTTATGTCGATTATGGTGGGTTGGATGGATATCTCCGGCTCACTTTCTTCCATCGTTTTTAAACTGACAGCACGTATTAAAACGCGGCGGCAAGTTGGTGTATCGAGTGCGCTTTTAGGCACTGCTTTTTTCTTTGATGATTATGCCTCTGTGATGATTTGTGGAAACACGCTCAGACCACTCACAGACAAATTTCGCATATCACGTCAAAAACTGGCATATTTGATCGATTCAACGTCTGCGCCAATTGCCTCGCTTGCCGTGGTCTCAACCTGGATCGCTTATGAACTGTCTATGATGGAAGAATCGATGAAATCGAGCGGCCTCACATTCGAGCCGATGCAAGTTTTTCTCGATGGCTTACCTTATCGATTTTATCCTATCATCGCTCTTATCATCACGCTGTTGGTCGCTGTCTTCAATATCAATATCGGCCCCATGAAAAAAGCTGAGCGAGAAGCCAGAACAGATTCGAAAAAAGAGGACACAACGATCGATCATGACACAACAGAAAGAAAGCACGCTCCATTTATCTACGCAGCTCTACCAATCGGTGCACTATTGATTTTGATGTTTTTATTTATGCTGATCGGTCCACATTTATTTTCAGGGCTACCTGCATATATTGATGCAGGTATGCCGCTTCGTATACACCCTGATTATGACCCGTACGCATCTCTTGTTTGGAGCTCTCTTTTAGGCGCTGCCTTTGCACTATTTGGCGCCATCCGAAACAAGCAACAACAACAACTGATGAAAGGTGCGCAAAAAGCATTACATGAGATGAAAGATATTTTCATTATCTTGGTTTTAGCGTGGACCTTCGCGGAACTCATCAATACACTTGAGGCCGGAAAAACCATCGCAAGTCTCATTCCTTCAGATCTCAATATTCGAACATTACCATTGATCACGTTTGTCCTATCTGGTCTTGTTGCCTTTTCGACCGGAACAAGCTGGGGCACGATGGCGATTTTGTTTCCGATCGTCACGCCAATTCTTGTGAGCCAGACAGGCACAAACTTCATAGAAGGTTCTACCGAATATACGCTTTTAGCCTCGACCATGAGTGCGATTCTAGCAGGTGCCGTCTGGGGCGATCATTGCTCTCCCCTATCAGACACAACCATCTTATCTGCAGCGGCAGCTGGGACAACCGTCGTCGACCACGTCAATACGCAATGGCCTTACGCCATTATTGGTGCTGTGATTGCTGTTATTTGTGGGTATATACCCTACATATTTGACCTCGGGATACCATTCATTCTACTCTTTTCATCTATAGTGTTAGCGCTATCAGTTTTTGGCTATAGGTTGCGATACACAGAATAATTGAGCACCAAAAAAGCCGTATAAAGTATTAAATATCATTGTCTTATCAACTTCAAAAGGCTAGCAGAAGCTATGCAAACAGGGAAAAGTGCATTTCGAGCAGGATTGGTCGTACTGAGTGCGTTGGTGATCGGCATATACTTTTTCGTTTCCAGTCGAAACTCCACCATCAACGAACGCAATGCATCCTTGTATTACGCGTTTCTTGAAAATGCGAGTGGCCTCTCAGCCAAGAGCCTTGTGACCGTCGCGGGCTTACAAGTCGGGATTATTGAAGAAATCAAATTGGTCGAGGTCACACGTGGGGAGTTTACCAATAACCCAGAAATTGAGCGGGTGAATGACGTCATGCGTGTGGCACGGGTGAATCTACGTATCAATAAAGATGTCACGATTCCTGAAGACTCTCGGCTGCGAAAAGAGTCTCTCGGCTTACTCGGTTCTCAAGCGCTCTTCCTCGATATCGGAACATCACCTGTCTTTCTTCAAGATGGCGAACGCATCGTCCGAGTTAAAGGCGTCGGCGGAATGGATGCATTGTTTGGAAAAATGGAGACATTGATCGATCGAATTGACGATAATCTCACCGGTATTGTCGCTGATATCAAAGGTATTACAGGTCAGTTAAACACAGTTGTCACTGGTGGTGATGGTGGTGATGATTTCGCAAAAGTATATCGTGACGTCATGGCACAACTTCAACAGACTGTCGGTTCTATTAAAAGCGCAGTTGAAAGTATTGATGGCTTAGTCGATGAAAATAACGGTACTATTACGGCGCTATTAAACAATATTAACGGCATCACAGGTGATATCCGACAGATTACAGAGAATGAAGATGGGCGTGGCGATGTTCAAAATACTGTTCGTGCCATTCGTCAAGTTTCGACTGACTTAGCGCTGATTACAGGTAAGATTCGCGACGTCGTCGGTGAAAACGATGGTGAAATCGATCGAAGTATTACAGAGTTTAGACAGACCCTTGCTCGATTGAATCGATCGCTTGAATCCATTGCCAATATCACAGCAAAGGTTGAACGCGGTGAAGGTGCAGCTGGTAAGTTGCTTGCAGATGAGCGGCTTGGTCAACAACTCGAAAGTGCAATTGCTGGCGCATCTGACTATATTACGGATGTCACGTCACTTGAAACACATGTTGATATGGGCGCATACCAATCATTGAAAAGACAGGTCTCAAACGTTTCATTTCAATTACGTTTACAACCAGCACCTGATAAATATTACTTCCTTGAAGTCGTCAGCGATCGTGGATACGTCGAAAGCGTCAATCAGACTGGTTACTATAATGACCAAAATGCAATCGGTGATGATATCATCGTCAGACGTGAGCGGAGCTACCAAATCGACAATCGCATTCGAATTACGGCAATGTACGCGAAGATTTTCTACGATTTCCTTGTTGTCCGCGCAGGTATTCTTGAAACAAGTGGTGGTCTTGGGATGGACTTTAAGTTTTTGAATGACCGTATCATTCTTAGAAACGATCTATTTAACTTCACCGGCCCACGAGACCTGGCGCTTACAGGTGACCCATTCTATGATGACCGAAACTTTCTTCCGCGTCTTCGAACAATGTTGAAGATTCAGCCTGTTCCATTCTTTTACCTCAATCTTGGTATCGACGACCCGTTGAACTCAATCAACTTTGCCAACGATCCTAATTTCTACTCGCCTGACCCATTTGTTGATGGCTATGGACTCGACTATATCTTTGGCGTCGGACTTCGATTTACAGATAGTGACCTCAGAGCAATCCTTCCATTCTTGCCCTAGCGTAAGTTCATAAATTAAAAAATCCGGCTCAAAGGCCGGATTAAAAGGGAAGTTGTGGAGATCGTTTATCTATCTACTCGGCAGTTTCTCTTCATCAGGGTTTTCGTCATGTCGGTGAATAAAATTGGTTATTTTTTTTATCCGTCAAATGATCGACAAAAATATATGTATGGTCGAAGTGAAAAATCGAATCTCGTTCGTCTTCTATATTGTAGGCAGAAAGGTCCTCACGGAAATGATGCCTCCTATATGTGTGTTCTTCTAAAACGTCCTGGTTTTCCAGGCGTTTTTTTTGCCAACACAAAGTTAGCGCACTTCATACAATAAGATGTTTAATGATGTTGTCGCCGTGAGGCAAAAAAGCGATTGAGTTGTGCTTCACATTCATCAGCCAATAAGCCGCTCGTAAACATCGTTTGAGATTCCGCCAACCGTTCAAATAAATTCCGATGCAATTTGGTTTGGCGGGTTTGACTTGCGCCAAAGTAAATTTGCAGAATACCTGCGTGCGCAATCGCGCCAAGACACATCTGGCACGGTTCAAGTGTCGAATATAATACGCAGTCAGAGAGACGCCATCGAGCAAGCTTTTTGCTTGCTTCCGCTATCGCCAGGCATTCTGCATGCGCCAGGACAGTTTTTTGTTCTTCAACACGATTGAAAGAAATCGATAAGCACGTATCGCCCTGATAAATTGATGCCGCAATTGGAATTTCTACTGAATCTTCAGGAATTGCCATACAAAGTTTATGCATACGCGCTCGGTGTTTTGCATGTTCAGCATCGGATAAAAGTTTCTTGGGTTGCCACATTGTGAGCTGTTGACGGGCAAGTACATTTAATACGTCGAAGCTTTTTTGTTCTTTCAATGCCAAATCACATTTGCGTATGATCGTCATGACATTTTCATGATGCATGTCAGCATAACCATTCTGCTCATCAAGCAACTGGCAATATAGTTCGAATAGAATTGAACGATCGATTGCTGTCACATCGATATGGACTAACACTTTCGAACGTGATTTTAAGTATAGTCTATACTGCCCCTCATCGTCGTCCAACCAAACGAAATAGCGCCCGCCCTGTTCAAAGAAGAGTGCTACCGCCGATGATTCGGGTTCCCGTGTTGTAAGATATAAGTGCACAGGCTCTTTGTCATCGCCACCGAAACTGATCTCCCAGTCTTGCTCAGTCTGGCCAATCACGCGAAGACGTTCATAGGCTTTCATTCTGAAACGGGTACCCACAATAACCGAAGTGACTTCAATTCAATATCTGATTTCTCGAGCCGAATCTCTTTCTCCTCAATTGCTTTCGCTTCTTCCAACATCTCAAACTCAAGATCTTCAATCGCCGTACTCAGCTCCAGTTCAAGCGCTTTGATATCCTCAGTAATTGCATCTCTTTTATCTTCAGCTTGTTCAATACGTTGCTCGGCTTTACCAACTCGATTATGGGAACGCATTGAACCTGAAATAGAACGACGTCGCCCCATAAAAACACCTAAAATTGTCTCACCGACATTCATCAGACGTTCCGATTTACGATCTTCTAAGTCTGCCTCATATGTTTCGACTTTATCAACAGCCACATCTAATCGGTCTTTTAGCTTTTTATGTTTGACTGAAAATCGTTCTTTAAGCTGTGTCAGCTTGTCAAGATGACACGCCTCATATGCATTCATCACACGTTCTGTAAATACTTCTTTGGTTTCATCTCCAAGACTACGAAGCTTCATTTTTTTGTGAATAAATTGTGTTTTTGAAGCTTCAGCATAGAGCTGTGCCTTAAGGGCTTTTCCTGCTTTTGCGACTTCTTTTTGCTCATCAAGAGACGCCGGCAGATCTTCATATGCCCAGTCATACTCTGCCTCTCGAAGTGTTTCTTCAGTATTCACTTCAAAACGTTTCCAACGATCTTCTTCAAGTGGATACATGATATAAGAATGCGTCTCATTCACGACATAGTCACCACGTGTATCATCAAATCGACACGCCATTTCAGCGAGCAGGGCCGGTTTGTATATTCGTTTAGACGCAGGATTTGTTGGCGCAACGCCAAAATATTCGTGGCTGGTTGGGTGATAAACTTTATACTGTGATAGGTATATATCATCGATCGGTGCGATCGGTTTAACTGACTGTCCCCTGGCTTTTGCGTTCGACACGGCTTCATTTTGAGGTTCTTTGTCAGCCGCTTTACGTTGCCCAATCGGCGTCTCTACATTGATATTAAAGTCTGATACCAGTTTCTGTTCAGCCAGTTTAGGAAACTCTTGTTCAGTGATCGGTCCTCGCAAATATGCGATCGCATGTCGACTCGAAATCACTTCGGGCCCATCAAACTTTGGGTGTTGAACTAAAAATTCTCGAGGCGCCAAAGCTTGTATTGTCTCATCCAGATCTGGTCGCCCCATTCCGTCGAGCAAGCGGCTTCGATCTTGCTTCGTTTGCAGGCGACCAACACACCATAAGCCCGCATTTGAAATTGCCTTGTAGTCGAGATCGATTGGATTCTGCGTCGCGAGAACCACTCCAAATCCAACAGCCCGACTCTGTTTCATTAACGTGAGAATCGGGTCTTTGGTGACTGGATTTTTAGGTGCAGGTGGTAAGAAACCGGCGACTTCATCAAAGAACAGCAAACCCTCTAAATCTTCTGAGCCTTTTTGTGTCCGGGTATACGCCAGTATCTGTGACAATAAAATTGACAAGAAAAAATGGCGTTCCGATTCACTCAAGTGTGCCAGCGTAAAGATTGATACAGGAACACGTCCGTCTGACCGATCCATGAGCTTGTCAATCGATAATGCTGGTCCAGTTCGCCAAGCCTCAAAAGTTGGTGCAGCGAGTAGGTTATTCAACGCCATCGCAAGCGCCATTCTTTTCTTTTCTGGACATACAGTTTCAACGGGAAAAAATCCAATCTTCTCAAATGGTGGATTCATCACTGCAGGAATCAAAGACTCAACAGAGAAATTGAGCTCATCAATTGAGAGATGTTCGAGAATGGAGCATAGCAATATATGCTCAGGGTCATTAATCGGATCAATATCACGATCGAGCAGCGTGAATAGCCCGGAGACATAAGAGCGTATTAAGTCTGTCTTCGTTTCAGCTGTCACGCTGCCTTTCATCTCTGGCGCAGCAAGAAGATTGATCGGCGTTGCCGTTGTTCGTCCTGGGGTAAAGAGTTGCACATTCATTTTTTGCCGTAATGCCGACACATCAGTCTCAGAAATGCCGATTTCTTCAACACCTGTTCGCCAGCGCTGTGCAACATCGGTGGCATCTTCACCTTCTGGCGTCCATGCGCTAAAATTGGCTGCATTCATTTCTTCAAAAACCAGTGCAAGGTTTGTCAGATCGCCTTTTGGATCGATGGCAATAATAGGAATATCTTGCGCAATCAAAGACTCCAACAGTGTGACAGAGAAGCCTGTTTTACCGCTGCCTGTCATACCGACAACGATTCCATGTGTTCTCAACCTTTTTGGTTGAATAATAAATGCTTCATTTTTTTGGGTGAAGCCATTGATTTGAATACTTTTCATAGCTTCTTTTAACAGTTATCGCCGCGTCAGCCAAATGCCTTTGGTCGAAACAATCTGTTCGTCATTTTGCGACATGAAATCTCGGCCAAGTGGCATCTTTACGATGTCGAATTGAATCTGATATTTATGAAAAGCATGTTCAACTGTATCGAATAAACTCGTATGGTTTAGACGTCGACTATTACATGCAAAACACAAAAAGCCGCCTGGTGATAGAAGCTGTGCACAGGCTTCGGCTAAGGTCAAAAGCTGCGTGCTGGCCTGCATATTGTCTCCACGCGCTTGAGACGCACCACGAGAAAAGACTGGCGGATCACAAAAGATAATATCATAACGACGTTCTTGTCGGATCAGTCGCTTTAAAAATTTGAATGCATCGTCGATAATGAATCGATGTGCTTTCGGATCGCCCCCATTGAGCGCATAGTTATGTGCAGCCCATGTTGCTGTTTTCCGTGCTGCGTCAACATGATCGATATGTGCTGCACCACCACATATCGCCGCCACACCTGTAGCACCAGCATGCGCAAAAAGGTTGAGTACTTTTTGCCCTGGTGCGAGGTATTCGATGCGATCTCTTGTTAAGCGTTGATCGAAAAAGATGCCGACACCACCAGCCCCTGCGTCACCTAGGCGAACGTTGACGCGCCGATTTCGCTCACGAATCTGTACTTCTACTTCATGGACCGTGTCATGAATAACTTTAATGCGCCCTTTTTTCTGGCGAAGAATCGAAACAATCCCTTGTGGATTGACCCGGTGAGAAATGAGCTGACAGATATCCGAATTCATTCCTGCAAGATTCGGATCGTAATACTCTACGCGAATATAGTCGCCGTAACGATCGATGACGAGGTCAGCACAACCATCACCAGATCGATCGAATAGACGATGACTATGATGACAGACGTCATCAACACCTTCTGAAAACCATTTAAGCCGAAGCGATATCGCACGCTCGATATCGGCTAATACTTTTGAACGCTGCATTCTACGCCCTAAAACGATCGCGCCGACGATCTTCTATTCGCTCACTCAAGGCATGAAGTATTGCCAACGGACTCGGCGCCTCAGTTTCAGTCGACGATGCCTTCTCTTCAAAATGGGCTTCAACAACAGCTTTATCTTTTGAAAAAATATTCTGAGCCGCTGTCGGCGGAATCGTCTCTTTCACCTGTTGAAACAACGCATACCATTTGACCCAATTTTGATGGGCATCAAACACCAAAGGATGATTGATGGACTGAAAAATGGGATATGCTTCCGAAACACATTGAACTGCACGACCAAAATCTCGTGCCTGCGCCGCTTCAAGCGCAGCCTCCCATTTGGTCATCGCGATTTCATATTGCGATTGGCGACTCATGCGTCTTTTTTTCCGTGGCCCGTTTTTTTAACAGTCTTCTTTTTTGTTGTCGCCTTTTTAACAACCTTTTTGGTCACTTTCTTGGTCGTCTTTTTTATTGTTGTTTTTTTGGTGGTCTTCTTTTTCGCCGTCGATTTTTTTGCAGGTGTTTTTTTGGCCACTTTCTTTTTTGTTGTCTTTTCGGCTGCCTTTTTGGTTGCCTTTTTCGTCGATTTTTTCGCAGCCTTCTTCGCAGGCTTTTTTGACTCTATTGTTTCGGCAGAATGAGCGGCTTGTTCTATCAGCTGCTCTTCGACATCGGGCTTTTCATCGGCAGGCACAGCTTTGCCTTCAAGTACAACCGCCTTTTGGGAAGAAATATCTCCCTTATTCTCAAGCTTCTCAGTATCAATATCAGATTCAACAACCGCATTGGGTTTGGGTGTATGACTCGATATTTCTTCTTGCTGTTGTAACATTTCAAGATGTTTCTTCAATGCGTCCGAGTACAGATCAAAATCTGATTTAGGTAGGACAACAAGTCGAATACGGTCTTTCGGGTGTGGGTTCACAATTCGATTCAGCACATAATTCAAACTCGATAAAGCAACATTGCCAAGCGCAAAAACCGGCTGCGCCGCATGGTCTGCAAGCACACTGCTCTCACCGGCCTTGATGGCACCTTGCTCATCGATCGTCAGAACCAGTCGCGGATGGCGCGCATGCTCAAAGACATGCGCCATTATATCAGCCTGCCGAAATCCAAGTTTTAAGATCTGCTGCAATGCTTCTTTGGCACGCGTCGACTTTTCGTCTATCGAAGAAGCTAATTGATATTTATATCGATCGTCTTGAACAAAGTCGAAGAATTTAGGTAAGCGAATATCCTCGCCTGATCCATTATGGGTTTTGGGACTCAGTAACCGATCGAGCTGTCGTTGTTCTTCGCCTGCATTTTGTGCAACACGCGCACGGTTTGCATCACTTGATACCAACGGGTTAACCCCACCAACAACATAACGTCCAAGACGTTGATAAGGTTGATTACTGACACGACGTCTTTTATTATTTTTGGTATTGTTGGCACCTGGTAATAGGCCACTCAAATCATGTGTGGGGTTGACTTCGATTCTATTACCAAAATTATCGACGACGGTCTGCTCTTCTTCAATACTTTTCTTTTCGTTGCCTAAACCATCTGGTGCCTCTTTCAGTCGAGACTTGAGAACGCGATTGCCAATGCCATCGCCCGGCTGAATCCCATTTGGCTCACCGGAGTAGACGCGTTTTTTTCTTCTTCTTCGCATATTTTCCTCGACTCAAGACGGCGTTATGTCGCCGCCGACTGGCCATCACCATATTGACGCTTAATATAAGCTTGCTGAATCATCGTCAGCGCCGAATTGGTAATCGAATATATCGCCAAACCAGACGGCATCGAAAAGTATAAGACAACCATAAAAACCGGCATCCCCATCATAATGTATTTCATTTGTGGTTGATCTTGTGGTGTTGGTTGAAAAGCTGTTTGTGCAAACATCAATGCACCAACAATGAATGGTAAGAGTGGTAGACCGAGCAACGGCAACATATCAGGTTGGCTTAGATCAGTGATCCATGAAACAAAAGGTTGTTGATAAAGCTCAACTGAGTTCCACAATGTTCTAAACAGCGCGAACCAAATCGGCATCTGTAGAAGCATCGGCAAACAGCCAGCAAGCGGGTTGATACCCTTCTCTTTGTAAAGTTCCATTTGTTTTTGACCAAGCATCGCACGATCGTGTGCATACTTCT
The DNA here is from genome assembly GCA_020627505.1 of Myxococcota bacterium. Taxonomy (GTDB): domain Bacteria; phylum Myxococcota; class UBA727; order UBA727; family JAHDBA01; genus JAHDGS01. The sequence goes on from JAHDGS010000002.1 coordinate 34,693, forward strand.
TTTGCAGTTCTTTCAACGCCGGACCAACAACTTTCATCTGCTGCATCGAAACATAAGATTTCTGTGTCAGCGGGAATGTCACCACTTTGATGAGGACAGTCAGCACAATAATCGCCCAACCAAAGTTACCCAACAAGCCATAGAGCCAAACAAGCACCCAGAGAATCGGTTTCGAAATAAACTCAAAGAATCCGAATTCAAGATTCTCTTCTAAACCAACATCGACCGCTTCTAATAGCTCCAACTGTTTCGGCCCTAGGAACGCTTTTGACGACAGCGTCTTATTGGCGCCAGGACTTAAGGCAAACTTTTTGTATTGCAAGCGATTATGCAGAACACCCGGGTCATCTTCTTTTTGCTCACCAAGGGAACCGGGAACATAACATGACTCCACATCACCCGCATTTGGCACAAGCGCTGCGATAAAATAGTGCCATGAAATTGCGCTGTATTTGATATGTCCATCAAGCTGGCCATGTTCTTCTTCGAGATCGTTACGGGTATAATGCGCACGCTCTTCTTCATTTTTACAAACAGATTGAAACTGTGCTGAACTCGCTGCAAACATGCCACCGCCACTCTCGATACCGGCGCCGGCTAGACCAATATCAAGGGCGACATTTGTTGAACGAACGCCTCGATTTTCGATCGTGATGTCGTGGGCGAGTGTAAACTCGCCCGGGTGAAATGTATACGCACGACGAATAACGACCTGTTCATTGGTCACATGTTCATAAATGATTGTCTGTTCCCCATCTGGTGCAACGTCATTTTTGACCAGTTGATATGTCGCATTTGGGCGAAGTGTAAAATCACTTTCACCACGTGTTGAAAGTGACATCAAACCAACTTCGGCACCACCTTGATCGGATAATCCCAATGTAATTTTTCCATCCGCATCGACGCGAGAACCTTCTGGTGCATCGTAGCCATCCAAGACAAAGTCTTTAATGTATGCACCCTTGTTCGAGATTGTCGCAATATAGCCTCCTCGAACAGCTGCATCATCACGCGTCTCAGAAACGGGTATTTGTATTGATTTTGTTGATTCAGGTGTGTTGTCCTCAGTTGCCTGTTGTTCTTCGATGTTCCCGTTCGCGACGTTTGCATTCGTCGAATTCGCAACAGTTCCTTGCGTATTATTATTTTTAGCAACTGCCTCTGTTGATGCCACTTGATTTTCATTATCAACAGATGGATCTGCCGGTGGCATAAACATCGTTTGATAAAACATCATAAATATCGCCGCCATCATCACGGTGAGTCCAAAGCGGGTGTTATTTTGTCCTTGGGCAGGATCACTCATTTGGTGCATTTAAAATCCTATTTCGAGTTACACGAAGTTTAGTCGCTTAAGCTTGGCTGACAAGGGGCAATTATAGAAGATATCAGCAATATGACAACGATGCCCCTTGAATATTGTCATCGTAACACATATGAAAAATCAGGAGTTTATATGGGATCTCAACCAAGCAAAGATATTCAACGTTTTGATAACCCGAGCCCTGAGCGGGACTACGAAATCTATTTCGAGTGCCCAGAATTCACGTGTCACTGCCCGCTGACTGGGCAGCCTGATTTCGCGCATTTATATATCAAATATATTCCAGATCAATACTGCGTCGAGACAAAGAGCCTTAAACTGTATTTGTGGTCTTATCGAAATGAAGGCGCCTTTCATGAGAAGGTCACAAATACCATTTTAGAAGATTTGGTCGCGGCAATTGGGCCCCGAAAAATGACGATTAAAGCTGATTTCTTGGTTCGTGGTGGTATTCGAACGATCGTGACAGCCAAATATAAGAAAGGCAAAAGCAAAGAAATTCCGCTTCGTGAAGATGTTTCTGTGCGCCAAGGGTAGTTTATGGCGCGTCCATTCAATAAAAAACAAACAATCGCGGCAACTACCGTATTTATCATTTATACATTGCTCACATATGGTCGCGGCTTTTTAGAAAAAAAGCAGAATGCGACCAATTCGACAAATAAAGCCAAAATGATCATCACCAAGCATGCGGCGTGTCGAATGGACTGTCGCCATATCGACCAATCCGAAGTCAACGAAGTATTGGCCTTTGGCCAGGAAAACAAAAGTAAATCGAATGCGAATGCGCGGCCTTGCCCAACGATTGTGAAGGAGTTTCGCAGCTCTCAAGATCAACAACTCATTCGAACAGTGGTCGCCAACTGCGCTGATAAGCGAAAATTGGTTACTGTTATCGATCTTGAAAACGAGTATGATTGTCATTGTGAATAAATAGAATCTTTTTCTCGATTCTAACATGCTGTTTTTATTGACTTATTTATTTTTTAGGCATTTTTTTTGCCCCATCTAAGTGAAACATCGGTCATTTGTCGTCTTCTATAGTATAGCGGGGGAAATCTCAGGGGGGATACTGGAAATCCAATGCTCGACTAGCATACAAACTCAGTGACGTGACAAGCGCACTGAGTTTTTCTTTTGTGTCTGACTTTTGATAATATTTTGAAATGAAGTCTATCTCTCATGATGAAGACCCAATTATGTTGCCACTCCCAAGTTTGGAGATGCCAGAACTTCCACTTTTTGTGCGACAACAAGCTGAACAAATTGATGCGCAACAGGTATTTATCGCGAGTATCCGCAATCCTATTTTTAAAACGCCGACTGCATTTGTTTCTGCTTATGTGCTGTTCATCACTTTAAGTATGCAAATTGTAACCATGTGGCCTTTTCTCAATCAAGAATTGACGACGCTCAACATTAATGGTGTATCAACACCTTATACATTGAGTGAATATCTCCTTTCATATTTTTTCTGGCTCTTTCTTATACCGACAATTATCGCTGGTTTTGTACTGACACAATCAATTAAAAATGCGCTTTGGCGGACAAGCTATTTCGCCTTAACAGGAAACCAAATTTGTATTTTCCGAAAACGAAGACTACGTTTTCAAGATTTAGATACTCTTTCAAATATATTGGTTGGAGAAAATTGGATTGAAATATATCTGCGTCCTCAAATTCTTAAAATAACTGACCTTGAAGATGTTCCGCTTCTACAGCAATACTTTCAGCGACTAAAGGAGCAAGCCATGCGAGAGAAGAAGAACAAGACACAAAGCTCACGAAGAAAACTTTCGCTTTAACAGCATATTCATTACTTTTATTGACGCCGATTTCGACGGGCGTACAGCAACATTGAAATAGACAGTATGAACCAGTCAGCCGATACATCTGAAGTCGCACATCCACCTTCTGGATCTTCAAATACGACCGTCTCAACATCAGCTTGATTTAGGATTTCACCATTTAAACGAATCGCTGCAAACTGAACATCAAGGTCATCTCCTGGGTCACTAATTGTTAAACTAACTTCACTTACACTATCAGTGTTTGGGTAGGCTGCTGTTTCAGTTAATGAAGCTGAGAGCTCGTCAATATGTTCAATTGGTTCTGCCTGAGGCTCATATGCAAAATATAGTTGAAATGACTCACGTTCGGTCGTCGTTGTGTAACGAACTTTAGCTGGTATTTTATTGGCAGCCAAACATCCCAAAGTTCCTTCTGGGTTTTTAGAAGGGAGAAATTCTTCATAAGTAAAATTCGGTGGGCTCTCTTCTGGCAAGTTATCTACTTTCACTTCAAATCGTCCAATGATGAAAAAACTTATATCTTCATCTGTTAAAGATTTGTTCCCAGAAACAACAAAATATGTTTCTCCTACTTCTAAAGGCACGTCCGGTTGCAAGTATCCAAGTCCATCAAAATTGCCTTTTGTTGCAGCGATTTGAACAGAATCTTCAATTGGCTCTCGTAAATTAAATAGGCGACAGGTTTCACATCGACCCCCCTGAAAAAATACCAATGTATCGGTCGGTACATTTTTCGTGCTTTCATTTGGTATTGTTGTTGAGATGAAATCAAACGGTCTTTGGGGAATAACAATCGATGACAAATTAAACGCGGTTAGCACTAAAGCTAATAATAATAATATCTTTTTCATAAATCCTACTTATTTTTATCAATCCAAGTCTTGAAATACTCTTGCACGAACGGGTGCTCGCATTTCAACATGTCTTCTTTGGTACCGCGTGCAATGATTTCGCCATAGTAAACGAAAATAATATTGTCAGCGATATTAAATGCCGAGGCGATATCATGACTAATGACGATCGATGTCACTTTGAGGGCCTTTTGGGCATCGAGAATCATTTGATCGACTTGATCGGTGGTAATCGGGTCTAGACCTGTGGTCGGTTCATCATAAAGAACGATTTGCGGATCAAGGGCGACGGCACGGGCCAAACCAACACGTTTACGTTGACCACCTGAAAGTTCTGATGGAAACTGACGCCCATGAATATCGGCATCAAGTGTAAACATATCAAAGAGTGAGCGCACTTTTTTATCGATATCTGCTTCCGACATGTCTTTGCGGTGTTCACGAAGTGGAAATGCGACGTTATCGTAATTACTCATCGAGTCGAAGAGTGCTGCATTTTGAAAAACCATACCGAACTTCGCACGAACACGCTTCAGCTCGGTTGGTCCCATTGTGGTAATTTCTTCACCATCAACTTTAATTGAGCCCTCATCAGGTTTGAGCAAACCGATGATGTGTTTCATCAATACGGATTTACCCATTCCTGAACCGCCAAGCACAACCAACGTCTCACCACGTTGAACATTGACGGACATACCCTTTAGGATTTGTGGTCCATTGCCAAACGTTTTTTTGATGTTGTCGACTTCGATCATATAGTCATTGGTCGAAGCACCTTCTTTAGAAGGCCCTTCTTCTGACATCTGGGGCACCATAGAATGTAGCTGTTCTTCAAACATGGACATCATTAACCCGGCAAAGCGTTGAAACCATTACTGTGGAGGAATGGTTGTAGAAGTTCAGTAATAAAATACGATGCAATGAACACAGCAACCGATGAAAAAACAACAGCATCTGTTGCGGCTTGCCCCACACCACGCGCGCCACCGCGGGCAAAAAAGCCTCTGAAACAACTAAATGTTGAAATCAAGAAACCGAAAAACACAGCTTTGATATACCCCTCGATGAAATCAGGCGGGTCTGTCATGCCAAATGATTGTTCAAAGAAAATACCAGGGTCTGTTCCGCTACGAATCACAACGATAAAATATGCACCGAGAAAACCCATTCCCGTAAAAATCGACACCAAGACAGGCATCATCACCATTGACGCAATCGTTCTTGGGACAACCAAATATTGAATTGGATTCACGGCAAGTGAATCAAGTGCATCAATTTGTTCTGTCACGCGCATGGTACCAAGTTCGGTCGCCATGCCTGAGCCAGAGCGCCCCGACACCATCAGGCCAGTAAAAACAGGGCCAAGTTCACGGGCCAAAGCGATCAGTGTCGCCGGACCAACCAATGATTCAGCGCTAAAACGCGCAAAAGCGACCAAGCTTTGTAGGCCAATAACGAGCCCGGTAAATAGACCTGTTAAGACCACAATAAACAGAGCACCATAACCAATGTCTGCAAGTTGATTTAGTAACAGGCGAAAACGGAATGGGCCTTTGAACGTCCAATAGAAGACTTGGCGCAAAAACAAGATGTACTCACCAAGTCCTTCGATGAATGATAGCACGGGCTGCCCGAGCGCTTCGATCAAGCGGACAAATGGCGAGACGGACTTATCAGACATATGCCTGTATTGACTGCATTGAGTCAAAAACACAAGGGGTTGATAGACGATTCTGTCCATCAACCCCACTCATCAATCAAACTAGAATCTGTGAGCTGTCAATATTATGCATTATCAATGCAATATTCTCCAGAACCGTTACTAACCTCTTCACAATCCCAAAAAGTTGGGCAATCTGAAAATGAGTCACAAGGTTTAGTACAGTAACCAACAACTGATTCATCTAGGTCATCAAATAAACACAGTGAGGCCTCGCAATCATCTGATGAACGACAAGGCTCGCCAGTATCATCGGTACTATTATTTTGGTCATCGCCTTCATCTTCACTCGAGCCGTTTTGAGTCGATTCGCTGTCAGAACCATTATCTGTGTTATCAACGTTATCATTATCATCGGTTCCTGAGTTGGATGAAGAATCATCATCGTTTTCTGTTGTTTCATTATCATCAGAAGTCGCTGATTCCTCAGAATCACATGCCATAAAGCATGCAACTCCACATAGAAATAGGCATAGCCTACATATATTCATTGTTCTCATATATTCTCCTCGGGTTGATTCCCACTCATAGGTTTCATGAGCCGGTTTTATTCGTCACAAGAGTTAAAATTCGTAGCGTATTATTAGTCGATCCCGAGTGGCACTGTGTTGTTTACCGCTGACTTATGTTAAGTCTTATCTATGCGCTCAGTCCAGTTGAACATTGCGTCCAAGCCGCCACCAGAAAGTGTCGATGAATTGATGCAGCGTGCAGCACATATGATGGGTCAAACGTTTGGTACGCTTTGCCAGCAGCACGGTTATACGCAAGATGTTTTCGCCAAAAGACACAAAGGTGGTGCCGGAGAGCTCATCGAGCGTGTACTCGGTGCAGATGCACGGAACCATGATGGCCCTGACCTGATGCATCTTGGTATTGAAATTAAAACACTACCACTCGACGAACGTGGTCGTGTGGCGGAGTCAACATATGTTTGTCGCTGTCAACTTGATCAATTAGCGCAGGCTCAATATGAGCAGAGTCGTCTATATGCAAAAACACGACAGATTTTGTTTGTATGTATCGATGGTGCCAAAGTCGCGCCATTTGCAGAGCGAACGGTTGGCTTATCTTTTCTCTGGTCACCGACACCCGCTATCGATCCTGTTTTCCGGGCTGATTGGACAGATGCCACCGATTTAATTGCCTCAGGATTTCGCGATGGACTCGATGCACGACGCGGTCAGATTATTCAGGTGCGTCCCAAAGGTCGAAATCAGCATGACACCATGCTGCTCGCTCAAGCCGGAGAGCAGCACGCAATTAAAACCTGTGGTTTTTATATCAGGCAACGTTTTACCAACTTACTCATCGACAGCCTCGCAGCTGGCGATACAAATCAACAACAACAATATGGAGTGACCCATGTATCAACCCATTTCGGATATTCCGAAGTCCGTTTTTGAAAACTGCCGCCTCCTCGCCTTTGATGTCGATGGTACGGTCACTCGGGATCATCAATTTGACGCGAATTTTATTCGTACATGCCAACAACTTCAACAAGCGGGCGTTCAATTGGTCGCAGTCACTGGCAGATCACTTGCGTTTGGCCGTATCTTGGTCGATTTTTTCGGATTAGATGCCGCGATTGCAGAGGGCGGCTCGGTCTGTATGTACCGTCTCAAGCAGCTCGATGAACATCAATCTACTGAAGGTACGATCTATTTCGAAGATGAAAGCTCTCGGCGCCAGGCAGCGGAAGCGCGACTCGAAAACACAATCAAAGAACTCAAAGGTCAATTTAGTGATTTGGAAGATGCAGAAGATCAAACTGGACGAAAATATGACCGCGCTTTTCAATTAAATACGCTCAACGCACCTCAACTCGAGCGAGCAGACGACATCATAGAAGTGGCCCAAAAACATGGCATTTCAGCAAGTCGGAGTAATGTCCATATCAATATGTGGGTCGGCTCATTTCATAAGCAATTTATGTTTAAAAAAATGATTGAGCGGCTCTATCCTGCGTTTGGTTTTGATACTGCTGAAGCAGCATATTCAGCCTATCTATATATTGGTGATTCTTTGAATGATGCACCGATGTTCCAAGCCTGCCCTTACTCCATTGGTGTTGCCCAAGTCACTCGGGTTGAAGACCAGTTAAAGCAGATAAACGCATTGCCTAAATACATCACACAACAAACCGAGGTTGATGGATTCTATGAACTCACGACGTATATCTTGGATACCAAGTTTAAAGAGCCAAAGTCAGGCCATCATCACTAAATGACCTGCCATTTAGTGAATATAAATACTTCTACAGCTATCATTTCTTTGGCGACTTATGTTAATGATGTTAAATGGAATTTGTGGATGTACAATTCACCGAGTCGGCCTCGCGAGGACCTGACACAATTAAGTTAAGCTGCGATGTGACAGTTGGGCGCCCCCATGTTGACTTTACATACATGCGACTGCTCAAAGATGATTCCATTGTCGTGATCGACCCTGAAGATATTTACCCAGAACGTTCACATGTTGGTTCTGAAGAATTTCAAAAAGCACTGGCTTCGATCGATCGGGCTGACGCACTTTGGATCGACGAAGCAACAAACCCAAGCGCCTGGAATCGACTCAGCTTATCTGAACAAATTTCAGCTGCGAAATATTTAAGATGGATGGGATATAATCCGATATGGCTTGATGCCCAAGCCATCAATGGTGATCTTTCTGAAGACGCTTTACATATCGCTTTTCAACAAACAATCGAGGCGATGCAATCGGGTGATTTATTAGCGACATCGAAAGCCTTAAAGGAATTCGATGCATTTGCAGAACCGGATTCATTTGAGCAACTTTTGTTTAGAGCTCACGAAGCCCTTTTACATCAAAAACGTCATATTGCGATCGACGCGTTCACTCAGATTGCCCAATCTGATTTAAACCATGTTCATTCACGTCTTTGGCTTGGTCGCTTGGCATTTGAGGTCAATGATATTGCCCGTGCTGGCACATTATTTGAAATGGCGAGCACGATTGCGCCACATGACTTCCAGCCTGTTTATGCATTTACGGAGCTCATGGTACAAGGGCAACAACCTGTTGAGGCCATTAATAAGTTGTCAGATTATATCGAACGTTTTCCAGAGCATCGGAATGCGCATATTCGACGCATTACGATTGCGTTAGAGCTGAATGCGCTCGATTTGGCTGAGGCCTATATTGAAGAAATGCGCATGCGATTACCTGGAGATCAAAGCATACCGATCTTTTTGTTACAGCGTTCCGTCTTGGCACGTGATTTTAAGTTGACCGAAGAGTTACTTGAAAAAATCAAACCAGACGATCTCGAGGACTCCGCTCTCAAAATTTACTTACATGTATCTGCCCAACTTGAGGCCAATCGTAATGGTTTAAACGACGTTGCTTTACGATATTTTGTCGATGCTTATAAGATCTTACCCGGCGATACCAATTTCGGGATAGGGCTTGTTGAAGCATTACTCAATCTCGGGCGAGACGATATGCTCGAAGAGGTCATCGACGATATGAGAGGTGTGAATGTGCCTATCAATGAAGATCTCCATTTAGCGGCTCTACTTAAACGACATCAAAAAGAAGAATTTTATCAAGAGCGAAAAGCCATCATCGTCGCAACTGCGGCTGACACAGAAATCGAATCCGATGTCGATGATGCACTTGCACAAATAGAAACTCACTAAATTTCAAGTAGTTGTATATAGTAGTCACTCTGACACCGGTCGCGAAACTCGGGTATCGACCGCTGAGCGCATTCATCATACGCCTGATAACCCACCCAAACCAAATCTGCTGATAGGGCAAGCGATTGACCAAAGAGATCGTTGTTCAAGTGCTGACGAAGCAGCAATTCTTTATCAAACCGAATCTCGTCATCCCACTCATAAAGATAGACTTGACCACGCTCTCGACAATCATCTGGCATGTCACTAGCACATCGTTCTTCTCTTGGAGCCGCAACGACAAAGAAATCACGACCAAGTCCGATCGATAGCCCATACCGTGCAGAACTATCGACGTTCGGTGGTTTAATATAAGCGCGTTGTCGCCAAGCTTCACTTGACCGTTCGAATGCATAAACTGCTCCTGAAGCGGTACATGAACGATCATCACTCTCTTTCATTTCTTGAATAATATTTTCATCACAACTATTATCACGATGTGCACTCACCAATAATTTCTCACCATCAAGTCCTACTTGTTGTCCAAATAAACCAGCCTGTCCTGCAATATTTGTTTTAATATAGGTATGTTGTGACCAAGTATTATTCTCCAAAAAAAATACCTCTACAGCACCTGACTGTATACAATCCCACCGGTCTTCTCCAACAGGATTAATCCCACTCAGGCAATTTGTATCTTGTGGCGCCCCAACAGCGAGCCATTCGCCATCAACAGCGAGTGAAAATCCAAAAGCCGAGCCTTCGTGAATTCGGTCAGATTTCAAATAGCCATCGACTTGCCATTGGTCTGATATTTTACGAAACAAGTATACACTTCCGGCATCTGGACAATTGGTATCTGTATTTGCACGCGTCGACTGACAATTATCATCTCTCGGCACACCAACAAAGATGGTGTCATCATTCACAGCAACACTTGAACCAAATCGTATATTCTCGGGCAGGCCATCTGGCTTAATATAGCCTGTTTGGCGCCATTCTATTCCTTGACGTTCGTAGATGAATATAGCGCCGATATTTTCACAGCCTGCATCTCGATTCGAGATATCATTAGCGCAACTGGAATCTCCTATCGCTCCGACAACCAAAATATTATCTGATAATGCAAGCGTTTCTCCAAACATCAAACCAGCTTCAACCAGCTCATTGCCCTCGGCATCCTGTGGACGAATGATCTGCTCTAACTGCCAACCAATATCCGTTTTATTCAGTACATACACTTCTCCTGACTGTTGGCAGACAGGATAATCTTCACCTCGAACGAATAAACAATCTTCTAATGTTGGGGCAGCGATAGCAACACGTGTTTCTGTTGCAGACATAACACGACCAAAACTCAAACGGGATAATGTAGATTGACCCGGTGAAAAAATATTTGAACCTGACGTCACACATAGTTCACCTGTACATGACGTGCTGCAATCATCATCATCACATTCTTGTGGCTCATCATCTGTCGCAGGTGACCCACCATCAACAATGCCACCATCACCATCTGCAGACTCGCCCTCAACCCAAATGTCACGCTCACAATTAAGGGAAAAAAGTCCAAATAATAGATAAACAAGAAGTTGGCGAGCACGCACTATTCAGCCCCGCATAAACGACGCTCTTTCTTCGTCAATGAAATACCTTGTCTCTTTATCACAGAAAGAGCTTCTTCACAGGCGCCAATTTCTGACGCCGCCTTGAGATAATTCACCGCAATATCATGTCGCCGGGATTGGTGTCGGCCTGATTCAACAACGCGGCGACCATAAAAAACAGCATCTTTAACATAGTGCCGGCGCAGCGAAATTTCAAAAAGATAAAGTTCGGCATCAGCGCGCAATTGCCCTTTTGAAAAGCGAGACAAATAGTCTTCGAACAGTGTTTGTGCTTTGTCATATTTATGACTTCTATAAAGGTTCACACCACGTTCAAATGTTGCGAGTTCTGCTTCAGCACTGAGATCAATTTGTGTTTTTGTGAGATGCGCCGATTTCAAAGCTGGAATTGATTTACTTGACCCGCGACGTCGCTGCTTCACACTTGATTTATCAGAGGTGACGAAAGCAGCTGCTTCAGGTTTGAGTACTTCACCTTCTGAATTTTTCTGCAATGCATTGAGCGTCGCTTGCATATCTTTATATTGCATTTCGAGTGTTTCGTAGGCCGCTTGCATATCAGCTTGTTTTTGCTCTTGTGCTTCCATCCTGGAAGACATGAAACCAAATGTGATCGCTGTCCCTGCAATAAATGATGCCACACCGGCGATCCCCAATTTCGTGGCAAGTGCTGAGCCAAAACCCGTTGCACCACCTGTCGACCCAACGCTTGTTGCTGCTGCTGCACCAGACCCTGCGCTCCCATTAAATAGAGTTGAGGACATCAATGCCGCAATTCCGGTTGATTGGGCTAGCCGTTTTGCGAAGCGCTCGGTGTCGATCCGCTTTTGGTCTGTATATACTTCCGATGGTGACAAATCCGTCATATGCAGAATGCTAGGCAGCTCTTCTACGAATAGATCTTCCATCGGTGTTTTCACCGTTAAATCAATATCATCATTTCTCTTATTCATTTAATCCTTCCATTTGCAATTCTTGATACCGCATTTTGAATTTTTTGCGGCCGAGTCGAATACGGCTACTCACAGTATTGATGGAAATATTGAGCGCTGCTGCAATTTCTTTTGAAGTCAGCCCTTGAATATCATGCAGAATTAATACCTCCGAAAAAATATCTTCAAGCTCTTCCAGAATCGTGCGGAGCATCATTCGTTGGTTGCTTTTTTGATCGTGCACAGCGTCAACGTCAACAAAGCGTTGCATTTCATCATCAGCATCTGTTTTTTGCCGGGTTTTCTTGGAAACATGATTCATCATTTTATTTTTTAAAATGGCATAAAGCCATGCACGACCGTTTTCGACTTGTTCGCCACCATGTAATTTTTGATGTGCCGTTAGAAATGTTTCATGCATGATGTCTTCGGCGTGTTCAGTCGAGCGCAACCGAAGGACTGCATAACGCTCTAGCTCATCTGCATAGTCTTCGTAAAGACCTATCAAAATTTCATCAGGACTGCCCTTAATTGGATTCTCATTTTTGAGTGTTTCGATTAACTCTTCAGCAGTCCTGGTATGCTCCAGATTTAATTGACGCTCAGGCAAATCCATATCATTCATCTTATGTGAAGTTTTTTTAAAATGGAAATTTCGTCATGGGTTTTCATTATTTGCGCATAAAAGAAAGAGCTAAAAATCACAAACCGATGCGTAGTCTCACAAAAGGTGTGAGCACTGCTGCACGCTGCGAGGTCGTCAAGCTCCGATATATCGAGCGGTGCCAAGGCACGGTAACGCCACACTCGAATAAGATGTGTCGCCCAAAACCAAATCCTAAAACACCATCTGTCTCAAGATGAATAAGCTGCGGGTTTCGATTAAATGTAAAACCTTCGCCTTGAACAGACAGTCCACCTAAACGCTGACGTACGCCAAAAAGAAATGAAGATTTTGCCGACACATATTGCAGCCCCCAGTCTCCTAGAAGATAAATATAGCGTGCCAGTGCTGTACCTGGTTGAATAGAAACTTTTTGAGATTGTCGATAACCTGCGCCAATACCAAGGTATGAAAAGCGATGTGCATGTGTTCTTCGATTGAACAGCCGATAATCCAATCCGATACCATATGACAGTGAAGATAGTGAGGTATCGTACAGTCCATCAATAAAAATACCCAGCTGCCTTGGCTTTAAAATACAATCCTCACCGCAGATATAATCACCATTTTGATTCGATGTTAAGATCTCTTCACGAGTATTCGGTCGATTATCATCATCTATGCCTGCAACAGAGGCATTCGCTCGACGCTGAAGCACGGCTGTTTCGTGAGAATGATTTTGATCGTCCTTTGCGTGAGGCAGCTCAATTTCATGAGCGGTCTCTAAGGTATGAAAATCTTGGATATCCTCTTCGATTCGCTCAATCCAAATGCGGACATAACGTGGTAAATTCACGCAAATATCTTCTTTGACCTCAAATGACGTTTTATCTTGATGAACGCCTCTCACGTAATTTACCCGTATCTGTCCTTCGGCCTCGAAAATGACGATTGAACGCTCTAGTTTTTCTTGCGATACCTGAAGATGATCTTGAAGATGCTCAACAAGCGGCGCACGTTTGACACAATCGGATGCCGTCACCTCAAGTTTTAGTGCAAATAGTGATGGGCACCAATACATGAAAATTATTGACCAAAATATCCATCTGCCCAACTGCATACGTATTTATAACGCTGCATCATCTCAAAAACCAATAATCGCCGTGACGATTATTCTTTTGAGACAAAACCTCCTGACGAAAAAGACAAATCAATAGAAGGAGGATATATGTCTAATCAATCACTCAGCCTTTATGGCTCAACCGTTCCGTTTGCCAATACACCTGAATACTATATAGGTCTCGCTCAAAATGTCGGACTTATTTTGGATAGTCAAGAAGGTGAAACCCTTCAGCAAATCTATGATACCTATGCCGCCAACAATGACGTTTCATGGTGTGATTTCTACACAAATGGCTTTGTTCCGGCATACAATGAAAATTTGAGAAACGCTTTAATCCGGCGGGGGCAATCACGTGAAGGTTGCCAAAACCCCCTTGATCAACTTAGTTGTGAGACAGATTTTGACGCACTCAAACTTAGTGGTGCAGAAGATCTTGCGAGACAGATTTTCGGAGATTATATCGATGACTATAAATCTAAAAATCAAGGACGCTATTCTCTATATCAAGCAAATTCGATACTGATGGGCGGTGTAGGGACTGTCGCCGCTGCATTTAACATGAATGATATAATTTTGAATGGCCAATCAAGTGGGATAGCATCTCAATTTCTCTCCAGTACTTTAGGTCTAGCTAGTCTCTGTGGACTCAGTCTTGCTGCATTCACAGGCTATAAATCATACCAAATACAACAAGGCTATGAGGCTAATGAAGAACTTAAGGTACAGATTGACAATTTTATCGAGTCAATTGCGCAGGGCCAACCCCTTCGTTTTGATGGCTACGATATTGATTAGACTTAGCCCGAAAATATCTTAAATCAATCCGACCAGCAGGTCGGATTTTTAGTGGATAAATCAAGTCCCCCACAAAACGAAGCGCCGACCAAGGCCGGCACTTCTGAACACACATATCGGAGGTCATTTCCTTGAAGGTTATTCCCTCATAGAGAGGTTTCATATCTCCACTATTTTCGTCACGACATGTTGTGGTTTCACCAAAAAAACGCCTGGCGAACCAGGACGTTTTAGAACACACATATAGGAGGCATCATTTCCGTGAGGACCTTTCTGCCTACATAATAGAAGACGAACGATAATTGATTTTTCACTTCGACCATCCATGTTTTTTTATCGGAAAAATGACCGATGGTTTTGAGTATAAAGTGATTAGCGAACAAAGATCTCGCGGTCACCTTTCGCATTCTGTTGGGGCCCAACAATACCTTCCGCTTCAAGTGAATCTACCAGACGCGCCGCTCGATTATAACCGATGCCAAGATGACGTTGCAGCCATGATGTAGAACACTTTTGATGTTGTCGAATCAAATCAATTGCAGCGCCCCATTTTTCGTCCTGCTCTTTTTCATCATCTTCAGATGCTTCAGGGACAGGTGGATTGAGGATTTCCATATTATAGTTAGGTGTGCCCTGCTTTTTAAGGTGCTCAACAACCCGATGAATTTCATGCTCTGAAATAAATGCACCGTGGACACGGGTCACGTTACTTGTCCCAGCAGGCATGATGAGCATGTCACCTTTACCAAGCAACTTCTCTGCACCTGGTCGATTGATGATGGTTTTCGAGTCATGTGTTGATGCAAGGCGGAAACCCATTCGAACAGGGAAGTTCGCTTTGATCACACCTGTGATGACGTCGACCGAAGGACGCTGGGTTGCAAGCATGACATGGATACCTGCAGCACGCGCTTTTTGAGCGAGGCGCATCACATATCCTTCAACCTCTTTGCCTGCAATCGATAAGAGGTCGGCATACTCATCGATGACAATCACAATGAATGGGAGTTTGTCGTACGGTTTTCCATCTGCACCAATCGGTGCTTTACGTTTCGCCGGGTCTTTTCCAGCACGAATTTTTTTGATGACCTTATTGAATCCGTCAATACTTCGAACACCGATTTCACTCATCGCCAAGTAGCGACGCTCCATCTCTGCAACAGCCCACTGTAAGGCATTGGCTGCTTTCTTTGAATCAATGATCGGTGGCAAGAGTAGATGCGGAATCCCTTCATATATTGAAAGCTCGAGCATTTTGGGGTCGATCATCATGAACTTGACCTCATCGGGTTTCGCTCGATATAAGATCGATGTAATCATCCCATTCACACTCACAGATTTACCGGAGCCTGTTGTCCCAGAAATTAGGGCATGTGGCATTTCAGCCAGGTTGGCGTAGTATGGCTTTCCTTCAATATCCTTGCCGAGTGCCATTAATAACTTATCATCCAACTTAGATTGATATGTCTTATCGGCCATGATCTCTTTTAAGAACACCGTTTCACGACGCTCATTTGGAATTTCAATCCCAACCGCACCTTTGCCAGGTATTGGGGCAACAATACGAACTTGAACAGCCTCCATTGCCATCGCAATATCATCAGACAATGACGCTATTTTTGAGAGCTTAATACCAGGTGCTGGGACGAATTCAAATGTTGTGACCACAGGTCCTGGCCGAACTTCTTTAACACGTCCTTCGATACCAAAGTCTTTAAATTTACGGACAAGCTTATCTGCCTCGATCTGAAGCTGATGACCATCGATCGGTAATCGATTGGGCGCATCAAAATCGAGAAGTTTTAATGGTGGGTAAACATATTTTTTGTCTTTCTGAATCGCACGATCGTCAATATCGATATGCTCGTCAGCACGCTGAACAATTTTGAAAGCCTCATCTTCTTGTGTTGATGATTCGGTTTTGACAACTGTCTTCGGTTCCGGTGCCACAGCTGCCTCATATTTGGCATTTGCCTTCTTTTGAATACCACTCGGCCGTGCTGATTGTGTAATGGCGTCACCATCATCAGATTTTAAATCAACAGGCTCAGAGAGGGCTCGCTGATTCTCAAGAGAGCGTGGCGTACTGCACTGCGTGATATTGTTGAGCGTCGGGTCTTTGCTTAAATGTGCTCGGCTGACTTCAGATTTGTCTGAATCATCCCGCGCTGAGGCGGTATGCTCAAAGTCGAGATCTGGTAAGAAATTTCTTCTCGATGCCGTTTCTTGAACCTCTTCTAAATAAAGCTCATCTTCATCATCTAGAAAATCTTCCCAGGCATTGTTCCCGCGTCGCGGCATTTGAACAAGGTATGAAAAAGCAGAGCCCATGTGTTTGAATAATGTTCGGATCGACATATTGTAAAAGACCAAAATGCCCGACAAAATTAAAACAAGACTAAATAGACCCGTCCCGACAACTGCCAAGAGTGGAACAAAGGTTTGATACCACAACGCACCAACCCAACCACCTGCGGCAAAATACTCAACCTCAGGTGCTCTAAACCCTATTTCAAGCAGTGTTGCTGTACCCCAGACGCCGAGCATGAGGCCCCCAACATGCATGCCATTTGGCCAGGCGAGCGTGGCCCCCAGAAAGAGTGCCCCCAAATAAAAGAAGAAGAGTGGCATAAGGTAGGATAAATAACCCATAAACTGAGTGAGGCCATCAGCGACAAGGACGCCAATTGGACCAACCCAATTGTTGTGGATATGTCCTGAAGTGAGTAAAGAGATACCCTGCGTGCTTTGAACGTCAGGTTGTAGAGATATGACCTGCTCTGGCGCAAAAGAAATGAGTGCTAAACTGATTAAAACACCGACAAATATCAACATAACACCAAAAATCTCACTTTCGAGACCAACATCTTGTGATATTTTGAGAGTAGAGGCGCGTCGTTTTGCATGAAAAGCGCGTGGCGTCATTGATTGCTCTTTAGTGGGTTTTGATACCATGGCGTCGACGCGAGAAGGTTCTGGTAGAAATGAAGCCGGTGCAATCGCTTGTTCGGGTATGGCATCATCTAATTCAATGGGAAGTGCCCGTTTCGTATGCGCCAATCTCAATCTTGGAGAGTTTCGATTTGATGAAGGTATCTCCGCAGGACGAACACGCGTTGAAGCATTCGCCAAACTTGTTCGTCGTCCAGCCTTTAAAATTGAAGGTACAGCATATCCTTCAACTTGGCTGTGTTTCGTTTTTGTTTGAACATGCTGTTCTCCGACAGATTTTTTTCGAAATTTAGAAATAAGTGATTTCAATGGTCGCCTCTCCGTCTTGTGATTATTTAGAATTCAAGACAAGAAAGCAAAAAAATGGCCACGTTAGCGCGTATTTTCTGATATGAGCCCCGTGTCATCAACCGTGTTAAAAAATTGCTTTAATGCATCGAAGCGGCTTCGCTTTTTTCGGCCAAATCGATATTTATATGACGCAATTTCTTTGTCTGTATACACTTCTGGGCGTTCCGGCGTGTTTCTCAAGTATGTTTTGAAAAAATCGATTTCTGCCTCTGAAATATTACCGGTTGGCGTGTCGAAGAAGCGCAATGCAATAATTTCTTTGATGAGGGGATACGACATCGGATTATAGTCAAGTGCTTCAATCAACATTTCAATCGCATCTTCGGAATTCGTATCAAAAAGGCGACGCGCATCGCGAATACATGGTTGATGAATTTGATATCGAAACTGGGTCGAGTGAGATGCAGAACGTGCCGCATTCAACACTGTGCGACAGGAATCTAAATAGGGGTCTACAAGATTGGATATCGGTACTGCATCTAGTTTAGCAAGCCCGAAATCATATCCGGATGCACCACAAAATGGAATCGCGTTACTCACACCAATACTATTCTTGAGTGCACCGGCATGTGACTTTGGATGCCCAGAGCTGAGTTGCAAACCTTTCAATATTGGATCTGCGTATTCACACGGATGAACAACATGTTGCTGATTCATCGTTGATGCTGCCGCTTTTGGGATTAGCCCTCCTCCGAGCCACCCATTAAGGTATCGATAAGCATGGCCATAACTTTTTAATCGTTGGTAGACATTCGCCTTAAACCACATCTTCGGGGTGTGACCCGTCTTTGACCAGTATGAAGCTGGACGGCCAGAAACGATGTCGATGATTTTGCGAGATGCAATTTTCAATTTTTGCGCATCTCCCTCGATATTTGATGCTAAGGCAATCACTAAGTCATGTTCGGGGGCAATCAACAAAAGCGTACTTGTTTCAGGTTGACCACCAGCATGACCGATGAGCCACGTGCCAGCATAGGGAAAGACGGCAAAGCCGTGTGCATAATCAACGCGTCGACCATGGTTTGTAAATCGACTTTGAGCAATATATCGACGCTGATGTTCTTTGAGTAGACGATCGTTTAATAGTGCACGGCCAAACTGAAGCAAATCGCTTAAGTTTCCACGTGTACCGCCGCCGCCAAATCGACTTGAAATATCAACTTGACGTGATTTTTTAATTCGACCCGCATAGCGATAACCTTGAACCCAATTCTTGGTTCGCGAACGTTCAAATTCTACAAATGTGTGCTGCATGTTGGCAGGGTCGAAGATCTTCTCTTCTAAAATTTCCTGGAAAGATTTTTGGTAGATCGACTCCAACATTCCGGCGAGTAGATTGAAGCCGTAAGACGAGTATGTATATTTCTCCCCAGCTGGCGCAACCAATTCCCAGTGCTTAAAAATATCGATGGCAGCTTTGGTATTGTGGTGATTTTTATGGAAACACTCATGTGCACAGTTTTTATATCCTGAGATACCGGAGAGATGAGCGAGTACGTCTTTGATGATAACAGGCGATTCTTTTGGCCATAAGTCAGTGTGGGCAGCAACACGATCGGTTAGTTTTAGTCGACCTTCTTCTTCAGCCTTTAGGACAGCGACTGCCGTGAACATCTTTGTGATAGATGCATATCGAAATAAACTCTCTGAATGAAAATCGTGACCATGTTCTCGATCGGCTTGACCTTTGTACCAGGTGGTTTGTTCTCCCGCGTGATCGATACCAATTGCCATCCCAACATGTGGAAATTCTATCGTTAAACGTTCAATATATTGCTCAATTGCTTGCAACTGTGCCTCAGAAAGCCGTGGCGAAGCATGATGTTTGTGTTGCGACCTTGCAACACGCTCAATAGATTGCTCTGGAATTTGGTAGGGTGCTTGAGTTAACGATTGATTTTCTGCAGAAAAATCCGTCGCAAAACCTGAGAATGAGCATAAGATCGCCGAAAGAAAATATATCAATTGTCGACCTGAGGATGCCATACACAATGCTATCAAATTACGAATATTTAAAGCAATTTGAGCCTTGAGTTATCTATTTTGAGTCAGAAAACCAACCAACTCAATTATAATTTAAACTTAGTGTTTTGAGTTGATGGAGTCGCTCAATTGCAAAAAGAACTGCTTCCCTTTTTGAGTCAACGCCTCACCCTCAAGATAGCCATGTGTCCTTAATAATTCCGAAGTCATATCATGTTCTGATAACCGATGGATAAGCCTTGTGACGACTATACTCGAATCGTGTTTATCATTATCTTCTTCTTGGATCTTGAAAATTGTGTTGAGTGTTTCTAGTTGTTCTTCACCAAGTTCAAAATAAGATGTATTTTCAATTTCTTTCATAAATGCGTCAGCAAATAGATAACCAATTAAATCCAATCCATGCCGTCTCGGGTGAACCATATCATCATGCATCCAACCGCGCTTGGCGAGTTTTTTGATCGCGCCACGTCCGCCCATCGCTTCAAATGTATTCCAATAAGCACAGCCGAGTTCTAATGACTTTGTCTTGAATAATTGATTGATGGGCTTCAGTTGCTTGCGGGTGATATATCGCGGATTTTGCGATAATGGGTAAATATTCTCGATTGGACCAATGATAATGCATTCTGCCCGTGGGAGAATAGAACGAATTTCAGAAATGCGATCTTCAATTCCTTCTTCTATCTTTTTAAGCGTTCTTTTACCCCAAGCTAAACGCTTAATCTCATTCCCGCCAAGCGAAAATATAATGAGGTCTGAATCAAGGGCTGATAGCTGTTTTCGAACTAGCGCAGGATCTCTTTTTTCAAAAGTGACAAAGTCCGCGGCTGGTACACCAAATGTATCAACAATGACGCCTGGCTGTTCCATTTCTAATGAAAGTCCATGAACGACGTATCCACCCTTTCCGGTCAGTTTTACCTTTTCGACGTGTTCAGGAATAGGAATAGAATGCTGACCATGCCCTTTCACCGAATCGATGGTCATCACAAAATCCTGACCGACTAATCGAGGTTGATGTGATTCTTCGATATGAATGGACTCAATAAAGGGCCTGATGATTTTTTCTTTTTTCGTGAAGAAGGTCGCTGATGCCGAACGGTGCTTTGGGGCGACATGCAATACACCCGCGAGCCCATGCGGGTATTCTCCAAATGAACCCATCGCAATATTGTGGGTCTTAAAGCCGCGCGCATATTTGCCGGTTCGCGTTCGACGACCATACTCTGCCATCCGATCGGCCAGCATCCATCCACGCCCACCATCACCGAAGTGATGCTGAAATGTGTCACGAATGACATCAATGATATGATCTGAAGCAATCAACGAGTTACCAAAAACCGAAATTCGAAAGTGACGACTCGCATCATAAGTTGAAAATTGCTGCTGTCGCATGTCCTGCAATCGCGATAGTCTTAATCGACTGTAGGAAAGTGCATCAATGATGCAGTGACCATCAAGTTTTAAATTACACGGTATATCAAGGAATGCAGAAGGCATCCTCATCTTTTGCGCAGTTGCTCGCGACCGCTTAACCGGCTTCATCGGAACATATTTGTATGCTTGTGCAAGGATCGGCATACTTGCCTGAAGCTGATTCAATGCTTTTTCTTCTGGTGTCACTTCTGGAGGAGACACTTTAATCTGGCGATTATCATTTTCAGTGACATCGACTTGATGCTTTTCACCACATGCCAAGAATATTGTTAGATAAGGTATACATCCTAAATAAATGAGCCCGCGCATGACAGAAGCATAAGTGATTTATGAAATAAGGTGAATCAGAGAACAAAAAAATCCGGCGCAAAGGCCGGATTAAAAGGGGAAGTTGTTGAGATAGTTTGTCTATCTACTATGCCGTTTCTTGGCATCAGGGTTTTCGTCATATATATGAATAAAATTGGGGATCTTATTTATCCGTCAAATGACCGATAAAAAAACATGAATGGTCGAAGTGAAAAATCAAATATCGTTCGTCTTCTATCCTGTAGGCAGAAAAGTCCTCACGGAAATGATGCCTCCTATATGTGTGTTCTAAAACGTCCTGGTTCGCCAGGCGTTTTTTTGGTGAAACCACAACATGTCGTGACGAAAATAGTGGAGATATGAAACCTCTCTATGAGGGAATAACCTTCAAGGAAATGACCTCCGATATGTGTGTTCAGAAGTGCCGGCCTTGGTCGGCACTTCGTTTTTATCATGTATTTTACTGCCACAAAAAAATCCGGCGCAAAGGCCGGATTAAAAGGGGAAGTTGTTGAGATAGTTAATCTATCTATAAAGAGATTTTTCCACACAAGTCTTTTCGTCATATATATGAAGAAAATTGGTCATTTTATTTGTCCGTCAAATAACCGATAAAAAATATGAATGGTCGAAGTGAAAAATCGAAGATTGTTCGTCTTCTATTGTGTAGGCGGAAAAGTCCTCACGGAAATGATGCCTCCGATATGTGTGTTTTTCTAAAACGTCCTGGTTCGCCAGGTTTTTTTTTTATGGCAATTTGTTAGGGAGAACCTCTAATCCAGCTTGTATTTGACCCCAACTGAAAGCGTTGAGTCTGGGTTCAGACCATCTCCAAGTTCTCCGGCTGCGATAGCTGTTGAACCTCGAAAGGACAGCGCTGCCGAATCTGACACATCATAATCAACACGCGCAGCAAGCCTAAATACAGCGCCATACGAATCTTCCCCCGGGGCGATATCTAAATTTTTTAAGACACTAAGTGTCGGTTTTGCTTCGAGATATAATGTTCGACCGCCACCACCGATATATTGAGAGAGCTGAGATACCATGCCATCGATATGTAGCCCCACATTCCCTTGACCAAAGGCGACACCTGCACCAAGCGTTGAGGCTGTCTTTTGCCCTCGAATCACACCACCGATATTGATCATATTCAAGCCATCATCAAACTCATACGCAATGGAGGGAAGATTCATATCCCAGTAGTCACTCGCAAGAGCGACTCTGAGCTCGGCATGCTCAAGGTTCGTATGCCCATTAAAATCACTGGCAAATTCAATTCCTGCACGTCCAAGTAACATGTCAGACGTCCCCTCAGAATCATAGTCCTGAATCATGAACGAATATTCACTACCAAAAGTCATTTGTGGTGTTCGATCGACTGTAGCCCCTAAGTTGATAGCAACCCCACGCGTATAGCCGCTTAAGTCTCTATTCGGTGGATCTGTCTCTTCCGTTGCCTCTGAATTTTGTGTCGACTGATTTTCGACAGATATTTCATTTTTCGTTTGAGGGGGAATAATATTCTGAACTCGATTATTAATCTTCATAAGGACTCCGATCGTAACATCCGATTCTCATTCGGCGCCCTGATAGATTATCAGAGACAAGTATATTTTTCTCATCCTTCACTTATATGGCTAAGTCTGAGACGGTTATTCCTTCTCAATTAAGCTTTTCAAGTCAATATTAGGATAAATTGGCCGTACCAGATTAATTCCCGATCTTCGGCAAAACCACAACAGGTTGATCGATATACCACGATAGTAAACGATTCACACGAACACGACACCGCAAGATCCACATCAACGAGGCATTATCCACACCTCTTAAAAATTTGTCTTTTGTATTTGCGAAGGATTGCCACGAGTATATTTGTCGATGTGGACAGACAACTTGGTCTTCTATCTTATAAAAACCTTCGCGAGGACAGTCTCCCGTAAACAGTCTTTTCTTCACATGCGTATGTTCATGCTGGATTGATTTACGATGCTTTCCTTTACCCACATAAACGACCTCTTTATGTAATAACTCGATGGAGAGTAAATCAATCGGCAACTTTCTATATATCTCACCTTGTATTCGAAAAGAAACAGTATCGCCAGGCGTGATATAACCCGGGTCGATGTCAAGAAGAACGGTTCCATATCTGAGCTTTGTCCACCGCTCCAATGGAATATCTCGCATGCGAACAATATATGGGGCAGACATATTTCGATGCGCTTCGATCTCGTCGGCACTCGGCTCATGATTATCGTAGTCTCTCACAACCGGGATGACCATCCCACGTTCGCCTGAGACACTCATATTTTGATCCAGCATGGACTGCTCGAACTGACCATAATGTCTTGGCCATGCTTGCTTTATCTCAACTTCTTTGCTTGTTTTCGCATCAATTGCCCAAGGCCGATCGATCACAACTGAGATTTCATGTGCTATCTCTAGATACACCCCTCTGTATGTAATGGGTCCATTTGGACGTATGAACTCAAATGTCTCTATGTGTTTATCATTGGCAGCAAGCTTGATTTTAACTTTTTTGGTTTGTTGAGCGAGTACATAAGTATCAACCGACCGATCTCGTCTAACACGAAGCGATAAGATGATCTTTAATCCATTTACGTTCTCGGGTATTGAACCAGTCTCAAGCACAACACGCCCCGTCAATCGACGACGGTCTATATCATTCTCTATGATTTCAATTTTTGGAATTATCATCAGAAATCCGCTCCGATCGATAGTCCAATAGACTGCAATCCTATCAATGGCTGTACCTTGATTGATGCTTTCTGAATGAAAAGCTGACGATGATGTCGAAGAAAGAACGTACTCGCTACGCCAAGGCCAATGACCGCTCCCACCAGCACATCAGATAAGTGGTGCTTATTATCAGTCATACGTGTACTTGCCACCCAGCCAGCACCAGTCAGTAATAGAAGTTGCCCAAGCAGTGCGACTGTTTTTGAGCGCCGGGTCCGATTTTTGGCCCAGACAAATGCTTCTCCCAGCATCAGTGCACCGTAGCCAGCCATTGCGAACGCATTAGATGTATGCCCAGAAATAAAGCTTTTTCGAACATCAGATAATTCATCATTGAGGTGCATATCACAGTTCGCCTCGGGGCTTTCACAACCAAGAGATCTATAGACTTGAAGAAAGTTTGGTCTCAAACGACCAAAGCTCAACTTGAAGCCCTCTGTGAGCACATGTGTGCTCACCAAGGTCTCGGCAAGTCCAAGAAATGCACGTGGCCATTGCGACGTTTTTGCAGCCTCCGAATGCATGGCAATAGCTGTCGCGGCAAGAGCACTCCCCGTAAATATCGACGCAGAAACCACTGTCGGGACAGTCGAGCCTGTACTCATTCGATTGATCGACTCAGGTCGTTCGCCATCAATCACATTCGATAGTTTTGGACCAATCCATGCATTTTTATTTGGAGATAACTGTGTGAATCCTGCTGAAATTAGCAAGCCACCGCCTAGTAGGGTCATGTCAGTTGCTATATTTGATTGAAATTGTTTATTGTCCAATGACACGTCTTCATATGACCAAACTGAACGAGAGATAAACGCACAATACAATACAAATAACGTTTTTAAACACGTGTTCAAAACATTACGACCTTTTCTTGGCACGTGATTTTTTCTTCGCCACTTTCGCTTCACTATTTTGAAAGTGCTTCATCAATCGTCGCTGTGGGTTTTGTTTGATCGACACTGATTCGTCGCGGTGGTATCGACCAAGTGCATCAAGTTGCCAGCAATCAGTCGGCGCCGATAAATAAACATCGATACATTCACGCATAATTCGTTTACGTATCTTTTTATCAAGAATCGGTACCATATGTTCGAAGCGTTTAAACATATTACGTTCCATCACATCTGCACTTGACAACCAAATAGACATTTTGTCCTCAACACCAAATGCAAACACGCGGCTATGCTCTAAATATCGACCAAGGACAGAGAATACACGTATATTTTCAGAGAGCCCTTTGACACCCGGCTTAAGTCGACACATGCCTCGAATGATCAAATCGATATCAACGCCAGCCTGACTCGCTTTATAGAGCGCCTTAATAATCTTGGGTTCGATCAGTGAGTTGCATTTTATCACGATTCGTGCGGGCTTACCTTTTTCGGCTCGCTCTCGCTCGCGATCAATCTTTTTGAGCAACTGAGGATGAATATTCAATGGCGACAACCACACATGGTTCATTGGCGGCATCGACTGTTGCCCCGTTAAGCAACCAAATGCCATATGAATTTCATCAGCAATAGATTGTTCTGCTGTAAATAGGCTCAAGTCGGTATAATGAAGGGCTGTGCCTTTATGATAATTGCCGGTCGACAGGTGAACGTAGCCTTTTAATTTTCCTTTGGTTCGGCGAACGATATGGATCATTTTCGCATGGGTTTTATAGCCCATCAATCCATAAGAAACATTGGCACCTGATTCTTGAAGTTGTGCTGCAAAATCGATATTCGCAGCCTCATCAAACCGCGCCTTGATTTCGATTACTGCAGTGACTTCTTTACCTTGCCGCGCTGCGCGTTTGAGTGCTTCCACAACATCAGAGTTTGATGCTGTTCTGTAGAGGGTCATTTTTATTGCGAGAACATCTGGATCGTCAGCGGCATGGTTCAGCCAATCGATCACATGTGTAAAGCTTTGAAAAGGCCGATGGACAAAAATGTCACCATGATCGATCGCTTCGAAAATCGAGCGCCCCTCAATTTTTTTATTTAATCTGGGTAAAAACACCTTATCTCTTAGATCTGCATGTGGCTCTGTCGCCGCATAAAGCTCCATCAATCGATGCAGGTTTACAGGTCCATTTACTTTAAAAACACGTGAAGGGGCTAAATCGAATTCAGATAATAAGTGCTCTATCACTTCTGGTTGACAATCAGCCGCAATTTCAAGACGTACAGGTTCGCCATACGAACGATGATGCAGTTGGCCTTTGTAGGCTTTTAAAAGATCGTCAACATCTTCATCGGTGACGCCAATATCAGAGTCTCGCGTGACACGAAACGGCCATGCACCCAATACGCGCATTCCAGGAAAAAGCTGATCGATATTCGCGCGAACAATGGAAGAAAGCAGCACATATTCATGTTCTTGTTCTTTACGCTTAATTCGAATCACCCGTGGCAACGAACGTGGTATCCGAACAATTGCGATTTCATTGCTTCGTCCAAAATCATCCGTCCCTTCGAGGCGGACGACATAATTGAGACTCTTATTTTGAACTTTCGGAAATGGGTGCGCTGGATCGAGGGCAATTGGACTCAACACGGGATACACGTCCTGACGGAAAAGCTCGGATACCCACAGATGTGTTTCTTCAGACCAGTCTTTTCGCTGCAGTAAATGAATCCCTTTTTTAGCCAGTTGTGGTATCAGCTCCGTATTATAAAACCGATACTGTTCCGAAACCATCGCGCGCGTGAATGCATTGACTCGCTCAAGTGTTTCAACTGTTGTCAGACCATCTATGCCTTTTTTATTCAGCCCGAGATCGATTTTCTCTAGTAAGCGCGCATACCTTGTTTCGAAAAATTCATCGAGATTGCTTGACGATATCGCGAGAAACTTAAGACGTTCCAACACTGGAATATCTTCTCGCATCGCCATTTGAAGGACCCGATGGTGGAATTGTAACAAACTGATATCTCGGCTTAAAAATGGATCGACACCATCTTGGCGAACAATATTGTCGAGCGCATCCAGATGCGCTTGATTAGATACAACGTCCATAAGAATGCATTAGCACAATTCGACCTCATGCACAGTGTTTTTGGCAAGAGCATATTCATTATCAATGCGTTTGACTCCAACATAAAACGACATAGAATGAGATATGAAAACAGCAATTGTGACAGGTGCAAACTCAGGCATTGGCTTTGTGACTGCCCGAGAATTACTCAAAGATGGTTATCGTGTTCTATGCTTATCTCGCAATATGCGTAAACTCGATGCAGCTGTACAAAATCTAGCCACACAAACAGGCTCAAAAGAGTGTCTTGCCATTCGATGTGACCTCGCCTCATTTAAATCTATTCGAAATGCAGTTCAATCTGTCAAAGACTGTACTGATGAAATCCACTTACATATCAATAATGCTGGTTTAATTTTAAGTGAGCGACAGATCACTGAAGATAGTCACGAAGCGACATTTCAGATCAATCATCTGGGTCCATTTCTGTTGACGCAATCTTTACTTCCGCTGATTGAAAAAGCAGCCGGGGCATCAGGAGATTGTTCACGTATCATTAATGTTTCATCGATCGCACACAAAGCCGGTCTCAAAAATTTTTGGGACTTCAAAGCTGAAAAATCTTATAAACAGTTTGATGTCTATGGTCGTTCGAAGCTGGCTAATATTCTGTATGCCAAAGCACTCGCGACACGTCTTGACCCGGCGATATGTACCGCGAACGCATTACACCCTGGTGTCATCAAGTCTGCATTTGGCGCCGATGGCGATACCAAAGGTCTTTTTGCTTGGGGCGTCAAGTTGATGCCAAAGTTGCCTAACTTTATTTCTGGCTTGATGACCGTCGAACAAGGTGCCGAAACGACATTATACGTTGCGCGCTCAGAAGAGGGCAGTCAGGTCACCGGGCAATATTTTAAGAACAGCCGAATTGCAAAACCGAAGACTTTGGGCGACGAAGCGATCGAACGCTTTTATCACTATAGTTTAACGTGCAGCGGCGCACCTGAAATACCTGCTTCATTCTCTTCTCATTGAGTGCTTTCTTTCTTCACATCAGATTTTATCTGTGACAACAAAATCTCAAAAGCATTCTCAGCGGTGGTTACAAACCCCCATGTTTGTCTTTGGTAATCAAGAGCTCGAGATGCGACTTGGCTTTTGATAGGGTGAACAACAGAATATGACTTGCGCCGAATTGCCTTCATCGACGCTTCCAAACCTGATAATTTATACTGTAGTTCAAAAGCATTTTTTCGTAATAGCCCTTGATCAGAAAGTGTCGTGACGACCTCCTTACAGACCGTGAAGATATCCGCCAGCTCGGTATCAATGTCATTTACCCCCTGCTGAGTACTCAACTCTTTTAACAACAAGGGTAGGTTCGTAAAATAACCAATTAAACCAGATTTCTGCGCATCATCATCTAGGATCTCTTCAAGCCGTGACCCTCTATCAGTCAGCGCCTCAACTTTTAAACAATGCTCTTCTATTTCCTCTTGTATCGTTTCACTACCGACCCATGCTTGGGCTATTTTTTCATACGAATCTTCCCCCGTGCTATCTTGCGTCGACATCTGGAAATGCATATGCTTCCACACCAATCTGGCAGCCTGTAACTGCATATATTCATATCCTGGTTCAAGTTCGAGTTTAAGTTGATTATTTAAATCACACACCATCCAGCTGTCGGATGGCGCACTTGGACTGCTCTCAAACAATCTCTCTGTACGGGTGATTTGAATTTGTAGACGATGGACATCAAAGTATCCGTTCGTCATTTCCTGCCAAAAAGATGCCAAATCCTTCAAGATACTTTGATGTTCATCTGCCAAACCATTCTGTGCCAACTTTTCAAGTTGTCTATCAAAATTCGAAATAATCTGCTCAAGCTCTGCAATTGGTTTTGACCGAATAGGGAGAGAATTTTCAGATTTGAGTATTTCTTGAAATAGATAGTTAATTTGAAGAATTGGTAAGTTCATTTGAACGAGTCTATCTCGTCGTTTTTGAATGATCTCATCAAGCTTTTCTTCTGGGATGCTTTCATTAGCCGCCAAATACGCATCGATGCTATGCCGGGCTCTTTCTTTGAGCTGTTCTATATTCAGCTTTTCAAGTCCTTCAACAAACGCATGATGATCATGAAGCGCATCTAAATAGTCACTTATTTGCGGAGTCATCACCTTATCGAAGCCATAATGAAATTTAATATTTTGAAGATATTGACCGAAACCATTAAGCAGTCCACGGCTCCGATTATTTAGCCTGTTGAATATCATAACTCCCCGACATCTTAAGACGAGCATCAATTGAATTTTCGCTTCAATAGCGACTCTACATCTATCTTTATTGGATCCTTGACCGATGCTTTCTTCTACTCAGAACAAGTCTGATGCAAAACATACTCAAAACATCATGATATACCACGAAAGCGTCCTTAAGAACTCGAGATACTTATCAAGTATTTATCACCAGAAAAGTGATTTGGCAGCTTCATTATGCGAGACGCTGCTCATCACCTTTCCGAACTTGGGTAAGACGTCTTTTCAATATATCTTCCAATCGCTTGAACAAGCCTTAGGATTTTTCTACATACGTCAATGTTTCGACGGGCTGATGCAATGCCTTATGCACAGGACACTTATTTGCAATCTCTTCAAGTTTTGTTCGTTGTTCTTCAGACAACGATGCCGCGACCTGTATGGCGCGCTGAATTTGGTACATGCGGTTTGTTTCATCTTGGTGGCATTCACTCTCTTTTGGTTGCACCCATTCACCGACGAGATCTACTTTTATCTCACCAAGCTCCCAACCTTTTCGTTCTGCATACATTCGTAATGTCATCGATGTACATGCGCCCAGTGCTGCCTGTAGTAATTCAAATGGCGCCATACCTGTATCATCACCACCTACTTTTTGGGGCTCATCCGCATATATAATATGTTCCCCAGCCCTGAGCATTGTTCTGAATTTATAGCCTTCAACAGAGACCGTGCTGATATCCGGAAGTGCTGACTTGTCGATGGTTTTCTTGTCTTCCTTCGGTAAATTAATTTGTAGAGCACGTTGTGCCCAGCGTGCAATGACCTCGCCGACATAACGTGCATCGTGTTCTTTTGTTAGAAGATGATCTGCTTGTTCTATCCTTATCAAACTTGCGGTATCACCAATTTCATTGCGTAACGTCGACGCGTTATCAAAGCTAACCGTTTCATCTTCTGGTGCATGCATAATCAGTGCTGGTATTGTGATATTTTTATGGCGATGTTCTTTAGAAACACGCTCAACAGCTTCTATAAATTCTTTCTGTATTGTGAATTGGCGCCCAGCAAGATCGACAATTGCTTCTCCTTCTTCGAGGATATGATCGATAGCATACTCAAATTGTCGCACAACATGCTCTGGTCTTGATGGTGCACCATATGTCGCAACGGCATCAATATGATCGTCACGGCTTGCATAATTTAGAACAGCTGCGCCACCTAAGCTATGTCCAATTAAGAGTCGAGGCGGCATGTTATTATCACGCATCCATGCAATCACATCTTCTAAGTCGTGCAGATTGGTTTCAAATGTGGTCTCAGAAAAGTTTCCTTCACTTCTACCTAGCCCCGTAAAGTCGAATCGTAAAACAGCGAAGCCGTGCGCTACCAGCATTTCAACAATTCGTTTTGTCGCCTTTAAATCTTTCGTGCACGTAAAGCAATGCGCAAAAATAGTATATGAATGAGAATCATGTGAGCGTTCCAATTTGGCATTGAGCTTTGTTCCTCGCCTCGTTTCTATCAAAATCTCCATATCGTCTCCAATATCAGGTTACTTGACCGATTTCCTAAATGATTGTTTACTCTGGTATCCTTCCTGGGCATAGCTGTTCGACCATTTTTCAAAAACTGCGAATAAGCTTTCCTCTAGCCGTTTCCTACACAAACATTTTTCAAATGGATTCCTGATCACTACGATAGTAAGAGCGACTTTGTTTCAAACAGGATCTCTTAAAAAAATCATACCACTCTCACTCTGAGCAGAATAAAACGCCATCAGGACTTACATTACATTCTGAGGCACAGCCCATACATTCACAGTAGTTTTCTGAATCCAGACATGCGTCATCTGTTGTACAGCCAGTATCAGCGTTATTGAGGACACGGCAGATTTCTTCTGCACTACATTCCCATGTTGGTCCCATTGTGAGCATACAATCTCCTTTGAGATAGTCTTTTGATCGCATCGTGAGCTCAAAACCACTCTCAACAACATCACCAATCAAATCATGTGCTGTATCAGCCAAGCGAAAAATAACGTCAGCTTCGGCACCGACCATTATACCTGTATCGAAGTCCCCTTCGAAATGTATTGTCGCTGTCAGACCATCTGAAGATAGATTGAGTTCATATGGTATCGGTGACACCAAAACATGATTTGATTCAACACGCATCGCCTCAAGGAGTGATTCGCGGTCCATCGGCACAGTAAAATCAATACCAAGTTGTGTTGCATAATTGATACGTTCATCTGGTTCTCTTGCTAAGCCTCTCGGGCGGGTCTCAACAACACCCACCGGTCCAATTGCTGTTTGAAAAATCTCACTAATACCACTTGAGATAGTCCCACCTGAAGCGAGTTCAACTGTGCCAGGTATAACAACAAGGTAGTCTTGACCATAATTCAACGCTTCAGTTGGCGTAAACAACAGTTCCGTATTGCCAGCCGACCATGCCAATACGCCTTCTAGCCGCTCGCGATTGGTTGCACCATCATACTTATAAAACTCAATAAAATTTTCTCCAAAATCAAATTGTTGTTCAACATTAATTGGCGCAGGAAAATTCACCCGCAGCCACGTATCTATAGGTACGTAAATAGCGCCATCAAGTTCTCCTGATTCTTCATCAACACGCACAAGCTTTCCACGTCGAGTCGAAATCTCAAGATAGGCATCATCTGTCATAAAGTTGAACATGAAAGGTTCTTCAAGCGCTAAACCATCTGCAGATTGAAACGATGTTGTGAGTTCTCCTGAGTAGTTTTCGTTGCCATCAAGGGGGACTTCAAAAGTAATAGACAAAACCGTGTTTTCTTCAGACCAATTGAAGATGGCATCTAACCGGGGTCCTCCATTTTGAGCTGATAGTAAAAAATCAGAGGATGTCGCGTCGACAGATGATGCTGTCACACTGGATGGATCCATCTCCTCTGAAAACGCCACAACAATCGCCTGCAGTGGGTCAACTGCCGTTGCACCAACGTCTGGCGTGATTGAAATGACTGTTGGCGGTTCAGGTTCAGGAGTTGGCTCAGGTTCCGGCTCAGAAGAACATGCTAAAAATATCAATGTAAATAAACTCAAGAGACCTAGATTAAACTTCATCGAAAACTCCTCGGCTTAGTGGTAACGAATATCATGCTATTTTAAAAGTCATTTGAACAACAAAGCTACACGATTAACTTACTTACAAAACACATTGGTATGTATGTACGAGGTACATATTTGATTCGCAGATAGCCTGCTCAAGCAGATTTATCTTCATCACATACCTGTTCACACAAATAAAAAAGGCACCCGAAGGTGCCTTTTCGTTCAAGTGCTCAGTACTTATTCTTTTGGATCGACCACTTTAACGGCCTCGACCTCTGTTCGAAGCGGTTCAGCTTCAACGATAAAGAAGTCAACACGACGATTCTTTTGCCGACCTGCTGACGTATTATTTGAAGCGATTGGCTTTGTCTCACCATAGCCTTCAGACTCAAGATGATCAGCTGCAACACCATGCTCCATCAAGTAGGCCATCACAGCAGCCGCTCTATCTTTTGATAGTTGCATATTGTAGTCATCACCACCTTGGCTATCAGTATGGCCTTCTACCCGAATTTTCTTAATCTCAGGATGATGATTAATAATCGTTGCCACTTGATTCAACAAGTTGAAACTCCGTTCTTTAATCGTTGACTTAGCTGTGTCAAAGTAAACAGATTCACGAATTTCAATTTTGTTTTGTGTCAGCTTAACAAGCGTCTTACCCTTATCTGGGCACCCGTCTTCATCTTCGTTACCGTTGATTGTTTCTGGCTCTTTTGGACACTTATCAACATTGTCAGGAATACCATCACCATCCGTATCTGGACAACCACCAAACATACGTGGACCAGCAACATCTGGACACTTATCTTCACTATCTTCAATGCCATCACCATCTTTGTCCGCCAATGGGCAGCCTTGACGTGATTCAGGACCAGCTTGTTCCGGACACTTGTCTTGATCGTCTGGGATACCATCTTGATCTTTATCTGAGATTGGGCAGCCTTTGCGCTCAACAGTACCTGGAATCTCTGGACACAAATCATCTGCATCTAAGACTCCATCACCATCTGCATCGTCGATTGGACAGCCAGCATTTGTTGGGGAACCTGGTTTATTTGGGCATTTATCGTCTACATCAAGAACAGTATCACCATCATTATCAGGGTCTGGACAGCCATCCTTATCTTCGAAGTCATCTTTATCTTCTGGCTCAAGTGGGCACTGGTCTTCATGATCGTAAATACCATCACCATCTGTATCTTTTGCCGCTTCTGCTTTCGGTGCGTATCGGACACCCGCAAAAACACGCCAATCAGGAACACCAAAACCATTGACAACGCCAGTCCCAAGACCAGCATCAAATACAAGTTTGTCATTTAAATCTGTTCGGTAACCAAGCATAAGCTCGAGTGTATTCATGAAATCAGCACTGTCTTCCCAAGTGAAGTCATCATCTTGAACAAATAGACCAAAAGGTGCACGGTCAGCAGTTGCACCTACAAGCTCAATCGAAACGAGGTGACGTGCATCTTTTTCATCATCATCAAACTGGCTAAAGTCGATGCCGAAGCCAAGTGCGTAAGTCCAATCTGAACCAACTAAAATTTGTGAGTTCGTCTCATCGATATCGAAGTCAAGCGGATGACGCCATCGATAACCAAGATTTGCACCTACGATGAACTTATCAAAATCAAGTGTGAGTGCTGCTTCAGGATGTGCCGTGAAGCGCTGATACCATTCGTTACCACCACCATAATTGAAATAGTTATCATTATATACAAAACCACTGTCACGTGGTGAGTTAATACCAAATCCTGTCGGCAACGAAATTGGCACAAGAACGGCAAGACTTAAGAAATCGTCACCTTCTCCGAGGAGGTTAAATTTTGGAATGACACGCAAATCGCCAACACCACCACTTGTTGCGGTTGAACCGAAAGTCAAATCTGATGCATTACCCGTATTGCCATTGATGGCGAAATCACGAGACGTTTGCCAAAAGTAAATTGGGAGGTCAAAACCCAATGATAACCAGTTCGTTAAACCAAATGTGCCCATCAAGTTCGAACCAAGCCGGTTTCGAACAAGCCAACCCTCACGATCTTCACGTGTTGGTGCGCCCGGCTGATCAGTCGCATTAATTACCAATGGGTTATGCGCATAATTGAAAATCCAACCGAGTTGATAGCCGCCTTTATCAACAATTTTACCGCCTTCAACGGTCTGCAAGCCCTTATCATCAATCGTCGGTCGAAAACGCTCAAGTGGCAACGTCTTCGTTTTCTCTGCAGTCAATTGATACTGCGCAGACACAGGTGACGCCACCATAAAGGCCGCACCGATGACGATCGACATCGTCAAATATGTTCTTAGTAGTCGGTTCATTTATCTCTCCTTAGGATAAGTCCTTAAAATATTACGCGTCATCGTCGTAACATACAAAAATATTTTCGCCAAAGCATCATCACCGTTTTTTGCAATTAGTTAGGGGTCACTGCCGGGTCACTGCCGGGTCACTGCCGGGTCACTGCCGGGTCACTG
>JAHDGS010000063.1 GCA_020627505.1 Myxococcota bacterium
TTAAATTGAAAGGAGCTTTGTGTAAGGTAATCTCTTTGTTGAAAGCCACATTGGAGACGGCTTACCGGCATTTTCTCTGGTGGGGCTCCCAGAAACGTCTGTACGTGAGGCACGGGTCCGTGTCCAATCTGCTATAGAACATGCAGGTGGGGAATTTCCGCTCGGGCGGATTGCCATCAACCTTGCACCAGCAAATATACCCAAATATGGCAGTGGCTTCGATTTACCTGTCGCAATGTCATTAATGGTTGCTGCCGAGCAAATTGAAGCACAGTCGATACATGGATGGATGTTTTTGGGAGAACTCGCACTCGACGGTCGACTACGTGGTGTGAAAGGCCTTTTGTCTGCAGCACAAGCAGCACAAACGCGCGGAATCAAGAATATATTGATCCCGAAAGAAAACATGAAGGAAGCCGCTTGGCTCAAGAATATGAATGTTTATCCAGCGGAACATCTGGCAGAAGTGATTCATCATTTCATTGGTGTAAAAGATAAACAGTTGTCACCAATGCAAACAGTCGTTGAGTCTGTTGAAGACATTTTTCCCGTCGATTTATCAGATATTCGAGGGCATCAGTTTATTAAGCGCGGACTTGAAATCATGGCTGCGGGTGGTCATCATATACTACTATCCGGTGGACCAGGTACCGGCAAAACCATGCTCGCTAAATCAATACCATCGATACTACCGCGCTTGAATGATGCAGAGCGTTTTGAAGTCGCGCAGATACGCTCATTGGTCTCAAATACATTCGAACCGAATCAATTGGTTAGACCGTTTCGAGCGCCACATCATTCGTGTTCATCGGCCGGGTTGATCGGTGGCGGTGTTGGCATTGCGAGGCCTGGTGAAGTCACGCTCGCCCATCACGGTGTCCTCTTCTTGGATGAGCTGACAGAATTTCATCGACGTACACTTGAAGTTTTAAGACAACCATTGGAATCCGGTCAGGTTGTCCTGGCGCGCTCTCGGCATCATGTGAGTTTCCCGGCATCTTTTCAGATTGTTGGGGCGATGAATCCGTGTCCATGTGGCTATCTGGGTGACCCAAGAAGATCATGTGTTTGTGGCCAACACCAAATCAAAGCATATCAATCTTGTCTAAGCGGACCTTTATTAGACCGTATCGATCTTTTTGCCGGCGTTCCACCGGTATCAATTCAAATGCTGACTCAGAACGATCATGTTGAAACGAGTGTTGTTGTTCGAAAGCGAGTTGAAGCAGCACGAGACTTTATGCGTCAGCGTGATCAAATCAATGTGAACGCGCAGTTACAATTTAAAGATTTACAAAGCCACGAACACATTGATGCTGAAGCATATAAAGTATTTGTCGCGTATGCAGAACGATTTCAGCTAGGCGGGCGTAGCTCGCTTAAAATATTGAGAATGGCACGGACAATCGCTGATCTCGCATTGTCTCAACGCATAAATATGTCGCATATTCGTGAAGCTTTTGCCTACCGAATGGAGTCTTCTGGACTACAATCACAACTGACTGGGCTAAAATAATGTAATTCGTCGATATTTAAGAGCAGAATTTGGCGAATTATCAGCGAGTTGTTATCTTGTCATATGCAATTTGACCCAGTTCTTTTTGGAAAATACTGGCTGCTTCGCCGCGTCAGCGTCGGTGGCATGGCAGAGGTTTATCAAGGAGCCTTGGCTGGTCAATTTGAAGTCCCGAGAATGGTGGCTTTGAAAAGAATGCTACCGGCATTGGCTGAAGATGAGTCTTTTGTTCGTATGTTCTTGGATGAAGCCAAAATCACCATGCGGTTTCAACACCCGAATATTGTCCCGATGTACGAAACAGGTAAATGTATGGGGCAATACTATATTGCCATGGAGTATCTTCCTTCAAGAGAGCTCAGAACATATTTAGATCGAGTACAACGCAAGAAACAAAAGTTTTCGATCTCACAAGCAGCTTTCATTGGCTATCATATATGTTTGGGCCTCGATTATGCACATCGACTTAAAGATGAACATGGTCAGGCGCTGAATATTGTTCACAGAGATGTCTCTCCGCAAAATGTTCTAATTGGCTACAATGGTGAAATTAAAGTGATCGACTTTGGTATTGCTAAAGCTGAACAGCGCCAGTCAAAAACACAAGCGGGCGTGATCAAGGGTAAGTTTGCCTACATGCCGCCAGAACAACTATTGGGTAAGCCGATTTCCCACCAAGCAGATATATATGCTGTGGGTGTTATTCTATATGAGATGTTTACCGGGGTTCGGCCATTCGTCGGAAAAAACGACCTCGAAACGATCGACCTCGTACGACAATCTAAGGTCGTTGCACCTCGAAAAATCAATCCATTGATTTCGGCAGATCTCGAACGCCTTATTTTAAAAGCGCTTCACAAAGATGTCAAGAAAAGGCATCAGTGGGCATCGGAGCTGGCGACCGATCTCGCGCCTTATATGATGCGTGATGGTCGGCCGTTTGATCAACTTCGTTTATCACAGCACATGCGTGAAGCATTTCCTGTTGAGTTGAGTGAAGAGCAGCGACGCACGAATCAGTTTGTCGATTACCTTCAAAAACAAGCCAATACGAATGTTCAAGAGGACAGTGTAGAATATCTCAGACGGAAAGAAGATATTGCGGCGGCAATTGCCTCTAAAGGTGACTCCGAACGGACATACGTGTTTGAATCGGCTGAAGAATTTCAACGAATCACCGGTGTGGCCATCGAGGGGCTAAAGACGCGTCCAAAACGTCGTATGTCTGATAGTGAACCGACGGTTCCTGGTGAAGGCGCTGTTGATACAGTGTTAGACGATCCGCAAACAGTACCAACTGTTGAACAAAATCATCAACTTGCGATTCCACAATTGCCGCCATCAGCGCAAAGGCCAGCGGGACATATGGTGCCGTCGGGTTATATGCAAAATCCGTTATATCATCGTGATGATCCGCGTTATGCTGTAAAGCTTGACCAGACAGAAATGGCACAACTCCAAAAGCAGGGTGTTCAAATAGAATATTGGATGCCGCAGCGTGCATCACGCGTCGCGGTCCTACTACTTGCGATCGCTGCGCTATGTGCAACACTAATTCAAATGTCTTAAACAAGAGAGTGCGATTCATGTTCAAACAAACGATCATGCTGATATTGGCATGTTTTTTATTCACATTGCCCTTACAAGCAACGAGCTGGCGAGAACGATCGATAGATTATGTCGCGCACGCTGATGTGATGATTCGTGGTCAAGTTGTTCAGCAATCTGTCATTGATATCGATGGCCGGTTGGTGACGCTCTCAACAATTCAAGTCAAACATAGTTATAAAGGCAGTGAAAAAGGTGAGCTGTTACAGCTCTATCAAGTCGGTGGTGATGATGGTCGTTTTTCGTCATGGATTGAAAATGTGCAACATGTCGAGGTGGGTGAGCATTTGATCTTGTTGGCGAGTGAATCTAAAAAACTCTCTGATGCCCTGAATCAGATTCAACAGAAGAGTATCCGGACTATCGTCTCTCTGAGTCATCGCATAGGTGCTTTGATTTACGATGTTAAAAATGAACGTTTGATCCCTAAAAAATCGACAGCCTTTTGGAAAGATTGGCTGAAACATTCGAATACGCAGATGCATATGATTTCCGAAATTCAGCTGGAAGAACGTATCCAACAACGCTTTATTGCGCCGAAAAAACATGTCGGTGCATTGGGGCGTCGTCACCGTCCTGCGTTACAGGTGATCGAGGGGGGACGATGAATCACGCACTAAACTTAAAATACCTCGTTCTCGTCGCGACGATGTTGTGTAGCTCAATTGCACAGACACAAGACATGTGTACAGATGCAAATGGACGACCTGATACGCCTTGTTACAGATACTTATGCAATAATGTGTTCGGCGATGGCAGCATATTTTCTGATAGTTGTGCTATCGAATGTGATGATGAAAATGCACCAAAATGGGCGACCAACTCGGTTGGTCTTCATCTGAACAGCAGTGATTTACCGTCGACCCTATCAGCTGAAACTTGGCAAGGGACAGTCCGTAAAGCTGCGACAACATGGAGTGAGGCAGCAGGTGCTAATCTAAATTTCATCGTGTCGACTGATGGAGAACGTGTATTTAATGTCGCCGATGGGCAAAGCAATTTATTCTTCGTGACAGATCGTGATGAGTTTATTCGACTTGTCGGTGCTGATAATATTGGTTTACTGGCTGCGACTGCGACGATTTATGATCGTGCGTCATGTTCAAGAGAAATATACGACGCAGATATTGTCTTTAATGCAGCAACGACAATTGTAGATTGGAATGTGAATAATGCCGGTTGTACGTCTGAGCCATGTCTTTCTCTGGAGCCAATTGTTCTTCATGAGCTCGGGCATGTGCTGGGTATCGGGCACCCTTGTTATGAGGCGGACTGTAAGTCATGGACGATTATGGGGGCGAATAGTAGCGATCGTGATCCTGAAACCTTGCGCGCGATCGATGTCGCCGTGGTAGCTCAGTTATATCCTGGTGACTCGGGTGGCTTTGGCGCCCCATGTTCGGTGGGCTGTGACGACGGTTTTGTATGTCAAAGTGAAGACGGGACACAATACTGTACGCGTGATTGTGACGATAATGCAGATTGTCCAATTGGCTTTACGTGTGATGTCGGAACAACAGGCCGATGCTTATTCACCACGATACAGCGCCCAAATATAGGAGAATCTTGTCAGCAAGCGCCCCATGTGTGTGCTGATGGCGCTGTATGTCTCGGAAATGCCAACGAAGCATTGTGTTACCGGCGGTGCGAGCCTGATAGCGGTACATGTCCATTTGGGTTCGCATGTACAACTATTGAAGATGGTGTTTCCGCATGTACGGCGCGGGGTGAAGTGGGTTCAAGTTGTGATACAGAGAATATATGTCATGACGGTTTAAGATGCATTACTGTTGAAGGTCAAGCAGAAGGCGTTTGTCGATCGATCTGTGATCCTGAGACAAGTTCTCCATGTCGCGAAGATGAAAATTGTATTTATGTCACAGAAGGCTGTGCATCGAATCCATCCATATGTGGGTCAGAGGCATGTTTGCCTTCGGGATTTTGTGATAATAGTGCTTTTTGCTTTCCGGGTGGTGCCGCTCGAGCCGGCGAGGCCTGTGTCGATTCACTTGATTGTGATGCCAACCTGACATGTATCTACTTTTCGGAAGAGATTGGAGAATGTCGACAACGTTGCCACGGAGGCGACACATGTCCGAATGAGTCACAAACATGCTTTCTCATTTCGGACAATAATGATGAGAATGTTGTTTTAGACTCATATTGTGATCCCATCATCGATCAAAATGGAGCAGATCCATCGATCGTTTGTGATTTAAATGTGGGGCATCTCGACTGCCCAGCCGATCAAATCTGCGACACCGAGACTGAACGGTGTATTGATGGAATACGTGACGGTGGTGCTTTTGGGACTGCGTGTCGTTCACAAGATGACTGTGAGAGTGGTGTCTGCTTGGATGGTGTTTGTACACGCTTTTGTAGCGATGGATGCCCAGCCGGTTACACATGTGGTGTCAATCGACTATGCCAGCCCGAGGATTGTCAATCACAAGACGATGTCTGTGCGGTAGGCTATATCTGTGAAGAAATATCACCCGATCGCTATTCGTGTGTGATTGAACCCGTCACAGAAGACGATGACGAGGATGAAACACGGCGAAGCGGGTGCTCCTGCCAAAAAACATCGCCTGTCACCAGCTTAGTATGGTTGAGTTTGTGTATATTGTTTCGATATAGACGTCGCGTTATCGCATCTTAAAGTGTCATCTATTTATGAGGTCGCTCTAGACGAACATCAAGATCGTTCAGCGGTATTGTATATCGCGTACGTTCATATCGTACAATTTGATGAAGCTGGTTGAGCGCGCCGATGAGCGTGAGTGATTTTTTTGCCCGCGTGATTCCTGTATAAAAAAGTCGTTTGGTCATCGACAGTTCTTCTCCTTGCGTTGGGGGAATGACCAGACATACATGCTGATATTCTGAGCCTTGGGTCTTGTGTATCGTCAGTGCCCAGGCGTCATCAAATCGAGTTGGATCATATATCAATGTGTTGTGTTCGCCTTCGAGTTGCTTAAATTCGACACGCCATTGTTGATTGTAGATTAATTGTCCAGTGTCGCCATTTGAAAGTCCATCACTTGGTAAGTTCTGTGTTAATATCGTGGGGTCGCCATTTCGCCGATAAGGTTGACCGCGTTCTTGCCGAATTAATTGATTGATTGCATCTGAGCCGAGCGGCCCCTTTTTGAAGGGAGAGAGTATCACGTTTTGTGTGTCGCCCGAATGTTGCCGCGCCCAGGCTAAAATATGTTGTCTGCATGTCCCGACTGATTGGCAGGAGATTTGTTTAAGTGACGCATCATCAGTCAGATTATCATATGGCCACGGACGCTTCTTATCAACCTGACGTGTCATAGTAATCAATTCATACAGTGCTGATACATGGTCTTGTCTAATATTCTGTGTCAGTTGAGTGACTGGCCCCTGATGAGCTGTTAGGTAACTTAAGATATCCATCAAAAATAATCCCGGACCGATGGCTGGTAGCTGCTCAGGGTCTCCTGAAAAAACGACAGGTGTCTGCGGGTTGATATAAGACAGTAATAAAGCACCGAGCTCCGTATCGATCATTGAGACTTCATCGATGATGATCAGATCCGCTTCTAATTGGTCATAATTAGGCCGCCGGTAATATGTGAAAGGACCCGGATGAATATTGAGTGCACGGTGAATCGTTTGAAAAGAAAGCTGTAATTCTGCGAAGACACTTTCGCGGAGGCTTTCTTTCATTCTAGCTGCGGCTTTACCGGTTGGTGCAAGCATGAGAACACGATATGGCTGTGGACGTTTGGGTTGTCGTGTGAGCCAATCTTGAATGAGATACCGCAATGTATAGGTTTTGCCTGTGCCAGGACCACCTGTGAGCAAAAGTAGATGATGATACGCAAATGTCTCGAGGGCTTCATGTTGTTTTTGATTGAGTTGTGGGTACGCTACTGAAGGTGACTGTTGTGGATAATGTTTTCGTTTTTCATTGAGCCAGAGATGAATTGTCTGCGCATCCGTATACGCACGTTCAGTTGCGACATAGGTATCAGAAATCATCAATCCGGTCTGAGCATGCACTTCAAATTGTTGGCCAAGTTGATCTTTTGGAACGCATGTGTGTCCCTGTTCATACATATTTAGAATGTGTTCGAAATGCGT
This sequence comes from Myxococcota bacterium, assembly GCA_020627505.1. Lineage (GTDB taxonomy): Bacteria > Myxococcota > UBA727 > UBA727 > JAHDBA01 > JAHDGS01. Next base: position 7,235 of record JAHDGS010000063.1, read on the forward strand.
CGTCATATTAAGTATGGTGTGTTGAGGTATGAGATGAAGTGATAAAATCTTGCTCAAAGAGGCCGAGTTGTGGATTTTGTTTCGTCGCTTCAAAGAATGCTCGGCGGGTAAATAGGAATGCAGTCCTGATAGGCGCGATATCAGCACTTGGTTGCATATGTTGCAAATGTTTATGAAGTGCGAGACCATAGAGCCAGCCCTGTAGGTGATAATGCTGCGCGCGAACATGTTGCTCAAGCATCGGGGAGCAGTAGGCAGACAGTTCGCCAAGATCGTTCGTCTTATAATCGATAATGGCAAAGCCATCTGCTTGTTGAATAATGAGATCGATCTCCCCTGTGATATATGTGTTTCCTGTTGAGATATACGTCTCCAAAATCTCACGAATATCATCAGGTGCGAGAACACAATCTTTCGCTGTGAGTTGAATATCAAAATGCCACTCTCGATAAAGTCGATTCATAGGTAATTGACTGAACTGGAGCAGTCGATCATTTAAAGCAAATGGTGTATTTAACAGTGTAAATATATGCTGACTCGCAAGCTTTTTGATATCGAGACCGAAGTCCGAATCATGGCAAACAATAAACGCCTCAAGGTCTTTATATGTCATCGCAAAGTCAGGAAGATGCTCAAGGAGCCCGTGGATATATCGTCCCCATTCAGCACCGCGTGGTGTCTGTTGTAAACTCGATTGATGTTCTTCTCGGATCACATCAGGCGCTTCTGTTTTCTCGACAATAGCAGACTGGATATTTGACTTGATTGCTGAAAAGCTTGTCGTTGAAAAAGTTGACGCGGGGAAATTGAGTCTCTTCCGTTTACTTATGGGTTGATGTTTAACTGGCTTATTTTGCCCTCGACAATCACAATCGAGGGACGCCGTCTGCTCAAGCTTACGTGCGACAGACTGAACCTGTTTATATAGTGGTGTATCTATCACATGCTCTGATGACGAGACGATCGTCGCATATTTTGCTCGGGTAATAGCCACATAAGACTTTCGACAGCTCTCCTCTAAGCCTTCTTGGTAAGCGGCATTAAAGGCATGTGGATGTTGCGTGTCTCCAACATATAGATGTCGTTTGATTTCACCAGCTGCCGGGTACGTAAAGATATTATCTTTGGCATGAAAATGACGTATATGAGGTGGCGGTTTTGGTGTTCGAAGAGAAAAATCAAATAACGTGGGACAAAAAACGAAATCGAATTCGAGTCCCTTGCTTTTATGAATCGTCATACAATTAATATGTCCATCAAGTGGCTCGAAAGCATGAGGGCCACTCTCTTGTGAAAAGATCGTCTCCACAAAAACATCATTTTCGAGTAAGCGCTGGACGTCTCGATACGTACAGTAACGCCCTTCAGCAAATATATCGAGAGACATGATATCTTGAAGAAATTGGTGGTAACGATCGAGATGAACATCCAAACGGATCAGTGTAGACTCGAAGTCGAATAATAAAGTTTGAATATATTGCTGTGACGTGGGTTGTGACTGCCATCGGTAAACCAAGTGCTCAATATCTGCTTGCACATGTGGTGCATTTTGATGTTGGAGCCAGTTCCAATGCCCGGCCAAAATAGCGATCACACGCTGTGCATTTATTTGATGTGTTGATAGGACAGATAAGAGATCTAAAACACGATCACGCATATAGTGCTTACCCAGCATCGTCGGCGCATATGTAGGCCAGTGATGCGCCTTTAAAATACGGGCGGTTTGTTGAATTTGCTGATTGTTATGAACCAAGATCGCGATTGAGTAATCGTCGATTGCGATGGATGATTGATTGAGAATATCGAGGAATTGTCTGACGCGATGGGCGAGACGTGCTTCTTTTGTTTTGATCGTCAGGTCAGATTCAAGTCGATAAAGACCGCATAATGGCGACTTCATATCTGGTTGTCCTGCTTTGAGCGTATACGCTGTAAGATCGGCTCGCGCGAAGAGTTGCGCGTCAGCTTGATAGAGTTGATTCAAGTGTTCAACAAGCTGTGGGGCAGAACGCCAATTGGTATCGAGCTGATAGACTGTCGGGACGCGATTTTTGACAGACAAATAGGTGTTGATATTTGCATTTCGAAAAGCATAAATAGCTTGTTTGGGGTCACCAACATAATATGTCGTGACACCGGAATAACGGCTCAGTGATTCGAAAAGCCCTGCTTGTAACGCATCACTGTCTTGAAACTCATCAACCAGAATTAACTGATATGGGGCGATACCTTCTTTTGTCTGTTGTTCGATCGTCGCGAGCGCATCGACCAACCACAAAGAAAATAAAGCAGGATCAAACGTCAAGCGTGCTTGTTCGAGTTCGGTTTGACAAAAATGGATAAATTGAATCCGTTGAGAGACACCAATGGCATTGATGGCCGCTGCGGCCTGATTCGAATATGCCTTTATTTGTTCGAGTGACTCGAATGATGTTCTCGCCTCAGGCGGACAAGTTTCTTTTAAGGCGCCTTCTCGACTCAAAATCATGAAACGGGCGAGGGCATCATGCATATCAAATAGTTGATGTAGACTTGGCTGATGCTGAAGATGCGTCGATAAAGTCTGTTCAAGTTGTTCGATTGATGTCTTCTTATATTTACGCCTGCAGATAACACCTTGGGCATGAAGTGTGCGAAAGACTTGGACAATATGTTCTTGTTGTTCCTGAAGTATCGAATGTAAGTCTCGATAGGCAAACATGAGCTGGTCGAGTTTTTGAAAAGATGAATCCGTTTCATCTGCTTCTTGTACAATCAAGTCCGGACTTTCAAAAATGGATCGTGCCAATTGGCGGAGTGCGCTCGGGTGAAGCCAACCTTCCTGAAGAATATCAAAGGCATCTGGGCTTTTCGTTTGTAATTGATCAAGATGTAAACGGCGATAATGACCGAGACAGCGATGAATCAGTTGTGATGCGGATAGTGGCTGTCGCTCGGTATAGGCTGATATCGCTGAATGGGCCTTATCGATTCGATTGAGAACTGAACGCGCAAAACGATGAATGGTGCTGATCTGCAAATGATGAAATTGCTCAAGAACATGGCGCGCGCGTCGACCAATTTCTTGTGTTGATAAGTCGTGTGACAAAAAATAAGTCAGACATTCGGAGGACTGTGATTCCGACAGTGCATCATTCATCAATGATTCTACAAGAGCACGAAAACGTATTCGTAGTTCTTGCGCCGCCGCTTTTGTAAATGTCACAGCAACAACATGTTTCAACTCAGGCTGTTTAAGGATCACAAATCGAAGCCACAAATGTGAGAGCGTAAACGTCTTTCCTGTGCCGGCACTGGCCTCGACAAGATATTCCCCAGGCGCGATCTCACAGGTTTGCCATAATGCGGTCATTCGGCCTCCAGAGAGACATCGGTGTGTTGCCAGCATAGATGAGATAAAGACAAGAGGTGTTGTTTCATTTCTTGAACTAAATGTGGTGAGCTTGATTGAGGGGACTGTTGTTTTATCCAGCTCGATAATTGTTGATCGACAAGATGCTGAGCCGAGAACGCATATTTATCATGACGTGTCACCCAGTCTTCAAAAGAATATGATTTCTGTGTTTTAAGTTTTAAGATACTTGATAACAGCGACTCAAGATCGACGGGGACGAAAGCCTGCTCCTTAAAAAGATAGAAGTCGAGCAATTGCTTCCGAATAAATGACGCGTGCTCAAAAAATGAGGGATGTGGCTTGAAAATCCGAACATCACCACGTGTCATTTCAAAGAGTGTGATGGCTTCATATTCGGTTGTCGATATCGATTTTTTTTCTTCTGGTGCAATAGATGCCCAAAATAACCATGCTGCTGGAAGCCACCGGTAAACTGGACGATGCGTGAGGCGTTGCATTTGCAATCGAGCAGCGTCAAAATTGTGATGGCCATCAAATGCGGCAGTGCATAATAAGAACGTCTCTCTTAACTGGGGAACGTCTACATACGGCTGATATCGATTGAGTCGTCGTGCCGTTTGTTGTGTTCTCAGAATTAAATCATCAGTCACATTGGGGAGCCCTGAGCGAAGTGCAATATGGGTCGAAATATCTGTGAGTGAGATATTGGCATATTCTGTTCCATTAGGCGGAGATAGGGTCTGCGAAAGCTCTCCCAAGACACGATGCTTTCGCTGGTCTGCATTGGCGTCATATGCATCATATGTTGTTTGAAAGAGCACACCGGGTGCACAGTGCTGGCGAAGTTGTTGTTGCGTGATTGAAGCACAAAAAGAAAGCACTCGACTAAATGAAATATTCGTTGTTGAAGTTGCCGATGGAATATCATGTTCTTTGGTCGATCCTGATATCAGTTCGGTGTTGATTGTCGTGTTCGTCAATGTACTTGTCATGGGTTTCGTCGGTTCGGTTGAGAACGATGTAAGTTGATTGAGCGCATCATCGAAGACCTCAGCAAAGGGGGTGTGCGCATCACTTAAACCAATGATTGAAAAGCTGTCGGTTGTCGAAAATATTTGTGCAAGGAGATCGCTCAACCCTGCAAGGCGTGGATTCGGATCTGCTTTTTGAACTCGAATATCAAATTGGGAACCAAAGAGTGTCGTATAACTTGGCGGAAATTGGTTGGCCTCAAAGCCAACACAGATGACATGCTTAAATGGACAGCCCACAATATGGGTCAGATCGCCAATAACGATTTCATCTTTTCTAAATAAAGCAGGGTTCGATGTTGTCTGGAGTTGATTCGATAGATAATGAAGCCAAAACTGAATATGTGTTTTTTGTTGTGAGGGTGGAATCGTTGAATGCAGGTGCGTTAGGACGATGCGAAGTCGTTCTACTGATTCTGGAGATAAACATGTTGATAAAGTTTCTTGAAGGGACTGAAGTGATGTTGCGAACTCAGGGCCTGAACATAATGGTTCCGCTAACCATTCTTGAATCGTTTGAAAACAAAGTGTGGCGAGTCGATGTAATCGGCGTAACGGCTTGAGCATACCGAAATCGAGGCGTGTCTTGAGGGTCGATGATGGTGCCGCAAAGGCAAACAAAAGTTCCTCGAAGTACTGAAGGCGTGTTTTGGCACGGCTTAGGTGAAGTGTTCTGTGTTCGACCGGATGATCCTTTTGATGAAAGTCGAATAGGTGACTCTCATGCCAAAAGCGTGATATGAGCTGACGTTGTTCTTCAGAATCTGAGGACTCACAAATCATATCGGGTAGATTCGACATGCCAAATAAATAAGATTGATCCGGCGAAGAAGCATATGGATTCAAACAATTTAAAAGCCCGTCGACTTCTAAGTACGCCACATTTGGATAGTTCTTCTGTCGATGCAGAACATTTGAACGACGGGGAGCCTGGCGGCGTGTTGATTCAAACGAATCGAATGTATCGCATAGATTTGTCACCCACAATCGATCTCGTTCAGGATGCCCAAGAATGATCGCAACGTCAGATAGACGAACCGAAGGAGCTGAAAAAATATGACAAAGCCGTTCTCTCAAAATGTCTTGTGCGTTCGCAAAGGAATTGGCTTTGCACATATGAAAGTTGTGCAACGTGATGTTTGCCTGTTGCTCAAGACGATCCCCCAATAGATGTCGTTGCAGCTGGCCCAAGGTTGAGTTTGGTTGTGCTGTTAAATGTGGACCCACTTCATCGATTTTATGCCAATGATGTTCAATGATATCATCTTGCTCAACGAAGCGTTGTCCTAAGATAATTGGTGTCGACTTTTCGGATTCGACCTGATGTGGCATGACAGGCGCTTCGAGATATCGTTCAACGTCTGCAAGTGCATCGAGCTTAGGCACGTCTTTCTGATGCAGTGTATTCATCATGGCGTGAAAATGGACAACGTGAATATCTGTATGAGATGAAAGTGCAGACAAGAGAAACAGACCGACAGGCGGTAAAGCTCTTGGGTAAAGCAACATATATATAGGTAGATTTGTATGTGGGCGCTTCAATTGCTGAAATGCGTGCTCAAAAATCTGTGGCAACGTTAGTCTGTCTGACTGCTGTTGACATAAATGCAGGGCTTGAATTGCTTGATGCTCCACAGATTGAGGTTCTCTGAAATGGCTTGATTGCATCTGTTGAAGGACCCAGTTCGGGCGATAGAGGCAGAGGCGTTCAATATGTTGTCTATAAACAGTTGCTTGTTGCCAGGCCATGATATCCGATACTGGACCATGTTCGTGACGCGTGCGGCATTGGTTGAAGAGTACCCATTGAAGTGATTCGCCCCAAAGCCATTCTTCTTTCGAAGGTAAGCCGAGATCGATGAACAAATGTTCGAAGAATGTCGAAAAGTATGGAAAGACAAGATGAGACGCGGTCCCACACTGTTCAAGGATGGTATGCCGCCCCCAATCTTCAACTGCTCGCGATGCGACGAAAATAGCTTGTCGCTCAAGTGGTGAAGTGGTCTGCGTCTGTGCCAGTGTCGCGAGGTATGTCAGACCGACGGTCGGATGGTTGGTCCGCAGTAAATGAATCATCGACCGAGATCGATGGTGATAATAGCCCGGTTGTTGACATTTGGGTCTTGCGAAAGACCCACGCCAATTCCTTTCCAAGTATCGAGTAACCGATGGCAACTATCAGGAGACGCGGTTGAGGTAAGCAAACTATTGACAAGACCTTCCGGTGTTGGATTCGTTGATGCAGCGACGAGAGAAGCCCACGAACATTGTGTGCCAGCAGGATAACCAGCACTATTCAGTCGACTCTGGCCCGCACTTGTTGTCTCATTAAAATCACCTGAAGCAGCGGCTTCACTACTTCGTCTGACTGCAGCATCATGAAGTTGGCGTGAGGGCGTGATGGCAGATTGTGGACCATAGTTTTGAGCAGGATAGTTGGTCGAAGAACCAGTGCAGTTATAGCCATTGCTGCGGACTTCGTTTACATAATTGAGAATTGCCGTTTCAAGAGATTGCCATTCATTATTGACTTCAGCTGCACCCATTGCACCGCCAATACAAACATCAGATGGGCAACAACTTTCATCTTGGCTACAGTCCAACTGACATTGTGATGGTTGACCAGTACATGAAAAACACATTTCTTCAGCACAATCAGAGCTGCAACCGTCTCCGTCTGTGACATTTTGATCGTCACATGTCTCACCTTCATCGATGAAGCCATTTCCACAAACGGCCTCACAACAGCTTGCGCCTAAGGAGCAGTCTAAAATACAAACAGTTGGCTCGGCATTATTACAAACATAACATGGGTGTGTACGGCATGCGGCACTACAACCATCTCCATCATCTGTGTTGCCATCATCACATTCCTCAGCCCCATCGAGCTCGCCGTTACCACAATCAGGTGATGGCGGCGGGCAGTCAGATGGGCAGCCTGTTTCTGTTTCATCCGAATCACATACACCATCTTCATTACAAGGTGGTGCCATCGGACAATCTGCCGCGCAGTTCGCCGTTGTTTCACCTGCATCACATACCCCATTGTTGTTGCAGCTCGCCGGACAATCTGTCGGGCAGTTTGCCGTGGTTTCACCTGTGTCACATACACCATTGTTATTACAAGCCGCCGGACAATCTGTCGGGCAGTTTGCCGTGGTTTCACCTGTATCACACACACCATTGTTGTTGCATGCTGCTGGCGGACAATCTGTCGGACAGTTTGCCGTGGTTTCAGGCGGGGTACAAATCGAATCGTTATTGCATGTAACGGGTGTTCCAGCGCAATCGCTTGGACAAGACGTTTGATCTTCGCCAACCTCGCAAATACCATTACCATTACAGGTGCCGGTTCCAGTGCAGTCTTGCGGGCAAATGAGTTGATTCTCGCCAGACTGCGTTTCACATAGCCCATTACCACAAGAAGCGACAATGCACTGTCCTGTGAGCGGATCAACAGAACCCTGACATTGATTGGGGGATAAACAGCCAATCATCGTTCCCCCAATGGAAAGCATTGAGACAATAGATAGTAAGTAACCTCGACTTAGACGCTGAAGTAATAACATACTTCAAAATAACACTGTCAGCGACGAGAGCCCACTTTTGAACGATTTTTTCTGAAAAAGGCTGCTAAAATAACGAATAATGTTGGTGTTGTCTGAGTGCAGTCGCTTGTGGGACGAAAACGAAAGGGGCCAGCATCTCCATCTAAGCCAAAATCCTCAGGTAAATCTGTCTCAATCGGCTCAATACCAAGTCCATCTTCAGAATCAGCATTCTCTGTTGTGTCTTCGATACATTCGCGATCTGAACAGATTAAGCCTGCCTCACAAACAATTGATTCTGAGCAAAAACACCCCAATGACACGACGGGGTCACACTCATAGAATGCATCCGATCCATTTTCAATCTCCTCGCGATTACCCACACCATCTAAATCTTCGTCACCAGTGGGGTCAA
>JAHDGS010000064.1 GCA_020627505.1 Myxococcota bacterium
GTATTTCGAATCATCGTACACATCCAAGATCTCTAAACACTAAACAGTAATAAACCCTACCTTTAGTTTTTTCCATCCGCAAGAACATGAAGTTAAATAAATTAAATAAATTAAAATGATACATTCTCATCTCTTCCAAATAGTCATCAAAAGGGTTCTTTATATATATTCCCGGGATAATCTATAAACTTCAAAAAAAACACAAAAAAAAGCAGGTAAAACCTGCTCTTTTGTTTTGCTGACAAAAGAAACTATTCTTCTGCGCCCTCGCCACCACTAGAGCCGCCACGACCATCGTTCACTGCAAAGTTGACTTTACTATAGCCAGCCACTGAACATGTGTGCAGAACACGTTTGATAATACTGTAATCAACTTCTTTATGGACCTGAATGATGACCTCGTTGATGACTGCACCAGCGTCGCCACCTTGAATTGATGCAACACCCTCTTTAAACTCTGCATCCGCTTTGAGAGATTCCTCAAGCTCTGGAATATTCATATCAGCGTCTTCTTTATTCACAGTCGCCATATCGACAAGAAGTTGCCCATCTTTAAATAGCTCCATTGAGCCTGTATCTTTATTATAGGTGATTGCTATAATCGGTGCGATCTCAACGTCTCCAACATGCTCTGCCTTCGGCATCTCCATGTTTTCCGACTTGAAATTGAGTTCACCCGTCGCGTCAAAGTTCATCACGAGAAAAATCACGAGAACCATCATCATATCCACGAGAGGAACAATGTTCAGCGCGATATCGCCACTTTTTCCGCCAGCGCCATCAGAACTCAACAAATCCATTTCATGGAATCGATGAGATTGTCGCTCGCCACGTATTTTAATAGCCATACGTTAAATCCTTTTTATGAACCCGCGGTCGCAGGTTCAATCGTGATTGCCTTATACTCGAGTCCGGTAATCACATCGACAACAGTAATGATCTTATCGTAGGTGATTGCATCTTCAGGCTTCACTTTAACTTGAAGTTCATCGAGTCTGTCACCAACCTGAGATTTATAAGTTTCCATAAGAGACTTCAAGCTATCGAGGTTGTAGCCATTACCAGACATCGCGATGTCTTGTGCCTCAGGATCACTCTCTCGCTGTACCTTCAGACCTGTTTCGGTCAGCGTGACAAACACTGGAGATAGAGGTTCTTTCTCTTCTTCTTGTTCTTCAGGCTCACCATTTGTGGCATTTTGAACCTCAAGGTCTGCAACCTTTGTCCAGACAGCGGTCATGACCAAGAAAGTCATGATCGTCATCAAGAGGTCAATATATGGTACCAGGTTGACTTGAGCGTCACCTGAACGCTTTCCGCCTCCGCCGGTTTGTTGTACACCACCCATCGATTAACCTGCTTGTTGTGTCACAGCATCAACATCAAGCTTGTCTTTGTTACGAAGAACCATGTTGATAGTCGATGCAACAGAAGCTTTGATTGAGTCTTCAAGTTCCTGCGTACGCGCTTGAAGAACAGAGTAAACAACAATTGGTGGAATCGCTGTGATCAAACCATAAGCTGTACAGTTCATCGCCTCTGAAATACCTTTTGAAAGCGCAGTTGAACGATTGGCAGCATCAGCACCAGCAACAGCGGCGAACACGGCGATCATACCAAGAACAGTACCAAGAAGACCGGCCAACGTCGCAGCATTTGAAATCATCGCAAGGTAACCTGTTCTTTTCTCAAGAGCTGGAATCTCGTGCATAGAAGCCTCGTCCATTGCAGCTTGAACTTCTTCTTCACCATGGCGAACTTCAAGAAGACCTTGCTTTAGGATTCGAGTCAGCGGGCTTTGTGGTTGGTCGCTCAAGAAACGAATCGCCCCCATGATATCGCCACGGAAAATTCGCTCACGCAAACCACCTAAAACACCTTCTTTATTCAGTTTAGTTTGAATAAATAGAACGTAAACACGTTCAATCATAAAGACGAAAGAGAATGCTTGAAAGATCGAAATTGGAATCATCCAAAATCCACCTTCTTTGTAATGTTCAGCAAGTGAGGTAAAAATTTCCATTCTTGGGCTCCTTAAATGGCGAAAACGCCTAAACTACGTTTACTGATCATCTCCCTCGAGATCCGTAAAACTAAACTCAACAAGGCTTACTACATCTCTGAAAGATTACACAAATTAAAAATAGGTGAATCTGACTTTTTCAGAAATCATTCAATAAAACTGGATGAAGTTGAATTTAAGCTTTTTTCGCAGCCAGTTGCTTATTTAAAAATTCAACTGCATCTCCTACAGTTTGAATCTTCAACGCGTCATCATCAGGTATGGTTGCTTGGAATTCGTCTTCAATCGTCATCACAAGCTCAACAATATCAAGAGAGTCTGCACCCAGATCCTCTACAAAGCGCTTGCTCTCGTCGATATCATCAATTGAACAACCTAACTGCTCAGAAATAATTAACATGACTCGATCTTTCATCACGCCTCCTCATATGAGTTGCTCAAAATTATAGTCTGAACCCAATCATAAACGCAACTGTCATCTTCAAAAAGTCAACAGCTCAAAAGAAAGCCCTGCGCCAAGATCCATCCTTCTAATCAAAGAAGATAATGTTCTTTTAGCAGCAATCTCAAATACGACCTTTGGCGGGTTGGCTTCTCTTTTCAACATTGGATAAAATAATACTTCAGCGGCAGGTTGTAGAGCCAACACATCGATCAGATCGTCTTCCCCTGATATAAACCGTCGCCCGAGTGTGTTGGACCCCCATGGAATACAGGGTTCCTTGAGACCAATACCGGACAGCGCCCACTCAAATTTGAGGACAAGATCATCAAAAACGAAAGAGTGGAAAGGCGCACTTGTATTGATCGGTATAATACGCACTTGCTTTTGTGATGAAAGCTTGAGTTTCAGTGGCGCAATCAAATCTCCGACACCGATACAAGAAACCCCGAAAGCACTTTTCGCGTTATAAGTCGCGACTTGATATATAATATCAGGCGCACTCAATTTAAGTTCCTGCAATTTTCTATCTAACACATTGCGTTCAATCCCGATGACGGCGACCATTTGGCTCGACTCTGCCCGTTGTTCCCATGTATCGGCCATCAAGTCTGCTCTCAATTTCGTGAATGTGATAAGTGCTTCAAACGGTATGACACCTGCAACATATAATGCTGGAAGCTCGCCAAGGGAGTGCCCAAAAACCAGCGAAGGCTCTGGCAATCCTTGTTCGGCAAGCGTTTGTTCGTATTCCGCCACCATCAATGCGACCAGAATAGGCTGTAGTGAACGGGTCTGATTTAAGAGAGACGGGTCATCAAAAGAAGCGGCAATCACACCATCTAAGATCTCGTCAGCTCGATCTACGAACCGTCGAAAAGTCTTTGCTTCGCCATATCGAGCTTGCCCCATTCCAGGGACTTGACTCCCCTGTCCTGCAAAACATAACCATTGATTCGTCATCATGACCTCTATTGCTTTCAGGCATCATTTTTCATAAGCGAAGCTGTGTCTAGTCACCTACCTAAAATTATTCGAAATATTCATATCACAGGCCTCGATGATGAAGGCCGTGGCCGCGGACACATAACAATCAACCATACAAAGTGGGACTGTGCTGTACGTGGCGCAGATGTCGGTCAGACTATCGATGCTCACGTTGAGCGCATTTGGCTGCAAAGAAGGCTTATGCAGCTTAACGTGACGCCGCCGTTCTCAAAACGTATTTGTCAGTGCGCAACCTGTACGCTGGGGCATCTTGATGCAGAGAAAGAACTGGCCTTGAAGCTGGCTCGACTTCACTTGGCTTTAAATGAGGCTGGGGTTGTATATGAGCAATGTGTCTCCCCCATCATCAATCTCGAGTCTACGGCCACACGAGTGCAAGGTCGCTACGTCCACCTTGTTAAGAATGGTCACTCTCAGCTCGGCCATTATATCCCGCATACCCATACTTTTCAAAGCGTTAAAAACTGCCCCTTTGAAAAACCCGTGCTTATGAAAGCCCGTCAGATACTGTGTCATCACCTCGACAAGAAGGGCCTTTCGGCTTCCGAGTCTCTTGGACTCAAGAATGTTCGGGTCGTGGCGTTGTCAGATAATGATGTCGCTTTAACGTTAACTTTTGATATCGATATCCAGCATCAGCGACTCGAATCTTTGGCGAATATGCTTTTCGAATCTGTTGAAGGTGGTGTCCGCTTTATACAAGTTCATTGGTTACAGTCTGGTCAGAACAAAAACAATCTTCTGCAAACAACATGGCGCCATTCATTTTGCCAACCGAATCGCCATTATCGTGATGATGCAGGCATGGCATTTTATCAGGCCGATCGTGAGCTTGCTATCCAAATGTATCAACATGTTGCCGATATTATTTCGGACCATCAACATGCACACGTCCTCGACTTATACGCCGGTCTTGGTGGCTTTAGCCAGTATATAAAATTCCGAATGAAAGCGAATGTCACTGCGGTGGAGTCGAATCCGGCCGTCGAATCAACGCTGAAAAAATATGCCGATGTCGTGCATATTGGATCTGTCGAGAACTTTTTGGAGACGATACCGGAGACGCATTCTTATCATGTCGCCGTCATCGACCCGCCGAGACGCGGGTTACTTGGCCTTTACAAGCACATTCACCGACTACGATTTCAGAAAATCGTTCTTGTTTCTTGTGACCTGAAATCTTTGACCAGAGATATGAAGGCTTTATCTGAGTGCTATAGACTTGAACACGTCACGCCTGTGGACCTTTTTCAAGGGACAACACAGATTGAAGTGATCTCGGTCTGGCATCTCAAAAAATGATATTGCAAAAATAATGCCGCACAATCGTGCGGCATGTATTCATTCTATTGGCCAGTCCGTCTACTGAGCGACAGCAGCTTCAACAGCTTGCTCTACATCAGAAACGGCTGTTTCAGCTGTTTCTTCAACTTCTGTCTTCACTTCTTCTGTGATCGGTGCTGCCACTGGTGCCGGGGCAGCCTGTGGTGCAGTCGTCAAGTCAGGAAGTGCCTGACCAGATTTTGACTCATAGTCATTCTTAGCAGACTCAACACCTTTGCCCGCTTCTGCTGTTTCAGCACGTGCTTCAGCAAGCTTTCCGTCATAGTCGGCAAGTTGCTTTTGAAACTTTGCAAGCTCTCCCAAAAAATCTGGACTGCTATCAGCAAGACTGATACCGATGCTTTCTTTCTTTTGGAACTCAAGACGTGCAGCCGCTGACCAGTACTCAGCGTCTTTCTCAGATGCTTGTTTTTCTCGCCACTTTAAAACACGCTCTTTATAGTCAACAAGCAACTTCGCTGACTCTTTCTTCGTCTTTTCAGCTTTCAACATATCTTCTTTGGCAGTCACAACATCTTTAGACTTGCCATGTGCTTCTTTCGCCGCATCGACTTCCGCGCCAAGAGCGTCTTTTTTATCACCGTCAAGTTCGGCATCTTTCAAAGACTTCTTGTAGTCGATCAATGCTTCAGCTTTTTTTGCATCTGCTTTGGCTGTTTCAACAGCGAGCTCGGCCGTTTTAATTGCTGTATCAAAAGTTGCGACTTGTGCTTTCGCTTCTTCAAGTTCTTTTTGTGCAGTCAAAACATTTGATTGTGCTTCTTTTGATTCCGCTTCAATGCGCGGCACAGCAGGCTTGCTTGCTTCAACTTTCATTTTTTCTTCAGCATTCAATACTGTCAGTTGATCGTCAGGCACAGTATGCTTTAGTCCGCTTCCGCCACAGGCAGATGCCAACAACACAGCGATAAGTATCAATGATTTTTTCATATTGGTCTCCTTAAAAGTACAAACACAAACTGCCAGATCATTCGAATATGTAAATGGCGGCCTTTGAAAACAGTGATTTGGCTGCTAATGCGTTTAAACAATGTCAGAAAATATACAAGATCAATCCGGTTACCCTATTTATCAACCAACGCAGAGCGACATCCAGTTTTCCTGGCGAGCCGTCATGATCGGCTGCACGATCGGCTTACTCCTTTCGGCGATGAATGTTTATGTCGGCAATAAGATTGGGTGGACCTTTGGCGGGTCTCTCATCGCCGCCATTCTGAGTGTTGCATTGATGAAGCGATTAGCGACAGCACGTCCATTTGGTGTGCTGGAAACAAATATTGCGCAAACAGCTGGTTCTGCTGCCGGCTCTATGGCCAGTACGGCAGGTCTTGTTTCTGCTATTCCGGCACTTGGCATGCTTGGCATTAAGCTCACCCCATTTCAAATGGTGGTGTGGGCGCTGGCCGTTGCTTACCTTGGTGTCTTTTTCGCCCAGCCCCTTCGTCGTCAAATGATTGAAGTTGAACGACTTCGGTTTCCAACAGGAACGGCGGCGGCCGAGACGATTGTCGCGATGTTCTCGTCTGGTGATGAAGCAGCTCAAAAGGCGAAGGCGCTTTTGCAGTGGGCATTTGTTGCGGCTGTGATTTCACTTATCTTTTATTTCTTACCCTCACTCGAGCACCCAGAAATTACATTCGGTGTATTTGCAACACTCAGCGCCTGGACATTCTCGTTGCTCATTTCCCCCGTTATGATCGGTGCAGGTTTGATGATTGGTACACGGGTGGCGACGTCTTTGGTCGTCGGTTCGATTATTGGTTGGGGATTACTTGGACCATTAGCACAAGATTCTGGCTGGGTCGCCGGTAAGATCATGTCTTATAAAGATGGCGCGCGCGGCTGGATTTTGTGGACCGGTGTCGCTATTATGGTCGCGACCGCGCTTACAGACCTGCTCTTTCTTGGGCCAACAATTATTCGAGCCATCACGGGGCTATTTAAGTCAAAAGGCGACGGTGAACCATTGCCTCCGGTTGAGGGCGAAGTCCCACAACTATGGTGGGTTGGTGGCCTCGCGATTGGTACGTCATTAACCATCGTTCTTGCGAAGATGTTCTTCGATATTCCAATACATATGACTATCATCGCTGTGATGCTCGCAGCCTTACTCTCAATGATTGCGACCCGTGCCACAGGTGAAACAGACATCAATCCAATCGGCGGCATGGGTAAGGTCACTCAACTTGTTTTTGGTGGTATCGCCCCGGGGCTTGCCACAACAAACTTGATGTGTGCTGCCATCACGGGGGCTGGTGCGAATCAAGCTGGCGACATGATGCAAGACTTTAAGACGGGTTATTTACTTGGCGCTAAACCGAGACCGCAGTTTATAGCTCAGCTCATCGGTGTTGCCGCTGGTGTGATTACCTGTGTACCCGTATATTTATTATTTGATAAGGCGTATGAAATCGGTGGAGAAGAAATGCCTTCGCCGGCTGGTCACGCTTGGCGGGCAATGGCCGAGCTCTTATCGAAGGGTGCAGATGCCCTGCCCATGCATGCAGACAAAGCGATTGTTATTGCAGGTCTCATTTCAATTGTCTTGACGGTGATTGTTAAGCTCTCTCCACCTTCGGTGAAGAAATATTTGCCGAGCCCGATGTCGATCGGCATCGCGATGATTATTCCTGCTTATTATTCGATCGCGATGTTTATCGGCGCAATCATTCTCATCATCTGGAAACGCATCAACAAAACACAAGCGATTGCACTGACATTTGCCGTCTCATCAGGACTGCTTGCTGGCGAAGGCCTCACCGGTGTTTTGAAAGCAGTCATGCAACTGGTGGGTGTGCCGACGCTTGAGGGGTAAAAACCTCAGCTGCTTAAACATCACGTTTTGACTCAAATTCTTTGAGTTCAAACGACGATACAAATTGTTTAAAGTACGCCACATCTTTTTCACTCAGTACTTTTGAACGAACGTCGTTCACTTTAGGCCAGAAATCGTGCTCTCGTTGCTGAATCTCTGCCAAGTCTTGTTCTATCCATTCTTTGGTGAAAACAGGGAAACCTGTTTCATCCTGATTAAGCCAAAATTGATAGGCTTCTGGCAACTCTTTTAGTATCGGGTTCTTTGTCATGTATAATGCAAATGTTTCAGCAAAAAACTCCCAAGGACTACTCGCGTGATATGTGTTCATATCTGTTTCCACTTTTTCACGGCACTTTTGAAACAGCGCATGAAATGAATCCGTACTCGACCCACCTTTGATGGGTAGATATAATATCCCCCCCCATTTTCCGCGGCTTCGTGACTCCAGGACATGGGCAAGCTCATGATAAATCATATGACCTTGGCCAAACCTTGATGTTTGACTCTCAGACATGTGTACTTGCCGAAATGCAGGATACGCGGTTGTTTTCCCTTCCCGAAAACACACACGGATTTCTTTTGAAGCAGCAATCTGAAGTATACGTGAATCAACCTGATCGAGCATCACGTGTAAACGCAGATTGTCCTTAGATTCGCTCTGAGCGGTTTTGGATAGAGCGAGTAACTCACGTGACTCTTTATCGAGGCCACCTCTATCAGCAACGTATTGAGCCTGCTCTAACCATTGGCTGGTTGAAGACAACATCTGCTTAATGGATTTATATCGGCTCGAGTTTTTTATATTGAACCATATATAGGACTCTATCTTTTTGAGACTTTCGTAGTTCTGGGCTGCTTCTAACGCTGTTTCTGCGAGTTCAGGCGTTATATCTGATAACCCGATTAACCTTTTTGACTGATCTATCTCTTGAAAGACCTCTGCTTCAACCGATATGTGCTGGTCACTTTTTTTAGCCGCTTTATACACCTGCCGCAGCGATATCGGTAAAGACGACGGATTCAACTTAAAGTCCATTTATCATTGTCACTCGCGATGAAGTTATATGCATCGGTTGAATGTCCGATAACGAAAGATAGATTATATTATCTGAAGTCTCATTTTGACATGCTCAATACCCTCTTCAATATAGGGCTTGCTTTTCACACTAAATCCGAATGATTGATAAAAGCCTATCAAGTACGACTGCGCTGAAATCTTAAGCATGTGTCCAGGATATGCCTCTGTCAGCAGTATAAGGGCCTTATCGATAAGCGCCCTCCCGTAGCCCTGCCCGCGATAAGCGGGTGCTGTCAGCACACGCCCAAATGAAAGCTCTTCGTAGACGGTACCCGGTGGGCATACCCTTAAGTAAGCGACGAGTTCTCCATCGATATGGCCCATGAGGTGAAGGCAGGATGGATCGGTCCCGTCACAATCAACGTAGTTGATCTTTTGTTCGGTCGCAAAGACAGTTTCTCTCGCTCGAATAACCTCATATAACTGCCGAGGCGAGAGCATATCAAACGAATGATATGCCCATTTGAGCTGTCTACGACTCACTACCGTGCAGCTTTTGTCGGCTCAGGGTTCATCAATGTTTTATCATCAAGGAACTTCGATCGCATGATGGTGTCTGAACGACGGTCCATCGGGCTGCGTGTTGGTAAATCAATATCAAAGCGCTGGATTGGGTCTTTGCCAAGCGGCCATAAGAAAGAACCTGGCTTTCGCTCACTCAATTGCTGTGGCAATGCGCGCTCATAGACCTCAACATCCTTTGCTCCTGTCAGCTTCGCAAGCACCTTACCGTGTGACTCTGCAGCCAAACGAACACTATTGAGGCGATTCGCATAAGGTTGGAAAATATGAAACTCCATGATGATATTATCACCATCACGAAATTGCCACACACCGATGGCTCGACCATTTTCGACAATCAAACTTGTCGTATTGCCATTATTATCGACAATCCATGGCTCAAACTCTTCTCGGATGATACGACCACGTGTTTTCCAAGCTGTTGAGAAATAGTCCCAGACGGGTAGAAAAACAATCGATTGATAGCTTTCGGGGTCTCTTCTCAAACTATCGATACTTTCTTTGCTACCGATGAGGCCCTCAGGCATACCATTGACTTGGTAACGAACAGCCTCTCGTCCCATCTGCGCAATATAACGGTTAATATCTTCAAGGGTAAAACCTGTCCAGTGTGCTGCATCTTCAGGATAAGCAGGCCCGTACAGCCTAAAGTAACGTCGAACAACTTCAACGCGGGCCGCTTCACCTTGATCGCGGCGAAGCTCAAAATCTGGAAACCATGTCTTCATCATGGCGTAATTATATGTGTTGCCCTTCCAGCCGCGACTGCTGGTTCGGATAAGCACCCCAAGATCACACAGCTTCTTCATCAACAAGCGCGAAACATCCCCAACAGGTTTTCGTTCGCGGGAAGACAAAATACGCTCAAAAATCTCATCCGTACTCAAAGAGAGCTCAAAAGGGTCTGATTCAAGCATCTTTTGTATTTTGTAGAGTCTTTTTTCGTCAAAGCCTTCTTCTGTCAAACGCCTCATGCCGCGCGGCTTCAGTAGATTAAAGAACGCACGGTTATAGAGAGAAAAATCTTCTGTCGCCATGAGACTCAACGCGCCGCGAATGCCACCTGCTCTCACAAGAGAACGGTCGTTCAGTATGCATTCATCAATATCAGCAGGACGAATTTTTGAGCGTCGTGCGACCAAAGAAAGGTATGCGATAGGGTTTGGTCCATAAATTCCTGGTCGTTTTTGAACAGCAGTGACCAAACCTTCACCATCAAGGAATCGATTCAACATTCTATGTTGATGGGCCCGGAGGGCATTTAAAGACAAAACATCATTGAACTTTCTTTTCGCCATATCACCTCTCCATATGAGTTTGCCAACTTATACGTGATAACGCTTCGTTTTTTTTCGTCAAAAGAATTGTGCCACAAACTGAACAAACTTATAGTATGAGCATGCAACAAATGGGTGAATTACCGAATCGATCAGAAGCATTTACGGATGAGAAATCACTGTTTGGGACACGAATTCCACGTCCGGTGGGCGGGAAACCCCACATCGCAATTGTTTTTCTCGTACTCATCATTGGACTTGGTATTGCACTGCTACTACCCAGTTCTGATGATGTAGGCGTTAAAGAAGAGTCTGCAGAGCAGAACACGCCATAAGATTTCCCCTTCAATAGGGGGCGATACTTCAATCTTCTTCAATATCGATAAACGCGACACCTGGCACCTTCTCTCGAATATCATTTTCGAGCCGGTCAACTTCGACACCAAGCTGCTCGACCAATGCCTCACCGAATTCTTCTGCCTCGGTTCGAATCTTATCATCAGCGTTCAATGATTTAAATTGTGGAAGTACCTTTTTCATCACGGCCTTTGCATCCATATCGAGATTGATGTCAACGGCGAGTTTGCCTGATGCGATAACATGCGTCTTGACTTGGCCAACCACATTCACTGCAGGATCTGCTGCGACCGTGTCCCAAATCGTCTTGTTGATAGATTCTGGCGCAGACTGCCCTATCAACAGTTCTTTATTACGGATGGCCAGTAACAATGCCAAGGCCCCAAGAAGCAGCCCAATAATAACAGATGCAACACCATCAATACGTGGCTCATTCAGTGCATGACTTAACCAGATGCCCACTGCCGCAACAACAACGCCAAATATCGCGATGGCATCTTCAAATAAAACAGCAAGTAATGTCGGGTCACCTTCTTTCGACAAAAAGACTCGCCATGAGACACCACGTGCTTGTCTCGCTTTTCTCGTCTCTTGAATCGCAACAAAAAGAACGATCCCCTCAAGCAACGCCGCCCCACCTAAAACCGCCCATGTCAGCCATGTGACTCGACTCACTTCAGGATGCATAATTTGATGAATGCCATGATAGACTGTGACCCCACAGCCAAATACGAAGATCCCCATCGCTGAAACCAACGCCCAAAAATACTGTTCTTTGCCATAGCCATATGGGTGGGTTGGATCAGCAGGGCGAGCAGCCCGTTTGAGTCCAAGCAGTAAAAGACTTTGATTAAGTGTATCAGCAAGTGAGTGAATCGCTTCCGACATCATGGCCCCAGAGCCACTTGCCAGAAATGCCCCGAATTTGAGTACGGTGACAACAAAATTACCGGCGATCGCCGCGACAACAGATTTTTGAGAAGAACCAGCCATAACCCCTTATAAAACCAAAACAATAAATAGTGCCAGTCACCTTTCTCTTTTTTACGAAAAACAGTATCTTCTTTAAATGAGAGGCGCCACTATTTGCCTGATATTCATAGCATCGCTGCTTTCTTCAAGCTGTGGAAAAGACTATGTGCCCTCAGAATCGATATGTACAACAGTATGCAATCGAATCTTGGCCTGCGCTGTCACCATCACTGCGCCCGATGATATCGACAATCAACAGATACGCAATGGCTCACGAACAGAACAGGTTGCCTGTGAAGTTGGCTGTCTCGAGTCTTCGATTATGAATGAAGAAGTTGAAGGCTGTGCACTTGCACTTCCGAATTTTCCAGACGAGCCTGCTTCCTGTCAGCCGCAAGCAGAGGCTTGTTTTACAAACAGTTCGAATTAGACCACCTCTAACCAAACAACTGTGTGCCGATTTCCCCACGTATGACAAAAGCGCGTTCTTTTTGTGCTACACTCATAAAAACGACCGGAAGGCCGACATCTGTTTCAACTGCAGCAATTAAGTCTTTCAAACCGTTCGGCCACTGCGCCTCATCTTCCATAAGTTGACCATCTTTCACATCAAACCCATCAAAAAAAGTGATGTCAGGCTCAACATCTGCCAAGAAATCGGCTCGTCTAGGGAAATCAGTGTTTCGGTAGTCTCGAATAAGTCCGATATGATCTAGCCCACTTAAGACATCCAGCTTTGTGAGCGCGATACATGTCGCGCCATGAATCATCGCAGCTTTTTTGAGCTGAACGGTGTCAAGCCAGGTAATACGGCGAAACCCACCCGTCGCCTGAGCGATCTCATCTCCTTGTTCTTGAATCTGTTTTGCGACGTCCCCCGTCAACTCACCTGGCATCGCACCACGTCCTGTTCGGGTTGTGTATGCCTTCGCCACCATTAATACGTGGTCGATTTGTGATGGCCCGACGCCAGCAACACCTGCCGCGAGCCCTGCTTTATGGCTCCACATATCGATATCATCCAGTGCGTCAAAGTCTTGGTCTCTAAAAGTTCCACCACTGCCTTCAAAAAAGACACGCCGCTGCTCAAGTAGCGACGACCGAAGTTCTGTATCAAAGGCCTTAATATACGGCGCAATCCGTTCACCGAGCACAGTGTGGCGTTTGATCATGCTTTGGATATCTTCTCCAGAAAGAACCTCTCCGCCGAGTGCTGCAAGCAGAGCATTCCCGCGCAACACGGCGTCTCTCAGTTTGTCAGCGAGGCGTGTCGGCTCGAGCAGGTCTCCCATACGTAGTCCGAGGTTACCGGCTCTATCCTCGGCGGCGACAATAGCACCTCTTGTATTATAGGGGCGCCCGTTGAGGCGCAGTTGACCAGGCCGTACAGCCTCTAGTCGTTTGTGGAAAGGAAGAATAAGATTCGCATCTGGTGAGATTGATAGTCGTTCGGGGGCCAAAGAAATATCATGTGCCTCGAGCATATCAAGTTCTTGGGCAAGAACTTCAAGGTCGATCAACACGCCATTCCCCAAAAAAGATTTCGCTTGAGCATTCAAAATACCTGACGGTATGAGTTGGAGTCGAACCGCAATATTCGCCAAAGAAACAATCTGTGAGCCCAAATGGCTACCTTCAAATCGAACAACAACATCTGACGAAGCAGATAACTGGCTAAAGACCTTGCCTTTCGCCTCTTCTCCCCACTGACCACCGACACAAACGACTGAAGGCATATCTATTAACTCCCTGCCGGCGTCGTACACGACTTACATCGATTTACCAGCACATGGCCCGCGACGGTAACCAAGTACTGTCGGAGCTGCCACCGCCTTGGCACATTTAACACCATCAAACAATCGGCTGTAGCGGCTATTTGCAAAATCTTTTATCCGTTTTGGATCTATATTTTTGGCGCGTTCAGATGCCATTGTGGCCTCATACCAAATCCGAGGATTCTCCGAACCGGCCTTCTCACCAGGAACAACTGCTCGTAGCGCTAATGTTTTTGAAAATTGTGCTGTTTCATGCATTTTGACGGCGAGTAATGTGGCTTCCTCGACAAGTTTTTTCTTGTCTCCACCAACCCAGCGTACCCCTGCGACAATATGAGCCGGATCGCTCACATCGAGTTGTGCCCATTGTACGCGTCCTGGCAGTACCTTTTTGATGGCTTGTTCATATTGCGCACTCATTTTTTTTCCGATTGCGGCGCAACTATCACCAACCGCCTGTGCATTTTTGACGGCTGTTTGTAAGGCAGATTTCTTCATTTTGGCCATTTTGGCCACTTTAAGCCACTGTTTTGACGCTGAGAGCTTCGCAATCTTTGGATCTTTTAAAGCATCTTCATACCCGCAAAAGACCCGGTAATCATCAGCAGACAAATTTGATGCGAATATGGTCTGCGAAAATGTAAACATAAATATAGAAAGTAAAATAGCAGTACGCATATAGAAATGCCTCCATTATTCAAGACGTTGAGGTTATTGGTTCTATTCAAATCATCAATATTTTTCAAATTTGACTTTAAAAAACCGTAAGTAACATCATGAATTCACTTGGTTCTTGATTATCTCATCTTTTAGAAAAGCTTCGATTTGTTCGGCCGCATCCACGGCAACCTGTATTTGTGCATCATGGGTGCTTGCCCCCAAATGCGGCGTTAAAATGATGTTGTTTAGATCCTCAAAAGCATGTCCCGCTCCAAGGGGTTCTTCTTCAAAAACATCTAAAGCTGCACCAGCGATCCTCCCGTCGATAAGTGCTTGGGTTAAAGCCCCCTCATCGACTGTCCCCCCACGAGATGCATTGATCAAGATTGCCGTCTCTTTCATGATTTCAAACTGCTCTTGCCCCATAATATGTTTTGTGGAGTCGAGCAAAGGAATATGTAATGAAACGAAATCAGCCCCCCTCAACAAGTCATTTAAATCCAAAATGTTAACACCTAATTCATCAAGCGCTTTCTGGTTAGGGTATGGGTCATATGCAATAACATTCATTCCAAGCCCAATCGCTTTTTGGGCGACCAAACGACCGATATTACCAGCACCGATAAGTCCGAGCGTTTTGCCCTTTAGCTCTACCCCCATAAATAGTTTTTTAGCCCATTCACCATTTATTAGTTTTTCATGTGCTTGAGGCACAAATCGAGCCGCGGCAAACATGAGCGCGACCGCATGTTCTGCAGCACTATTTGCATTTCCAAATGGGGTATTTTCGACCACGATCCCTTTATCTTTACAGGCAGATAAGTAGATATTATCTACGCCTATGCCCGCCGGAACAACGATTTTGAGTTTCTGGTCAGCATTAAGCAATTCTCCTTCAATATTTGTTGAAGAACGAACAATCACGGCAT
>JAHDGS010000065.1:0-12214 GCA_020627505.1 Myxococcota bacterium
ACCACTGCCAATCACAACCTCAAGACTTTGATCTGTTGTCCGTGGAAATAATGCGACGCCACCACCGCCACGAAACCACGTCTGCCGGGTCACAGGTGAATTATCAATCTGAATGCTAGGTTGTTCTTCTTTGGTGTCCTCTTCGACTTGTACATCAGCTTCATCAGATGTCTCCGACTCAACAGCCGTTACTGACGTATCGTTGGGCTGAAAATATGTCGCTATCGCTTGTGCCAATACCGTATTTG
Source organism: Myxococcota bacterium (assembly GCA_020627505.1). Classification (GTDB taxonomy): domain Bacteria; phylum Myxococcota; class UBA727; order UBA727; family JAHDBA01; genus JAHDGS01. Next base: position 249 of record JAHDGS010000065.1, read on the forward strand.
CATTCACACAATCAGGACGCGCAATGTGAAATTCTCTTCTCAAAACAAGCTCTTCTGCTTCTGTGATCAATAGACGAATTGATATGTCTGCGTTTAACTGGCGTCTTAAATGTGCTGGCGTATCAACGGCATCGATTTCAATACCTTCCAAACGCGTCGGTTCAATATCTGACAGTAAAATGGATAGTTCATCTGCTAATGCAGTCTCATCAATACAATCAGATGTTTGATGTACAGATAGCGTATTGGCAGCTGTCGACACCACGAACATGAGTATTAAAATTGGTCCTCGATATATTTTCATCTTTTTTAGTTATCCTTGATAACATATTCCCAGTTGTTGAATAATTATTTAAAGAAAAAGTCTACTCACGGGAATCAGATAGTATGAACAATCAACAAATTAAATCTATATGGTCTGCACTCTTACTTTCATTCTCTTGGATCGTCTATCAAGGCTGCACATTGAGCTCTGATTTGGGTGATATTATTCAAGAAGGTGACACCATCATCATTAATGACGATGACGACAACACCACTTTTGATTCTGGCACGATACCCGACAATAATATGGATGCTGGGATCGATGAATTCCCGACAGATGATGAACCAAGTGAAAATAAAGAAGAACAGATTGTTCCACCTATCTCTCCTGAACGGATTGCTCAACGTCAAGCTGTCGATCTGGCACAAGAGCGTCTCGCCGTCTGCGCCGATGGAACATCTGGTGAATACTTTGTTCGGCCAGGGCGTGGTGATGACATTGATAATATGATGATCTTCTTACCCGGCAGTATTCTTTGTCGAAACCTAGAGGACTGCCAGGTAAAATATGCGGCACGTCCAGATCGGATGACGATTCGAGCAGAAGATAGTCCTTACAATATCGAAGCAGGCCTCTTTAGTATGGATGAAACGATCAATCCCTTTGCGAATTGGACTGTCGTATTTTTAACGCCATGCACGATGGATCGTTTTCTTGGCCGACGTGTTGGCGATCGTGATGACGATACTTTTTTTCACACCGGTGATTACTATCTCAAAGCTGTCATCGAAGATTTGGCAAACGAAGAACTGAATCCGGATTATAACTTAAACTCAACGGGCGTTAAGATGATTATTGGCTCTGGTTATGCAGCACAAGCCGTGATGAATAATATCGACTTTGTAGAAACAAAATTTCCGGACATCGATTGGCGATTTGTTGTCGATAATGGATTTTACCCGTCTGCGGACAGTACTTATTTTTCTGATGAATGGTTTGATGAACAAATGGGTTGGTATGATTATTGGGATACCAGCTTATCGCCAAGCTGTACTCGTCAAACACCTTTACTTAATCATTCGTCTTGTTTATTTGCACCACAGATATACGCCGGCCATACTGATAGACGGATTTTTCAGCTGGTCCAATATGATAGTCGAGACTTACTTGCCAATGCAGCAGTCACCGAAACTGATCGTGACATACTTGCAGCCGATTTTCGCGATATCTTTGATGATTTTGAATGTGGAATGGCGTCTTATTGGACATCGGGCATAAGACTGAATTCGAACTCAGGATCATTGACCCAAACAATCAACGATCAAACCCTCGCGCAAACACTGATCAACTGGCTTGATGATGAGGCGCCACGTGAAGATTGTCATGTCCCAGAAGATCTTTAACTAACTTCCTGCGCTTTGTCAGCGCACGCCACGTCATATCGTGGCTTTACCCTTGGTTGATGCCGGTCATCAATCTGCCCGTGTCCCTACCAAGACACGGGATTTTTTCGCCAAATTCAAGTACAACACATATTATTGAATATGACGTTTATCAGCAATATTCAGAGACAAGTTGAAATCGATCTCAAGGAAAATAGGGTCTCTATCGATCCTAAAATCAATGAGTTTGCACGTGAAAATGCGCAAAAAGTTATCGATACTTTTCAACAAGAACTTGAACGACTTGAGCACCTCGCTAAATATTCACTTTTGTGTCAAAATAAAACCGGAATGTATGAACGGAATGAAGTCTCTTATCACTTGAAGAAACTTAACTTAGATAACGATAACGTTGATTTAGATATTTATTATGAGGCTCTTTATAACCAAATAAAACTATGGCTCCCTGATTGGAATGTTCATAGAAATAATGAATATCTTTCTATCGACTATGACTTGAGTGAACCATCTGATCCTGAAAATGAACAGGCATTGTTTTCTAAGTTACCAAAGTACGGAATCGAGCAAAAAATCAAGAAGGCACAATACAAACAACGTAAGAAATTTTATGATTCTATTGAAAAGCAAGCTGTCGAAATCTTCGAACCGTTTTTAGAGTCAGTCAAATTTATCGTCGATAAACAGTATCGTGCATATTTGTTATCAGATGAAGCTGATACTGAAACATTTAGAGCGATCATTCCATTTGAAGATTTCGTCAACCAAATCTCTAATCAAGTGAATATACGCCGGTCTGTTTTCAAACAGCAGGTCTCCTGTAGGGCCTTTATTAAATATTGTAAAGATGAGTATGGACAAACAATCCATATCCGAAAGCCTGAAGATTTATCGCTCAGCCCAAAAGAGCTTAATACTTATCAGTCATTGGTATTTTTATCAGAATCAGAACAAACTTAGATAGGTTCTGATAAGACTACATCCTAATCTTAGGTACGAAGAACGTTTTCGGCTGATTTTGCTCTTCGACTGTCGGCGCACGTAATCGATCGCCACCACTAAACTTCGCAAAGCGCCGTGCCGATTCTGCCTGCTCACCAACCACTTTGGTCAGCGTATATTTAAAGACAACTGAAATTCTCTTGGCGACATCATGACGTCCAGCTTTCATAAAGCCATTCAGTATCACAATCACCAAATCAACCGATGCTTTTGCTGAACGTTGGTTCAACCAGTTTGTCGCTGATTTTGCAAGCCGCTTACACTCTTCTTTATTGGCTAAACCGATCTGATCTTTTTTCGGATCCCAAAATACAATTTGTTGAACCCATTTATATATATCAAGGACGAGTTGATCTTTCTCATTTATTTTAACGCTCATCATAGACTCCTACTTCATATCCACAGGACGATTTGGGTTACTATTTTCGTAGCTCGGCCGGGATGTCGGTGGCTCGTTTATCCCTGCTGGAATGGGCTCGGATAACTCATTTTCAGCAACGAGCACCGCTTCTCCCTCTTCCTTCACCGGTGGCTTCGTGATCTGCGTATTTTCTGAAGACTCGGAAATGCCTTCGTCACCATTCAACTGGTTGCTTAAGCCTTGTACTAGCTCAAGCAACTCTAGAAACATGTCATTTTGCATGTCTGTAGAAGTCGGCGGAGGCTGCGGCTGCAATTGAAACTGCTGCAGCAACATATCCACAAATCGCTGCATCATCTCTTTCTGAAAATCGATTCCATCATCATTTTCTGTTGGTGGTGTAAAGTCGGTCTCTGTCACAGGCACATACTCAGTGTTGCCATCGACACCCATCGAATCTTTATCCATATAACTCTGGTAAACAACGTTTTTGACATCCAGATAATGTGATTCAGTCAGGTTTTCAATCTGTGCTTCTGTCCGTTGAATCAAGGCATCGAAACTCTTCACAGATTTCGTATCACCCTTTTTATGGGCTTCTCTAAGTCGCGCCCGCATAATATCAACTTCTGTTCGAAGCTTATTTGTTCGCTGAAAAAACTCAGCTTCCATTTGATTAATCTCTTGGGCATGGCGACCGCTGACTTCATGCTGCTCAGTTTGGCCCGCACGATCGATTGATACAGAAAATCGATTTCCAGATATATACTGCGTAGAAATAGGCATAGTCTCTCCTACGTCTATTTTCTCAGATCGACTCCACCTTTTCTAATTGTTGAATGGACTGTCTCAGAACATCACAAGAAACTATACTTTCTTACGTGTAAGTCCCCTAATATCCTCAAGAATCATATATAAACAGGGTACGACAGTGAGAATCATGACAGTAGCAACAAGAATCCCAAATCCAAGGCTGATCGCCATTGGCACCAAGAATCGCGCCTGAATCGACGTCTCAAAAATCATTGGCGCCAAACCAAAAAAAGTTGTCAGCGACGTCAGCAAAATCGGCCGTAGTCGTCGACACGCACCATAAACAATCGCATCAAATGCATCTGCCCCACGTAATCGTTCTTGATTTGTTGCATCGATGAGCACCAGTGAATCATTGATCACCACACCCGCCAACGCCACCATCCCGAAATACGAAATAATGCTTAAACCAAAACCCATCAGCCAGTGGCCCCATATCGCACCAATCATTCCAAAGGGAATCGCACTAATGATAATAAGCGGCTGCGTATAACTCTTAAACGGAATCGCCAGCAGCGCAAAAATCGCAAATAGTGCGAGAATGCCATTTCGACCCAGCGACTGAAATGTCTCGCGACGACTCTCTTCACGGCCAACAAACTGCGCCTTCACACCTGGATATTGTTGCTCAAGTTTAGGAATCAATTCTTCGCGTACACTTTTCAAAATAGGTCCCGGTTCAGGCACGTTCTTCGCGACATTTCCACTGATATTGACTTTTCGCTGCCCCGACTCTCGACTGACGCTCGACGGGGAAAACGTTTCTTGAATATCAACCAAGTCTCCTAAAGCAATTCGTTTACCGAGTGGCGTCTTCATCTGCATTTGATAAAGATCTGAAATGTTTTTTCGTTGATGCTCAGCCAATCGAACCATCACTCGAATTTCTTCGCGGCCACGTTGTTCACGAATGGCTTCTGCGCCAAAATATGCGGCTCGTAATTGCGAGCCAATTTGTGTTGACGTCAAGCCCTCACTTAACGCCGTCGGTTTCATTTTAAGCTCAAGTTGTTTCTTGCCAGACGTGTGCGATGAACTGATATTAATCAATTCTTGATAGCCGGTCAGCCACGATTTCATCGTATTTGAAGCCTCAACAACAACATCACTATCAGCATGACGAATCTGCAGTTCTAAATCTTTATCGCCGCCAGGCCCTGCTGTGGACTTGAAGTTAATCTCTTCGATAATCGGCCATTCTGGTATCTTTTCTGCCCAGGCTGTCGCCACTTCAGAGGTCGAAAAATCACGCTTTGCCGCATCGGTGAGCTGCATTCTGACACGCAATAGGTTGCGTGAAGCGACAGACAAATCAAAATTCCCGGGGCCACCACCCAAGTCAGCCTTACCGACTTCTGTGAGCATACCGACGAGATGTTCTTCGCCATATGATTGAGCAGTTTCTAGGCCTGTTGCGTTCAACATATCTCTGACGCGTTCAACATCATCGACCGCGACACCATAAGGCAAGCGTACACTTGCCGAAATACTCTCACCTTCGAGTTTCGGAAAAAAGTTGAATGTCAAAACCCCAAACCAAAGCCCTTGTGTCACCAAAAATAAAGAAATCGCTGACGCAGCTGTCACGTAACGATGCTTGACGAGGAATCGTATGGTTGGCTTGAAAGAGTATTCGATATAACGCTCGAGTCCGCGTGCGACTAATTGTCGAACACGATCGACAGGTGCCAATAGCCATGTGATGAATCGATAGAACGCATTTTCATGAATTAAGTGCGCCGGCAAAACCAAGAATGATTCGAGGAGTGACATGACTAAAACAGAGATCACAACAATTGGAAGGATACCAAAAAACTTACCAGACACCCCAGGAACAAGAAGCAATGGAGAGAAAGACGCAATCGTTGTCAAAATCGCAAATGTGACGGGTGTCGCCATTTCTTTTGAACCGAGGAGTGCCGCTTCTTTGAATGAATAACCCTCTTGACGCTTGCTATAAATATTTTCGCCAACGATGAGGGCATCATCGACAACCATCCCAAGTGTCACAATCAGCGCAAAGAGCGAAATCATATTAATTGAGACACCAAAAAGACTCATAAAAAAGAATGCACCTAAAAATGAAATAGGTATGCCCATCGCCACCCAAAAGGCCAACCCAACATCTAAAAACAAAGCCAACACAATCAATACGAGAATCAGACCTGTTTTCGCATTTCGAACCAAGAGATCGATTCGACCTCTCAAGATTCGGCTTCTGTCGTTCCAGTAATCGATCGAAATGCCATCGGGTACATTCTTCTGATAGGTTTCGACAAAGTCTTGAACGGCATCTGAAATTTTGATTGGTGTTTCTTTACCTGTCCGTTGGACATCTAAGACAACCGCACGCTGACCTTTATAATTTGTTTGAATTTCGGGTTGCGCATAGCCATCAGTAATTGTGGCAATATCACCAAGCGTGAGTTGACCGCCGAGACGTGAGCCTAAGATAGGCATTTGTTCAAGTTCAATACCTGAGCGACGTCGGTCTGACACTTTGAGTAAAACATCTCCATTATTTGTTTCAATATTACCCGCAGGGACTTCGATCGAATTTTGTTTAATCTGCGCAGCGACCTCACCCAAGGTTAGACCGAGCGCCTCAAGTCGTTCTCGATCGAGCTCGACTGCAATTTCAAGTTTTGACAAGCCGCTGAGCGAAATCTGTGAAATATTCGGGTCATCTAACAGACTGTTTCGAACCCGTTCTGCTGTTTGGTGAAGATCGTGAACAGAACGATCGCCATAAACCACAAGTGAAATCACACGACTCTTCGGGTTGAGTAGCTGAACCTGCGGCTCCTCAACGTCAACAGGAAAAGAGGTCACCCGGTCGATTGCATTTTTCACATCCGTCAGTACTTTTTGATTATCAGCACCAAGCATCAACTCGATCTGAATCGCTGCAATATTTTCTGCCGCCGTTGAGTAGACTTTTTTGACACCATCAAGTGCCCGAACCTGCTCTTCAACAGCTAAAATAATGCCTTGCTCGACTTCTTCAGGTGATGCGCCAGGATAGGGCACATTCACCAAGATAAAGTCCATCTCAAATTCTGGAAAGATTTCTTGTTTGAGTCCGCGGAGTGACGTGAGGCCAAGTGCAATTATGGCAACCATCAATAGATTGGCAGCAACGGTATTTTGCGCCATCCATGCTAATGGTCCTTTGGTAAAGTCATTTGAGAAATGCTTCTTTTTTTGAGGGTCTCGCCCCATCTTTTCGAGCCCCCATGTCGATGGCTCATCTTCTGTTGAAACCGAACCAGACTGATTTGACGTCAGATCATTTGTCATCAGCAGCCTCAGTTTTACCGCTGTCACGAACGCGTGTACCCTTCTGTGCACTTTTGGGTGCCACCGCGATGACGGCATCAAGTTGACGGCTTGGATCGAGATACGCATATGTTGAATCAACAAATCCGAGCTCAACCGTCACCTCTTCAATTCGGCTGTCTTTTATCACCCAAACCTTATCTCCCGTTCCACGAAGCGCATTCTTCGGAATACGGTGCCAATCTTGCTTCTGACCAAATCGAATCTCCACATCGGCGTAGCTTCCGGGCATCAAGCTCGGTTTTGCATCATGATCGAACGGTTTTGAAATCTCCAATCGCGCCGTCGCACTACGCAGTTGTGGATCAAGAGACGCTTCAACAAGCATAAAACGTGCAGGCCATTGATATATTTTATCGGTCGCAGATGTATAAAAGACACTCGCCTCAACAGAAGCTTTATCGACAGATTGAAGACGACGTACAACCTCAACAGGTAGGCGTGCCCGCATATGAACAGCCTCAGCACCAATCAATGTGGCAACAGGAGCACCGCCGACCACTTGACCTAAGTCAATTGACTCATCAATCACCAAGGCATCAAAGGGCGCGCGAATCTCTGTGCGACTCAGATTAATATTCGCCAACTCAATCTGTGCCTCAGCTGCCTGGAGACGCAGCTGTGCTGCCTTTAATTGAGGTTCTCTTTTTTGGAGTGCTGTTGTCTGCGTGCCTAGTTCTCCCAAAAGCTTGGTTTCAGTCTTGGCAAAATCTTGACGATTTTTTTCAATTTCAATTTCAAGTTCCGCCGCCTTCTTCGTGGCGTTCAATTGCTCAAGCTGTGCCTGAATATCACGTGCATCAATTCGAGCAATCAACGTACCCTTCTTGAGCCGAACACCAGATGCAAAATCAGGCTTAACCCATATAACTTTCCCGCGTACCTCTGGCACAACAGCAACAGATTGCGCTGCAGTGATATTTCCCGATGTTCGAATGACGGGTTGTTGGTTCACATGTTCAACAGCTGCGAGGCGTACCGATAACACTTCATCGACGTGCTCATCACTTGACACATCCTTCTTTTGCCCTAGCAGTACTTTTTTGATACCAAACCCAGCACCAACGATCACAACAATGATGACAATGCGTAGGGCATGTTCGAATAGCTTTCCATTTGTCATTATTTGATATCTCCAATCCATGCGCCACCAGCTTGTACAGCAAGTGCCAACTCCGCTTCCAAACGCGCACGTGTATTTTGTAGAACTGCATTTTGCGCCGAAAACCAATTGAGGTTTGATAAAATCACGGCCGAAAATGCGCCGATGCCTTGTTGATACGATTCAACAGCTGCTTGATAAGATTTTTTCGCCGTATCGACTTGCCCAGCCAATGTCTTTGATTGTTTGGCATAGCCTGCCAATAAGGCATGCTGTTGTTGCGCAAGTAGTTGGATTTCAAGCTCTGCAAACCGGAGCTCCAGGTCTTTGGCAAAAAGCGCTTCTGATTTCTGTTGGATACCTTCTCTAAGTTGCCCACCTAAGAATAGCGGTAGGGAGAAGTTTAGGCCTGCTCCCCAAAAACGTTGTGTATTCAACGCATCAAAATAAAAGCCTTGAATGCCCCACTGACCAGATAAACTCAATTGTGGTAATCTTGATTTTTGCGAAGCACGTAACTCATAGTCTGCACGCGCTTTTTGTGCTTTAAGGCTGACCAAGCGCGGGTGCAACAACAGCGCATCGGCTTCTTTATGCCACAACGCAGCAGGAAAGTGAGCGTGTTGCTCGAGTAGATTGATGATCTCAACGTCTTCGACACCCGTTAAGAAAACGAGCATTTGTCGTCGATTGTCTTGTGCTGCCTCGATCAATGGTTGTTGAGACGATAATGCAGAAATGGATTGTCGCTGCTGTAAGACGTCCGCTGCAGTCGCGAGCGAAGCTGTAAATCGCTGCTCAAGAACAGCAAGTAATTGCGCGTTTAATTTGATTTGCTGTTCAAGTAATTTAAGCTGTGCCTTGCCCAATATAAAATCTAAGTAAAGTGTCGTCACCTGTCGAGCCAACTGAAGTCGTTGCGCATCATACGTCGCAGCTAGATTTTCGGCCTCTGATGAAAGCGCGTTCTTATTGGCTGAGAAGCGTCCAGCATAATCAATTTGCCATAGTGCACTCAGTGCCACAGAGCCATTGCCAAAAACGGCAGGAATTTCTTGCGCCTGAGCCGCATTTGCTTGACCGCCAGCTGTTCGGATGCCACCAAATTGAAACCCCAACGACTGCGTTGGAGAAATCGAAGTATTCGCATTTAAACTCAATTGTGGAAGACGTGACGAACCAGCTGCACGCGCAGCATGCTCAAGACCACGCCTTGTCGACTCAAGGGCTTTTAGGTTCTCATTCTTAGTTAGTGCCGCTTCAACAAGCTTGGCAAGAGATGTGTGACCTGCCTCTTCCCACCATGCCGAGGCCGCTTGAATTGATATAGACCACGATATGCTCATCATAAAGAGCACCAACAGTCGCCATGTTCCCCAACACATAAAGCCAACGTAAACGAAAGATTTCAGAAGACAAGGCGAAAATGAACGCGATCAAAAAAAGGCACCCGAAAGTGCCTTCAACTATATCACTATAGTGTTCTATTGGAGATTTATATGTTCAGCATTGTTCATCGACTTGGCAGCCAATACCCTCTACAAAGTTTGAATCAGGTGAACATTGACAGCCGGGAATAATCGCTTCGCATTCTAGCTGAAGACCACAGGACCAATCACCGCAGTTGCTAGCTTCATCATGCCAAACACCACCGGTCTCGGCACATAAGTTCGCTTTGTCTCCTCCACAAAACATTTCAGTACAGCCAATCCCTTGCTCATCGCAAAAACACGTATTACAACCATCAGCAGCAGCAAATGAGTCATCAATTTCATAATTGACACCATTGTATAGACAACCACTTGGCTCTTCACGACAACCATCAGAACAACCATCACCATCATCATCAGGTAAGAAGCCAAATTGGCAACCCAATTCCGGGCAATCAGGTGCACAACCCAGTTCTGTACAACTCACACTGCCATCAGATTCACATGTACATGTATTACAACCATCAACCGCCGGAAATGAATCTGCTGTGTTATATGTCACACGATTATACTCACACACTAGTTCAGAACGACAACCATCAGAGCAACCATCACCATCTTCATCAGGTAAGAAGCCAAATTGGCAACCCAATTCCGGGCAATCAGGTGCACAACCCAGTTCTGTACAACTCACACTACCATCAGATTCACATGTACATGTATTACAACCATCAACTGCATCAAATGTATCCCCAACTTGATACGCGAGGCCATCGTATTCACATAAGGTCGTATTATTGTTATCGTCTGAGTCATCAGCGCCTGCATCATTATTATCACCGAGGTTGCTATTCCGGCGACAACTTCCATCAGCACCACCGAGTGTGATACCGATCAATAAGATCATCACCATATTTATTGTTTTGTTCATTTATATCTCCTTCATGGGTCCTATCTAAGAACTTTGATGACACATTTAAATTTGTCACTCACATTTAAAATTTTCTAAATATTTTTTCTCTACACTGTTCTTGAGCTGTTCTTTAATTATTTGACAGCCATCAACCCGCAGAGATGCTTTGTAGACCTCGTGAACAATGTGGTTGATATCATGCGTCGCATGCTTCAGCGCAAGCAGCTTTTTCCCATAATGAATAATGTCTTTTGAGTAATGCCGATGAAGTGCAATATCAAATAAATAGACATAAGCTTCAAGACGCAAACGACCTGCCGGGTATGTCGATAGATATGATGAGAAAATCTGCGCAGCTGATTCGTATTTTTTTTGTACAAAAAGCCTTGTGCCTTTCTCAAATAATCCCGTTTCATCAAACAACATGGTCGTCTCTTCACGAGGACGATTTTCAAGGTGTTCTGGTTTAACGCTCCGGATGTTCGGTTGAGCTTTGACATGACCTGCGCTTGTTTGGACATGACTATCTCTCTTATCCATATGCGTGATAACCTGTTTATTTTGGTCATCAGCATTGTTGTATACTTTTTTATGATTCTGGATATCATCACCCCGCTTCATATTTTCAGCTTTCTTTTCACGAAGATGTGCATGAGCGATTTGAGCAGAATTGTCGGATGTTCGTTCATCCAATTTCACAGGTTCTGCATCCGTTTTTGCCACTAAATCTGAAGTGATACGCTTCGGTGCCTCCCCAGGTTCATCCGCAGGTTCATTCAACATATTCTTCAAAGGATAGAAACCGCCCAACAAAAGTGCGCCTCCGATCACGATAGTAAACCATCGACTAAAAATGCCTGACCACATTTTTTGTGATATTGTCGCTTCAGAGATTCGTTTTATCGGCGTCACTTCTTCTGTAATTATTGACTCTATTTCTTCATATACATTGGCATCAGGCGTATCATGTACTGCCACACGATAGCGTTCGGCCGACAACTGTGTGGTCGCCCAGATTGAATGTTCGTCATTGAGCATCCGAACCTCCTTTATGAAGCGCATTATACTTCTTCTTAAATTCTTGCCGTCCAAGCCTTAATCGACTGCTGACAGTGTTTTGCGATATATTAAGGACGGCTGCAGCTTCCGATGCTGTCAATCCTTGGACTTCGCACAAAATAAGCACATCTCTCAACTTAGCTGATAAATCATCAATGATTTGGCGAATCAGTAGCACCTCTGTGTGCTCAGACATCTCGTTCTTATCATCATATTTATCCTCGAAATCATCACAAATATCAGTTCGCCGACGTCGTTTCTTACTGTTGACATTCATGATGA
>JAHDGS010000065.1:12314-15166 GCA_020627505.1 Myxococcota bacterium
GCAACCAGATAATCTGTCACCCACATCGGTATAGATAAACCAGCATCCATCACAAACTGTGGTGATATCCATCTTAGAAAAAGGGGAAACTCGATATGTAAATAGCGATCTGTATTTGCCGAGTCGAGCGCCTGGCCTTGATTTTGACCAAAACCCAAACGTAAACCAGAACTAATACCAAGTTGATTGTGAGGCGAAAACATATGATAAAGTCCCAAATTTATGCCAGTTAAAAGACGGGTTTGTCTCAATCGGCCAACACCAAGTGTTTGAGCAGTACTTTGTGAAATATGTATATGTGGTTCTATACCAATACCACGTGGTTTGATTTCTTGAGATGGAAACCAGATTTGAGAACCTTCAAGTATCATACGAATATGATTGATGTTGGTATCGAGAGTCAGTCCTATGGATATACGATCGATATGGAGATGTCCTTGACAATCAAATTCACAGGTATCGGGATCGCGTTCGACCATCGTGCCATCAGGACAATATGCGAGGCGTTTCGCGCATATATTCGGCTTCTCTTGATCTAAGTGAACTACTTTTTCGCGCTTAATATCCACAATTTCAGATGTTTCGAAGATAGGTATCTCTGAACGTATCAGCCACATATCAACGAGTTTCGGGACAAAGCGACATTCAGAAACAACAAAATCAAATTGCCGTTCGCGATTATATTGTTCAGCAATATAGATTAAACTGAGGGCCCCCTCAGTACTACCAAAAACAAGTTCATACTTTAAATATCCAAATTGACGGCTCTGAAGCGCTGTGTTTGTTGATTCAATGTGTTGCGTCAACAGGCGTTCACACTGTTCGATGGACAAATGCGCCCTCGCCTCGGATTTGAGCCCACATATGCAAAAGCATAAGATCGAGACCACAATTTGAAAACGAAATGACGTCACGCCTTCAGTTAATCGCTTTTACAACGAACATCAAGCAACCATAGCGGGTTTCATCATTGAACGTGTTCATTAAATCATTTTTTCACCGCCCCCCCCCATAGACATCACCTTCTAATGGCGCTATGCACAACAATAATATCCTTTAGAAATCGAGGTTTGAGATGAACATCGCCTATATCATCATGGCACTTTATACACTTGCACTCGTCGCCTTCACCGGTTGGTTTTGTTATACCAAGTTTGGTCGAATCATCTCGATGATCAAAAGTGGACGAGATGTCGAAGAAAACCTCAAAGACGACAAAGGTGGCCGCCTCTGGTATATGATTCGAAAAACTTTCCTCCACGAGAAAGTCCTCGAAGACAAAGTCGCTGGCATCATGCATATGATGTTTCTCTACGGCTTCTTTATCTTAGGCATTGGCCACATGGAACTTATCTTAACTGGCCTAACAGCACCATTTGCTGATGGTGGTCTTGTCTATGGCGACTTCATTCCTGATTTCTTAAATCACCTCTATCACTTTTCTCAAGACTTATTTGCTGGTCTTGTTGTCGCTGTCTCCATCTTTGCACTCACACGACGCTTCTCAGGTAAAGTCAGCCGACTCATGCCACGTTCGCAAGATGCTGAGAATATTTTATGGATCATTCTTGTCCTATACGCGACATTCTTTTTATTCATCGGTTCTTACGTTGCTATCGAAATGATTGATGGCAAAGTCGCAGAGCAGACACATTGGTTCTGGTTCTTATCTTCGCCTGTGGCCCTCTTCTTTAAAAACACACTAGGTCTTTCTAAAGGCGTATTGGGTGTCATGTATAGTATTGGTTTTGCCCTTCACTTGGCCATCTTCTTGGGCTTTGCCTGCTATCTCACCGTGTCAAAACACATGCACTTGATTTTCGCATTCCCAAATATTTTCTTTTACAAAAAGGAACAACCCATGGGGATCCCTGAGCCCATCAACTTCATGGACGAGACGCTCGAAAAATACGGTAAAGACCGTATCACAGAATACTCATGGAAAGACCTACTCGATACATTTGCATGCACAGAGTGCGGTCGCTGTAACGCAGTCTGCCCTGCGCACACAACTGGTAAGGCGCTTCAACCGAAGAAAGTACTACATGATCTAAAAGACAACTTACGTGACCATAGTTTTGATGAGTTCAAAGCATTTCGCGATAAATGGGGCCAGCCGATTGAAGCAAAGGCTGACGAAGAAAAAGCATGGGAACCAGGCCTACCACTGATTGCCCGTGAACCGATCGATTATAATGATGCATCTGTCTTTACGGCAAAAGAAGGCATCAAAAATACGCATGGCCAGATTCACCTTGATGAGATTTGGGCGTGTACAACGTGCGGTGCATGTGTTGAAGCCTGCCCAGTTATCATCGGTTCTGTTCCTGGTGATTTGATCGGTTTGCGTCAAAACCTTGTCATGATGGAAGCAGACTTTCCTGAAGAGCTTAATGCTGCATTCCGTGGACTTGAAACACAAGGTAACCCATGGGGTGTCGGACAAGACAAGCGTGAAGAGTGGGTTGAAGAGCTTGATGTTCCGGTTATGCGTGATCTTGTAAAAGAAGACCCTGATCGTGAAGTTGAATATTTATTTTGGGTAGGATGTGCAGGCTCAACAGACGATCGTGCAAAGAAAACACAAAAAGCACTCGTCAAAATCTTAAAAGCGGCAAATGTCGACTTTGCAATCTTAGGTTGCGAAGAGAAATGTACAGGCGATACTGCACGTCGTCTTGGTAACGAATACGTCTTCGATATGCTCGCCCAAGAAAATAAATCCGTGCTTGAGAAATATAAGTTCTCAAAGATTTTCACCGCTTGTCCACACTGTTACAACGCACTTGATACAGAGTATGGTCAATACGGTGTCGATTACACTGTACAGCATCATACCGAGCTACTCACTG
>JAHDGS010000066.1 GCA_020627505.1 Myxococcota bacterium
GAATAAAAAATGATTGATCCACTTCGACAACAAAATACAACGTGGGCAAGACCTATTCGACGTGACAATTGTGGGTGGCGGAATAAATGGCGCGGTGACAGCTGCTGCTTTATCTGCGCATGGCTTAAAAGTGGCCCTTGTTGAACAAAAAGACTTTGGGTCGGGCACCAGTCAAGAGTCATCTAATTTAGTATGGGGCGGTATCAAATACCTTGAGAACTATGAGTTCGGGCTTGTTTGGAAGCTGTGTCGTTCACGCAATCGGCTGATGAAAGCCTATCCAACCAATATTAGGGAAGTCCGTTTTTTTGCGGCGATTTCAGAAGAATTTCGTCACTCCTCATTTTTTCTATATTTAGGCGGTTTGTTCTATTGGTTTATGGGACTTTTTCAGACGAAAGCCCCAAACTATTTATCCAATGCCGAAATTCGCGACCGAGAACCACATGTGAATGCTGATATTTTTAGCGAGGGATTTGAATATTCGGATGCTTATCTCGTCGATAATGATGCACGATTCGTTTTTTCATTTATTCGGCAAGCTATGAATGTGGGTGCCGTCGTCGCCAATTATATTCAGGTGAATGATGTGCAGTCTACTTCTGACGGCTGGACCTTTTCTTGTACAGACCACGAGGATGATCAACCGCTTCATATTCGCTCGAAGTACTTTATCAATGCAGCGGGCCCTTCGGTTGACGCGCTAGCTGATTTGGCAGACTTAACCTCGACGCATCAGCATCTTTTTTCTCGCGGTATTCATCTTATCGTTCCGCAAATCACAGCTGTTGAACGTGTTCTGACATTTTTTGATGATACCGGTCGTCTTTTCTTTGTCATCCCAATGGGACAACGGTCTGTCATCGGAACCACTGATGTCAGAGTACCTCATCATCAGGTGTCCGCATCCGAAGAAGAGATTGACTTCCTGCTCCACAATATCAATCGACGTTTAAAGCTTGAGCAACCACTCTCAAAAGCAGACATTATATCCACGCGCTGTGGCGTCAGACCATTAGTCACCGAGCGACGAGAACAACAAGACAATGGAGACTGGTACCAGCTTTCTCGTAAACATATTATCGTCGAGCATCAAAAAGCCCTTTCGATCTATGGCGGCAAGCTCACAGATTGCCTGAATATCGGAGAAGAAATCATCAGTATCATGGAACGAAATGGTTTCTCAATTTCTCCTCCAAAAGTCCCCTGGTACGGAGAGCCGCCACGAGAAATGCGACTTCGCTTTTTTAAAGAGGCTGCAGCGATGGGTATCACATCGATACGAACGGCGACAAACCATGAAGATCTTTCCGCTCGTCTTTGGCGACGCTATGGCCTATCTGCTTTTTCAATGCTTGAACAGATTCGGCGTGACCCCTCGATGCAAGATGTGATGATCGCTGGTACAGATTATTTGAGATGCGAGATCAAATGGGCGGCAGAATCAGAAATGATCATCCAACTCGAAGACTTTTTGCGACGTCGATCAAAAATCGCGTTGGTCGTCTCTGAGAATAACCTAAAGAATATGACAGGTCTCCTTGAGGCATGCGAGATTCTATTCGGTGATGAAGCACAAGCACGACTAGACGCATACTTTGCGCGAGAAACTGCGACACGAGTCGAACGTCAACAATTAATACGGGACACGACTTCAGTATGAACATCCTTCTCCTTGATGAGCAGCAAGTATCTGGAGAACAGGTTGAACTCACGACCACCCAACGAACGCATATCAAAACAGTTCTCAAAAAGTCTCCTGCGGAACAAGTACGTATCGGTATTCGAGATGGCATGGTGGGCATCGCTATCGTCAATCGTCTGGCAGACAATACACAACATCATCTAACAATCGTGAAAGAAACGCTTCAACCACCACCACCAAAAGTAAAACTCCATATTTTCTGTGCCCTTCCCAGACCACCTGTCTTATCTCGGTTACTTTCCGCATTAACAAGCATGGGTATTGCCAGTATTCACCTGATTCATACAACAAAAGTTCAAAAAAGTTACTGGCAAAGCCCACGTCTTCAAGAAGAAAAAGTTCAGAACGCCATTGATGCAGGCTTGATTCAAAGCCGCGACACCATATCACCGCGCATCTCACTAAAAATGTCTCTGACTGACGTCCTCGCATTTGCAAATAAAAATAATATATCACTCCTATACGGGCACCCTGCGACGAAGAACATATCTCGGGTCAGAGACACGAAGACGTATGGGCTCATTATTGGTCCTGAAGGTGGCCTCACGCATGATGAGTGTCAGCAACTTGATATGGCTGGCGCACGGCATATTTCTGTGGGAGAGCGTCCACTTCGATGTGAAACAGCAGCGATTGCCCTTTCAAGTCTGATCATGGCTCAAATCTGTCCTTGATGTTCTATATCGGACATTTTGTTGAATACATTGACCGACATCTTCATGATCACTTAAACTATCAATGATCTTTTCAAGTGGAGGCCACCATGGGTGCTGCAGATAAGCGTAAACAATCACTTTACTTTCCGGAAGATATGCTGACGGAAATCCAAAAAGAAGCGAATCGGCAAGATAGAAGTCTGTCGTGGGTCGTCCAGCAAGCCTGGCGCATCGCGCGTAATGACATCAAGAAATTCCCATCGGTGAACGATGTGATCGGTACAGATAGCTAAACGCTCTGGTTTCTGGTTTCGGGGGACTTCATCGAGTCTTTTGTTGGTTATCTTTCGCCAGACAAACTGACTTGAATAACAATTGGTATATGGTCCGAAATTTTTTCGGTATAATCATCAATAGATAAATGTAGAGGCCAGGCATGAACACTTGTGTCCGTTTGTGGTTTATTGCTTGAAGCTTCTCGCCTAATTATATGATCGACGAGCGTTGTATAATTGCCTGTCGTGCTGATCTCTCCTCTCGCATATTCTCTCGATAGTTCTAATGTCTCCAATCTCCATTCTTCAGGCATCTCTGAGAAAATATTCGGAGAATCAAATATTTGTTGAGGCGATTCATTCAAATCACCAACAATGAACAAATTCTCCTTCATATATTCTGGCAGCGTGTTGACGATATGAGCCAATTGTTGCACCTCAAGTCGCCTGCCCCAATGTGAATACTCATCAAAACCTGCTCTGAAGTGAATATTGATGATACCAATATAATTCTGCCCCGCCGGACGAGTCACTTCAAATAAAGTGTAAATTGGCGTCCAAAAGAATATATTGTCTTCGACAATCAAGGCAGTCGAAATGACCGGCTTTAGTCGCGTCTTGTCATAAATGAAACCTAACCTTAGAAAATCATCTCCAGTTTCATGATCGCCTCCATGCCCATTTGTCTCACTAAAGTAAATTCCCCCTAGGCGCTCACAGGCTTCTATCACTGCCAATTCGTCAACCGATTTAATCTCTTGAAGTGCTATTAAATCAACGCCTTTTGTCATCGCTGTTCGCAAAGCAGAGATTGCTAAATCATTTTTTGGAAAGAACTCAAGGTTCCACGTCGCTATGGTTAGTTCATCATTTTGTTGTGTCCATTCATCAATATCTGCATTTAATACACCTTGGCATTCGGACGGATTAATGATTCTTTGATGCGTTTGACATCTATCGCCAATGCGCGTCTCAGTAAGACATTCAAACCAGGTGTCGTCGAACAATAAATCAGGTTTCAAAATGCTTGAGCGCAGCTTTCCACAATCTCGACAATCCGTTCCTGGCAAACAGGTCTCCGCAGATAGTTCACTGATGCGTTCATCACAACTATTGTTTTCAGCATGCCAACAAATATCAGAACAAAAAGTGATATCAGGCGGCTCCGGGATGGTCGGAATATCGGCATGAGCTCTGTCTGACTGAAAACAGCCACCGAGATAGGCAAGCAGTACAGCAACGACTGTTGCATCATAGACATATTTGTATGTTGATAAGTATTTCATCTCTCTCATCAACACATCAAGCGACTCTAATCTAAAGCGGAAATTGTTCCTCGCCCTCAAAGAACTTTTTGAACGTCTTACCAAATAGTGTGTATTCAAGTTCCGATCGATATTTGAGACTCTCGGCCGACAACAGGCTTCGTATCGTTTCTTCCGATAACTCTGCGCTTGCCAAATCAACACTTTCTTCAAACACTAAAGTTGTGTGGGGTACGATTTCTTCATTCTCTCGATCGCCATCCGCGCGAAGCGAAGTGGCCTCGCTGAAAATATTCCACTTAATGTTTTCAAGCTCGATGGGGAACGCATTTTGGTTTTCAGCCAAAATACTGACGTAAAGCGTCCCGGCTAGACTGCCGTGCACTCGTGATACTTGAACTTCATCAAGCTTGATATTTGGTAATTTCGGTACGGTTAATTCATGATTATAACCGACAGATTCGACTTCATCATCGAGTGCAAATGTCACATTTAATGTCGACATGAAGACATCATACTTCGCGAATTCTTCGTACCGAGCAGGGTCATCTGGCCATGGTAGAACCATCGCCACACGCATCACCTTCTTATCACCTGGCGCAAGCTCCAAACGGGTCGAATCACTGCCTTGCAATGCTTTATTTAAGTGCGGAAAAACCTCAAGCGCTGGCTTCGCATTGCGCACACCTTGACCATCAACATGGACAAGTGCATCAATGACCAAGGTCGCGTCTGCACCTTGAATCGCAAGCAGCGCATTTCCTGTATTTTCAACTTCAATCTTCGCATTAAGCAAAAAGCCATTTTCGTTTCCGCCAGAAAAATCCATGCTAGCTAAATTTGACTGGAGCCGCCCCTTCGCCACAGGCTGGGCTGATTGCATCGAAGCGCATGATATGACAAAAAAACACGATAAGAGACTGATCGATAATCTCATAAATTCCTCACTTGTTGTCAAAACAATGCGTCAGTTAATGTATAAGGAAAGATCGGCTCCAGAACAAGTATATTATATCGATTTCTTGAGAAACTGGAGCAGTGCGTCATAAGATGGTGAAAGCCGATGAAGCGCTTTCCAATCGTATTTCTCAAGTACACGGGCAGTTTGCTCCCCATGGGCCAACACAATTAGACTTTCTCGGGCTTTGCTATCAACGATCATGTCCACAAGTCGACGCGCACGACGTGGACTCGTCACCCAAATATATTGCGCTTTCGAATCGTTCAATAATGGCCTGAAGACTGATGCCAGCACCTCAGACTCACGCTCTCGAAACACATAGACTGGCATTCCATCAAAATATGCACCATATAGCTTGCTGAGCTGGGCAGCTGTGTGAGAAACATGCAGTCCGTGTGGATAAAGAACATGTTGATGTGGCACCAACGGCGTCGATTTTAACAAAGCCCTCACGCCTTGTTCTCCGACGAGATCAACATGTCCCCCACAACTGATGATTGAATCAGCAGTACCACGCCCAACAGCCCATACTTGTTTCCCTGCCAGGAGCGCTTTGATATCAAAAGACATATTTTTCAATGCGCGAATCGTGTGCTTCGATGTCACTAAGACGGCCTCATATTTTCTCAGAGAAAAGGTAGACAGTTCGACCGGCAAGACTTCGAAGTCATATAACGCAAGAGGCTTCCACAACCAACCATCAGGGGCATCACTGTCGGTCAACTCCTCGAAGCTGCGTGTGACCCATAAGGACTTCATCTGTTCTTCAAGCTTCATCTTCGTTAAAGTGTATCTAAGAGTTCTCGTCCACCACGACCTAAGATATCGGTGGCGACCTGAATACCAAGCCGCTCGGCATGTGTTTTAACGTCATCAGCTTCACCTGTTATCAACGTTGACCGTTCAGGATGACCAAGGCAGGCTTTTAACGTAAGCCGGCCGTCAACATATTGCGCAAAACCTGCGACCGGTATTTGGCAACTCCCTTCAACCGCTCGCAAAAAGCTTCTCTCAGCGAGCGCAATATATCGTGTTTCGGCATGATCGAGTTGCCCTAATA
Organism: Myxococcota bacterium; assembly: GCA_020627505.1. GTDB lineage: Bacteria > Myxococcota > UBA727 > UBA727 > JAHDBA01 > JAHDGS01. Next base: position 5,923 of record JAHDGS010000066.1, read on the forward strand.
TATCAGCGACCTCACGCTCATCGCATCGACATTCAATCGCTAAAATTCCCTGCGCCACGGCTGGCAAGAGTTCTTCAGGCGAGAAAATATGGTATTTCGCCTTATCGATCCACTGTTGAAGTAAGGCAAGCCTGTCTAGCCCTGCTTTTGCAAGTACAACACCATCGACGATGTCTTCTTGGATCTTTCCAATTCGCGTCTCAACATTTCCACGTATCGATACAATTTCAATATGTGGATACTGCTTTTTCAATTGAGAAGCGCGTCGCAGAGAGCTCGTTCCGACGCGAATACCAGGCGTATTTAAATCGGCCACGCTTAAACCAAGAAGAACATCACGCGGATCTGCCCTTTTCATAAATGCAGCAACGCGCAATGCATCAGGCCGCTCTGTCGGCAAGTCTTTCGCACTATGAACAATCAAGTCGACTTGTTTCTCTAATAGTGCATCCTCGAGTTCTTGAACAAACAGTCCTTTGCCACCCACCTTAGATAAAGTGCGGTCGAGAATCTTATCCCCACGCGTTGTCATTTTGACAAGTTCAATATCTACCGTTGGCAAAACGGTACGAAGCGCTGAAGCCACATGTTCTGCTTGCCAAACAGCGAGCCGAGAAGCCCGGGTACCAATCCTTATATTCATGAGCGCTCCGTTTTATTCGTCATCGCACGTGTTCTCGATACCGCTGAGGTCATCGACTCTGCAGCCGATTCAACGAGTTGAAGATGTTGGTGTGCATGATTTTCTTCTGAGATAGAGCGACCTTTTTCTTCACCGAACAGATGTTCAAGCAATAAGAGCACGTGTTCAGATGAGAGGTTGTCATCAACTATCGCCTGCTTCAATCGAGTTGTTGGATCATGTAATAAGCGATTGATCATTTGGTGCGTATAGTGTTTCAGACGTTCTTTATCCGCTTCTGGTACATCAAGATTATCGACAAAGCGTTGCCGTTCTGCTTCTGCCCCTTTGACGAAGTGCTGACGAAAAACACGTACACCTTCATCGATATTTTGCAGTGTCGTCTTTTGATGCCAAACAGAAACAGCTTCTCGAACCATCAACTCTGCAGACTCTGCGCGTTTGAGGCGTTCGGCTTTATTTTTATCGATGACTGCGCCTAAGTCGTCGACATCGTAACAATACACACCTTCAATATCTGTACAGCTCGGTTCAATATCTCTCGGTACAGCAATGTCTATCATAAAAATCTCTTTATAGCGCCGGCGTTTTCCGACCCGAGTCATCATCTGCTTAGAGATAATGTGATGCGGTGCACCTGTAGCCGTTAACACAACATCGACTTCAGTCAGCGCGCCCTCAAGAGCTGTAAATGAGATTGGCGTTGCACCGAGTACTTCACTCAGTTCAACCGCCTTCTCATATGACCTATTCGTAATTTGTAAGGCTGCACCGCGCTCGACAAAGTGATTCGCCGCAAGACGCCCCATTTCACCAACACCAATTAATAAACACGTGAGCCCACTCAATTCTCCAAATATATTTTTGGCCAGTTCAACGCCCGCAAATGATAGGCTCACGGCAGATTCAGCAATGCCTGAGCGCTCTCGAATATCTTTGGCTTGATGCAGGACACTCTGAAATAATGTATTCAGTTCTTTACCCACAGAAGATGCATCCTGGGCACATTTATATGCACGTTTGACTTGTCCGACGATTTGCGGCTCTCCAATGATAACCGATTCAAGACTCGCGGTGACACGTAACAAATGTGAGACGACAGCCATCTCTTCCCGCACCGAGGCATGTGCTTCAATGTCAATGGTCGCCATCTCAAGATGCGCCGAAACCCGAGCCATCATTTTTGGAAATAATGATCGTTCGCATGCGCAATAGATTTCGAATCGGTTGCATGTCGAAAGAACAACCGCCTCACGAACAAAACCTTCATCGACCAGCATTGAACCCAGCTCTGCCGCTTCAAGCTCACCTAAAGCACATTTCTCGCGTACATCAAGCGGCGCACGGTGGTGATCGAGACTCAATGCGAATAGCGTCATTGGTAATCTCCCACATGTCGCGCGACCGTTAGGTTTTCGACGATCCAATAGCTGACCGAGAAAACAACCGACAGGTAAGCGACCCATTGTGCACGCCGACGACCATGAACCGAAAACAGTTTAAAGAACTGCCAACCACTTAACAAAGATAGCCAAACACATGTCGCCCATATTTGCTTCGGTTCCCAACTCCAATAAGCCCCCCATTGGTGTTTGGCCAGCACGCCTGCAGCCGGTATGGCAAGCGTAAAGAGCAGCGTTGCGAGTAACCAAAATCGATTAAAAATCGTCTCAAGCACACGTAGTGCTGGTATTTTGGATAGGCTATCTATCCTTTTTTCTTTGAGTCGCCTTGATTGTATCAGATAAAATATAGCTGATACAGCGGCTACAATCATAGTCACTTCGCCTAAAATGAATAAGGCAAGATGAACGGGATGCCATGCGTTGCCTAAAAATGACTCTGTCGACTGAATCGTTTGTGAAGTCGGAAAAGCGAGATAACCAAGAATGCTCATACACATCCATGGTGCGACGATAGCACCAAATACATGTGTTTTTCGAAAATGAGAAAGCAGCAGAAAGACCACACCAATGGTCATTGCGAACCATACTTTGAGGCTATCGGGAGAGAACAAAGCAGGTTGCTCAAATACAAGTGTCAATCCGCGTTCAAATAATAGACCAGCACAAGCGAACATCAATAATCGATGGGCTAATGTTGTGTCCTTTGTTTCTGTGCTCAACAAATAACGCCAGAAGAAGATCGACGCACAGAGCGAGAGTATAATGACAAGATATAAAATAAACGAAGCGTTCACACTGGAATAATAGCTATTTTATTAAATATTTCAATGTGTTCCAAAATAGCTAAAGATCCCCTAAAGATCCTCGATAGTTATACTAACAATTAAAACTTTGGAGTACTATCTGATGAAAATCCAGAAAAATAATCACTCACAACGAGTTCAGTCAAATCCCGAGCAACCCTTATCAGAACAGAAATATATCGATCCCAGTCAGTTATCCACACAAAAACTGCAAAGTATGCAGAAAGCAGTAGGTGAGATGAATACCTCACCACTTAAACAAGAGTCAATTGTGTCTTTTCCACCCTCAATGATGATGGCGGCTCAAAACTTATCTGATTTGGTTACACAGGCAAGCGAACTTTCGCGTAAAATAGGCGTAGGTGTGATCGGCCGAGAAGAGGTTGTTCGTGAAATCGCCCTTAAAATTGCCGAAAATGATGCAGCCAACGAGCCGACAACGATCATGCTGACTGGTGGTCCCGGAGTTGGAAAAACACATCTCCTTAAATCACTCGCACAAGCGGTCAATGGTGACGTCACTAAAATGCTTTCTATTCATTGCGATCAGTTTAGAATGGCAATGGATATAAACTCTCTTTTAGGCGCACCTGCTGGTTTTGTAGGTTCCGATAGAACCCCACAACTTATACAAATGCTTGATGACATTTTTACGACTGACGACACTGTCATTCTTAGTTTCGAAGGGTTGGAACATGCAAATGATAGTGTGAAAAAAGAAATTTTGAATATTGTCAATGAAATCCAAAAAAATGGTGTCATAAAAATGAGAAACGGGGATGAAGTACCAGTTCCAAGGGCAAAAGTATTTTTGGAAGGAGAGAATAATGGGAAGTACAATCTTGAACATCGCCTCCAAAAGGTTGAAGTTCCTGAGCTAACAAAGACAGAAAAAGCCCAAATTATGCACGCTATGTTTTCGGAAGTACTCAAGGAGACGAAAACACCTGTATCAACAAGCAGCGGGCCTATTCCCCAGTTAATAGCAATATTAAGTGATAGAAGAGCTACAGACCTCCGGTCAATAGCGCGCTTCACAACTCAGCTTCGTAAAGGTATTGAAGCGACAAAAGCATCGCTCCCAGACTCAGAAGATACAGATTCTTATATTCTTCAACTTCGACAAGATATCGATGTTGATACGGTTGCCGACCAGATCTCTGCTCGCCTCAAACGAATCGAAGAGCAAGACATCGTTAAAGAGACAGGACAGTTATTGTCACATGCATTTAAACTATTAAATAAAGATACTGGTGCAGAAGAACCTATACTTCTTCTCTAAAAACAACCCGACTTATAGTCGCTCGAAAACCCGCTCTTGCCAACCATCATCTTCTTTGAGCCACGGGATAGCACCTCTATGCCGTGGCGGAACACGAACCTTTTTACTCGATGCATAAGTTTGAAAGATAAGATCCCATAACGGCGATGTCACACCAAAATTCACCCATGGGTTAACACAATGGTGATAAAGATGATGGCGCCACATGAATCGAGTATATTGCTTTTGAGGGGCCTCTTCATGAATCGCCTGATGGGTGAGCTCATAAACAAACCAGCCAGAGACGAATCCTGCAGCTCCCAGGAAGGCGCCGAGCAATGAAGTCGTCCCGAAATAAAAGATCGCGAGGAGTAGTGAAAAAACAACGATCGCGAGCACAACTTTTTGATGCCATCGTTCAAAATATAATAAACGAGAATGGTGTTTGAGGTGTTCTTTTGAAAACGACCCTTTTCCTCTTGGTACATGCCCCAAGAAACGATGCAGCAGATACTCAATGAGTGTCCACATGATGAATCCTAGAATATATGCAGCCAAATGCATGTCTCTCCATCTCCGCGATCTTTTTAGCGATCGCAATTGATCTGATCGTCTCCATAGCCACGCTAATTGATCCGATCGCGATCGATCAACTGATCGAACGATCTATTTTGTGCTTATTAAGTGGCTAAACACTATATATTGTGGTTCCAACTTAACTTTTTCTTGTTTGACTCCGAGTTAACTCGGAGTCAAAACTGAGCATGCCGGAGCGAAATATGCACTTAACCTTATGCCCTGAGCATTTTCAAACCATTGAAGAACAAATTAACTTCTATCGTCAATTTTGGACGAATAGCCTTTCTAACTTCGCCCAACAAATAGAGGAGTCTTAAATGAAACCAGAGATTAACATCAAGCAATTAATTAAAGCGACAACTTCAAAAGTTTTTAAGGCGATTGCAAATGGACAACTATTCTTATCGACGGGTGCAACAGCTCAAACGATGGACATCGACTTCAAGATTGGCGGACAATATAAAATTTCGTGGAAAGAAGTTTATCACTGTCGAGGTGAGTTCTTCGAAATTGTTGAAAATAAGCACATTCTATTCAGCTGGATAAAAGTACATAAAGAATTTGAGGGATGCCAAAATACGGTTGTTTCAATCACGCTTAAACCCATCGATGAAACGACGACAGAGTTACACTTGACTCATTCGGGTTTTACAACAGATGACTTTATTCACGATCATGAAAGAGGTTGGATAAGTTCGCTAGCAGAGTTCTCTAAATCTATTGCGGCGATTTAGAACTCCACAGAATAATAGTTCCCATTCGGTCCTAGCTTTTCAACTGGCATACCATAGTCAACGAGATCTTCAGCATCAGATGTGACGACAATCATAAATCGATTGTTTTCAAACTGCCCTATCGCATCAAGCCCTCGGGCATTATAGTTTGCAACCGTCAGTCCCTTAGGTAACGTGAATATTTTTTTCTGCTTTTCTCCTGAAGAATTAAAGTGACCGACATCAATCGTTTTTTTCAACAGTCCAAGCTCTAAGCTCGGTTGTTCCGTGTCAAGTAATAGTAACCGCCCTGCAAAAAACAGGTTGGATAAAATGAGTGTTGCAATTAGGATGTTTTTCTTCATATATGCCTTTTATCTCAACTCGAGCTTCGCTCCCTGAGCTTGTCGAAGGGGCGAAAAGAATCTAAATTAATGAGAGCTGAAGTAAGATTCAGACCGCGACGCCAATATATACATTTTTTATTTCTGTGCTTTGTCAGCTTTTCTTTTATTCTTTATCTCTTTTTTGTGGTGACTTTTCTCTGCAAGCTCAGCCAGAACTAAATCGGGGTCGTCGAACATTTCTTCAAGCTCTTCTCTCGTTTTGCCTTCGAGATCCTTATATGTGACATGATAACTTTTAGACATCTTACTACCCAAACATTTCTTCAGAGATCACAGGCGGCTTCGTCATCGCGATCACCGAAATCTGGCGCCCTGTTCTTTTTTCGTGTCGATATGAAAAGAATGTGTCTGTATCCGATAATGTACACTTGTCAATCTTATCAATCGAAGCGATGCCTTCCGCTTTTAGTAAATGTTCTGCATACGACTGCAAATTAAAGAATCGCCCCTCTGCCACTAAATCTGACAGAGAAAAGTCTTTGCCCTGAATCGCTTTCTCGACGGCATCGGTCATATCACTTTTAACTTCAAAAGCAGTCTGCCCAATACATGGTCCGATGGCTGCAATCATATTTTCAGGCTTGGCTCCATACTCACTCAGCCTTGCGGTCGTATGATGGATAATCCCTTTGGTGAGTGAGCGCCACCCTCCATGTATCGCAGCAATCATTTCTACATCAGACGCATATAATAAAATTGGTGCGCAATCAGCAGTCAAAATACCCAGACCAACTTCTTTAACGTCTGTGAACATCGCATCTGCTTCAATCGCCGATACATTTTCAGCCATCATCTTATCAGTCACCTCAACCACAGTATGTCCATGCACTTGCTTCGCGACAAAAAGTGATTTTGGCTTCAATCCAATTTGAAACCGGACACGAGCCCGATTTTCTTCAACACGCGCCGGTGCATCATTCACATCGAAGCTTGTGTTTAAACCACGAAATGGGTCTGGAGATGTACCACCAATTCGCGAGAAAAAACGATGTGATAAATCTGCTTTGGCGAGGTCTAAATTATTGGCTGTATATCCGAGTTTCGTCATAGGCAAAGCTTACTTTTCTTTTCGCATATATGAAAACAAAAAGAAGAGAGCGAGACCAGAGATTCCCCACGAAAGGACTGACTCCACAGGAAATACACCATATTTTTCGCCAGAACTATTGCGCACAAAGACGCCTCCAATCCCGAAACCAACAGCAATGATCGAAAGAGCAAGACGATTCAGGCCTTTTGCGAGACTGTCAGCGAGCTTGTTCATGCCGTCAGTCTCAACACGCATTTGAAAGTCACCTTTCTCTACACGTGTTAATATTTGATTGAGACGCCAAGGTAGATTTTCGGATGCTTCGCTCCATTGTACGGCCTGACGAAATAACTCTTTTTTCAAGACATCAGGGTGGTACTTGTCTTTTATTGACTTTTCAATGTAAGGCTTTGCGGCTTCTACAATATCGACGTCCGGTAAGAGCTGTCTGGCCAGCCCTTCTGTTGTGACCATTGCTTTAAATAAGATCGCGAGGTGACTGGGCACACGAATACCATGGCGAATAGCTCCCAGACTCAGATCGTTTAAGAATAGGCCAAACTGTACATTTTTCAGAGATTGACCCACGACATGCGAGTTGAGAATATCGATCACATCTCGCTCATATTTTTCATAATCAACGGGTCGGGTCGGTTGCCCAAGACGTAACCATGTTCTTGCAACAGCTGGCAAGTCTTCATTGACAATCGCCATCGTAACACCAGCCATATCTTCACGCATTTTTTTACTCAAATGTCCTGTTGTTCCAAAATCAATCAGGCCTAAACGGCCATCATCCATCCAAAACACATTGCCTGGGTGTAAGTCACCGTGAAAATGACCGTGTTCAAAAAACATTCTAAAGGCGATGTCGAGATAATGGTCAGCAGCTTGTTGAATCATGCTACTTTCTGTCAGCTCAGTTAGCTTAGTCCCTTTGAGCTCTTCCATCACAAGTAAGACACCTGTCGATGCTTCTGCAATAACACGTGGTATTTTGACTTTAGTGTCGGCTTCAAAGTTATGCGCAAATTGAATAAGGGCCTCAGCTTCCTGTCTAAAATCAAGCTCACCTAAAAGCGATGTCGAAAAGGAGTCAACACTACCTGGTAAATCAAGTACATGTAGCTCCGGGTAAACATTTAAAATACGCTGAATCAAGAATCGAAGCAGAGACAGGTCTGATACAATCTTTTCTTTAAGTCCTGGTCTTTGCACTTTCACAACCACATCTTCACCACTTAAACAGGCGCGATGCACCTGCGCTATCGACGCAGACGCGAGCGGGCTTTGATCAATTGAAGTAAAAATGTCTTCGATATCTCCACCGAGCTCACTCTCAATAACCTCTCGAACAACATCGAAAGGCAGCGGATCAACTTTATCTTGAAGCCGTTCAAGAGCGCGGACAACATCGGCTGGCAATACATCCTGTCTCGTCGATAGAATCTGACCGAATTTGATAAACGTCGGCCCAAGCTCTTCGAGTACAGCAGTTAAACGAGCGGGTAAACCTTTTAATGTCTCCGCTTTCGAGCGTCTGATTCTGGTCTTCTCAAGAACTTCTGAAAATCCGTGTCGAACAAATATAGAAGCAATTTGCCGAGCACGCCCAATGTCACGAATACCACTGCGAACACTTGCAGAGCCATCTACCAAGGTTCTAATCAGTGATTCAGCCATAACGTTTCCGCCGACCTTGCCTAAAACCAAATAGCCCCAACAACACTATCGACCATAGTGTCGCATTTGAGCTCGAGCACCCTTTTCCACCTTTGATCGTGATTGTTCGCCCGTTTAAACCATTATCATCATCGTCGATAATAATTGTCGTGACGTCATCTTCCGCATCAGACGACTCGTCTTGAGGGACTGGCATCTCTGGGACATCATCATCTTCAATCACAACTGGTTCATTATCATTTGGTTGCTCGCTATTTTGTCGCTCTATTTTAACTGCATCAAAAACGATTCGACCAGCTTGACCATCCATCTCAACACCAAGACGAACCCATTGATGCCGTCCTCGACTAAAAAAGAAATCACCAAGCTCGATCCAATTATCGCCAGTATACCCTTCGACTTGCACAACATCCAACTGGCCATTGTGCATCACCTCATAAACATGTGGTATCGACATATTGGCATCTGGTAGACGGACACTGACAGTATAGTTTCCTGCAAGTCCAGGTGACAAATACCAGGAGCCGATGCAATCGACTGTGCCATTCATCGCTTGCCATTGATATGAACCATTCTCGCCTAATGTTCGGTTTTCAGATGGTCGTGAAGATAGACATCCCGCCACAAAACATGCATCAGTATTATCGAC
>JAHDGS010000067.1 GCA_020627505.1 Myxococcota bacterium
TCTGACATTTGAACGATGTAACTTTCCCCCCGCTCTAGTTTGATATTTGAGACTGAATCATCGCTGTCACCGTCAGCTCCATCATCGATAATATCAACGGTATTCTCATTTGGAGAAATGTTGGTCACGATCAAAAGAACACGTCGAGATGCATGAGAGTTGTTCCCCGGGACATAGATATTGAAGCGTGTGCCACCATCCCCAACAGCAAAAACAGGACTCACCATCATGGTCATTAAACATGATAAGATGTGTATTGTGAATCTAAAGTTGTGCCGAACGTTCATGACATCACCCCGCTGAGCAGTAGCACGACAAAACTCAGCGACACAACGGAAACCAAAAGTCCGCTCTTGAAGTCTTCGATAAAAAAATTAGTTCTGAAATATGTTGCCATGGAACCTCCTTGTCTTTTGAGAGAGCAAAAAGGGTGCCAAAAGTCAAAACCAGTGATTCAAGCTATTCTGCCGCTCAGCATGTTCCAAAAAAGAACGTATGTCCCTTTTTGGAATTCTTATTTGGAACAAAAAACTCGATTTTTAGGGAATATGCACCTAAAACAGGCCTAAAATTATGGCATTGTTCTTGCTTTATAATTAGTGGACATAGGAGAAACAATGAAAGGCGTGATATTCACAGAATTTATGGAAATGGTTGAAAAAGAGTTTGGTCTCATGACAGCGGATAAAGTGATTCAAGCTGTGAACCCAGACTCTGACGGCATTTACACAGCTGTTGGGACATACCCCTGCTCGGAGCTGGTCTCGATGATTGTTGAATTGAGCCAACAAACAAGTCAGCCTATACCGGAATTGGTTCATGCCTTCGGCTTCTACCTTTTTGGCCGCTTATTCAATTCGCACCCGGAAATGGTGAACCAGTTTCAATCAACCTTTGAGTTACTCCCTCGTCTCGACGACACGATTCATGCGGAGGTGAGAAAACTCTATGATCAGACCGAGCTGCCTCATTTCGAATGTGTTCCTCAAGGTGATAACATGCAATTGAAATACCGCTCACCACGCGGCTTGCCCGACCTTGCAGAAGGTCTACTCGAAGGCTGTGCAGCACATTTCAACGAACAGCTTGAGATTTCAAGGCTGCATGAGTCAGACGGCGGAAAGAGTGTCGACTTTCTTGTGCGTGTTATCGGCTGATGTCGACACCATCACCGTCAGCGTTACAAGAAGAACTCACCGCCACCCAGCGTGTCTTGCGGAGAGAGCGACATGCGCGAAAAGAAGCGGAACGCCTGCTTGAAGATAAAAGCCGCGCACTCTACGAATCCAATCAAGTTTTGAAAGAAGCAAATGAAACACTTGAGCAGCGTGTCCTTGAACGCACCAAGCATCTTCAAGAACTCACTGAAAAACTTGAGCAGTCGAAAGTTGAGGCAGAACATGCCAATCAGTCAAAGTCTGATTTCTTGGCCATGATGTCACACGAAATGCGAACCCCCCTTAATTCGATTATTGGCCTGGCCTCACTCCTAGCTGAAAGCCCTGACTCATTATCTCCATCCGAAGACTACCCTGCCCGCATCGAAGCAAATGCCCGTGTTTTGACATCATGGATAGATGACCTGCTCGATTTCGCAAAACTCGAAGCAGGTCTCTTGTCTGTCGAGCGTCAGCCATGTAATCTATCTCAATTTTTACATCATCTTAAACAAACCATTGCGGATATCCCTGGTCGTGATGATGTCGACATCCACTTTGATGTCGCGGCCAACTGCCCCTCGCATATTCAGGCTGACGATAAACGTTTGCATCAAATCATTCTTAACTTTTTGTCCAATGCCATCAAATATCGACGCGGGGGACATGTCGCCCTAAAGTTATATATTAAAGACGCTCACTTGTTTTTTGAGGTCAAAGATGATGGACTTGGCATCCCAAAAGAGCAACAGAGCCAGATATTCACGCAATTCATGCGCGTTGAAGCGCAATCACATCAACACACCAAAGGAACAGGGTTGGGTCTTTATATCTGTAAGGTCCTTGCGGAACGCATGGGGGGATATGTCGATTTCTCGAGTCTCAGCGGCGTTGGGTCAACATTCTGGTTGGCCATTCCCGCCGATATAGAAAGAACGGATGTCGAGACAGAAATGACTCGCAACGAACAACTGCACTCAACAGGCAAGCACGCACTTATCGTCGAAGATGAAGAGGATAATCGACTCATCTTCAAGCATCTACTTAAACGCGCAGGATTTACGTTCGATGTTACACACAATGGTCGAGCAGGACTCGAACAATGGCGTCGACATAAATATGATTTAATTGTTACTGATATCGCGATGCCTGAAATGGATGGTCTATCGATGTTGCGCCAAGGGCGTGCTGACGAATCAGCAGCAGCCCTGCCTCACGTGCCAGCAATTATTTCTTCTGCCCATGCATTGACACATGTCAAAGACGAGGTGTTACAAATGCCGCACTCTCAATTCATCGGCAAACCGGTTGATAAACATTACTTTCAAGTATGCTGTCATCTGATGACCAGTCAGCGGCTAAATGTCGCTTTCGTCGATGACAATGACGACAATCATTTTCTATTTGGAGCTTTCTTAAAGCGATTTCCAAATACGCATGTCAACTTCTATATTGATGGTCATGTCGCCTTGGCAGATTTTGAGAAGATGCCGGCAGACATTGTCTTTTTAGATTTGAATATGCCTGGTATCGATGGCGTATCGATGGCACGTATTCTCACGCAGCAGTATCCGATGATGCAACTTGTTGCCTGCACGGGTGATGTCGGCGAGCAGACGCGACAAGCGTGCGATGATGCAGGGATGCATACGTTCTTACCAAAGCCGCTCCATCGGTCCTCTTTTGATGAAGCGATATTCAACCTATTGGAGCTCAGGCAAGAACGATTATCCGCAGCAGCTCCTGCTCCGCATGCATCGGAACAACATATATCTGACATTGCCAATGCCACCGAAATATCAACAGTCCTCCCTGACGATTTCGATATTGACCCAGATATTGCGGATCTCGTACCAGCCTATATTGCAAAACGGATGCGACAGATTGAAGAGTTGCACTCACTTTTTCAACAGTCGAACTGGGCGACGCTTCAGCGTATTGGACATGACTTAAAAGGGAGTGGCGGCGCTTACGGCTTTGAAGCGATTTCGATGCTTGGTGCGAACATTGAAAACGCAGCCCGTGAGCAGGATATTGATTCGCTTCGGCACAGCATCGAACAATATGCGTCAACAATTCAGGCGATCAACAAATGGCTGCACACCCACAACATGACGGCGAGCATTTAAGGAGGTCAAATGCGACTATCACAACACTTAATTCGAAATGGAGAATGGCAGAATATCAAGACTGGCATAGAAGATGGCTCGGCCGATATCGTGTTTGTGTACGGTGCGTCCTCTCACTTACAAACGACCGACACGCTGCATATGATTCGTCAGGAGTATCCGAACGCAGCACTCGTCGGCTGCTCCACGGCAGGCGAAATTACAGGAGATGACGTTTATACAAATGCGTGTGTCGTTACAGCAATCCAATTGGCCGATAGTCATGTCATGCGGCTTCGCACGACAATCGATGAGAAAGATGCATTTGTGTGCGGCCAAGAACTCGCCGCTCAGGTAGAACAGCGTGATGACTTAAAGGGACTTATGGTGCTTTCACCAGGTCACAACATTAATGGAAGTGCTTTGGTCGAAGGTGTCCGCTCCATTGTGAAGAACATCCCTATTACAGGGGGCCTCGCAGGTGATGGCGCCGACTTTGGTGTGACACGCCTCATCTTCGATGATCTTATTCTTGAAAATGAATTGATTGCGATAGCCTTTTATGGCGAGAATTTGCAATTTACCCATGGCTCTGTCGGTGGTTGGGATGCATTCGGCCCAAAACGTTCTGTCACCCGCTCTGATAACAACATCCTATATGAGCTCGATCATCAGCCTGCACTCGCCTTGTACAAGAAATATCTCGGAGACGAAGCAGCCAATCTACCAAGTAGCGGTCTTCTATATCCGTTGATGATTAAAGATGAATCGAACGGTACAGATGGGCTCGTGCGCACATTGCTCTCAGTCGATCATGAGCAACAATCAATGACCTTCGCAGGTAACTTACCTGAGGGCGCGATTGTCCAGCTCATGCATGCCAACTTTGAAAAACTCGTCGATGGTGCGGAGCTTGCGGCACAACAAGCCAAACAAGGAAACCAAACAGGTGATGCCCTCGCCATGCTCATTAGCTGCGTTGGGCGACGGCTTGTCCTCAAGCAACGTGCCTATGATGAAGTTGAGGCCGTTCAAGACAAACTTGGAAATGGTGTCACCCTCAGTGGTTTTTATTCTTATGGTGAAATTTCCCCGCATGTCACTGGCACCTGTGAGCTACATAATCAAACGATGACCATCACCCTGATATCGGAGCGCACATGAAGCCGAGCGAGCTCCATCCTTTATTGAGTCGTCAGCTCAAAAAAACATGTGTGGATGATGATTGTGGTCAACGCTTGAAAGAGATGTCTTCGATTGAAGCGCTTCACCCCTACATCGACCTATCCAAGCTATTATCTGTCATCGACCAAACATATCGGGATGCAGATATGGAGCGCCTACGAAAGGACCGCGCACTTGAACTGATGTCTGATGAACTGCTGACCCATAATCAACATTTGGAAAGACTTATTGAAGAACGAACTGCTGATCTCTCACAGGCACGTGATAGAGCCATGGCGGCAGACAAAGAGAAAGCCCGATTTTTAGCTGAAACAAGCCACGGGGTTAAAACACCACTCAACGCGTTAAACGGCTTCGTCGACATCCTTGCCCATGAACAAGAAAGGACGCAACCCGATCCTAAAGCTTTAGGCGAAGCCATCAATAAGATTCGTCAGGCCACCAATCGTCTCCAACATATTTTTGAACAAATGTCTTCTTACGCAGAACAAGGTGTGCCCCCCTTAAAAGCTCAGACCGACACTGGCAAACATTCTTTTCAAATCGATAGTGCACTTGAGCGTATTGGTCATGATAAAGAATTGTTGGTTTCAATGCTCGATCGTTTGCAACATAAGCTTAAAGAACGACACGGCTTACTGGCCCAAGCATATGACACAGAGGCCGCGACAACATTGATTTCGCTTATCGAGGAATCCTTGATCGTCACTTGTGTGCCAGATATCGTTGAGCAATGTACTCAGGCTAAAAAGGTTATTGAGAATCAATCTCAGCCTAACGCACAGGCACACGTTTTGGCTTTTATGGAGAATGTGATGAACCTCATCAGCGCGGTCAGAGATAAACTCTAGGCAATCGATTTTATCTCCGCGATGTTTTGTTGCGTCGCAGTGTCATCTTTATTCAAGCGCATGGACGAACGTATAATTTCAAGTGGTTCTACAAATTTTGCACCAGCATAACGCGCCCAATATCGTGCCGTCGAGCGAATCAAATCTGGATCAAGGTAGTCGCATTTACTTGTCTGGCTTTCATACAGGCTGATTGCTTCAAGTTTATCTCGCAGATGCGTGTCGATATTCATAAAACACGTTGGCTGAAAGGCGATTGTACTCGAAGGACTTTGATAAGTCATAATGCTTGGGACTTTTCGACACGCAATAATCGTTGCCTGGTGCACAGATCGATGATCCTGATGGTTATCTGAGATCGTATGCGTATAAACAATATCGGGTTGAATCTCACGCACATGTTTTTCGATCAACGATATTGTTTCTGGCCCAGCCGAAATCTGAGTATCTTGACACGACTCAACCACCAGTTGGGCCCCCAGAAAAGATGCGGCACGCTGACTTTCTAACCGACGTGTCGATTCTGCACCACCTGCGCTCCCACCACACATCGTCAAAATATAAATCTCGTCGCCTCGTTTTTTGTGCTCAAGCAATGTCCCCCCAACACCGATTTCAACGTCATCCGGGTGCGCACCGATCGCAAGGACGACTTGACGATCACCTTGTTGTTTCTTTCGACTCTCTAGCACACGTTGTACCTTGCTTAAAAGGTCATCTTTCTTCGCCGGCTTCGTCAAAAAGTCATGCACCCCAAGGTCAAACCCGGCCTTTACATATTCGAATTTCTGATGTGCCGTCATCAGAATAACAGCGCAATCATGTTGTCCATTGCGAATATAGTGCGTGAATTCAAGTCCAGACATCCCTGGTAATTCAACGTCAACCAGAACGACATCAAATGCTTCTGAGGACAGTTTGAAAAAACCCGCTTCGGCCGACTCGCAGACCTGTACCATATAACCACGCTGCTCAAGCCACCGTTGAAATAAAGTCGATTGTGCACTGTCATCTTCGATGATGAGTATTTTCGTATCTGTCGTTAACATGTGAACTCCTTGAGACCACTTGGACTGTAATATTGTATCGTGTGAACCTTGAATCTGACAATGCGACCTCCACCTACACCCCGTTCCTCGGCCGACCATAAGTTGAGGTGTAACCTGTGGTCATGGGTATCAATAAGGCGTTTCGCTTGAATCGTATGCGCGATCGTCTGTTTGGCGGTTTCGATTGCGTAGGTGATACTTTTTTGTGTCCAAGACATCGTTAGCCTCACCCGTTTAGCCTGTTCTAATTCGAAACGAAACAACCCGCCACGGTCTATCGGATGCATCACAAACTGCGCGTTCACATCTTGGGGATTTCCCCAACGTGAAAGCTCGAAGTCAAATTCATGTTGATCATCTCGATACAAAAATATGCCCAGGACCGTGCTCGGGTGCATTATTGAAGTAGGACCAGAAAAATCGATCACAACCCTATTCACGTCACCAAGGCGCTCCGAAGCATACTCGGAACCATAATGACGATCGCCGACCGTTCTCAATTCTAACACCATACTTTTTTCTTGATGATGACTCGACCGGCGCGAAACATCATACCAAGCCGATGGGCCAGCCCCGACCAGTTCTGATGTCTCGCGTCGATAGTATTGTTGACCATAGTAGCAATCTGGCGAATCCGCCCAGCTCGCTCTGACAGGTAGGTCACGATACGCTGTTCGACATGATGTCATCAGCATAACGATGCCCATCCAGACCAACCTGGAGCGGTAACGAGAATCTGCGTGAGAATACATGTCGTGCGAAGTGTCCATACTAAAAACTTTGCAATGACTGTGCCAAGTACGTGGTAACGCAGACAAGCCTTAATTATATAGGTCGCAAGTGTGTTTTGGCGCCATGTGCTCAAGAAGTTCGCGAACTGGCCTCCCAGAAATGGTACTTTTGACCAAAATGGAACATTTCGTACCCATTGCGTTCTTTTTTGAATCATCCCAACAATCTTGTCCCAAAAGAGTCTCAAATTAGGTATGAATCGCCAATAGAACGATACCGAATTGTTGGCACGCCCCTTGCTTTACTATTTGTATAGGAGGTCGATATGAAAACAAGAATCTTATTAACAGGTGTCGGTGGACCAGCAGCGATTTCATTTATGAAAGGTGTATCATCAATGGATGTCGATATTTTCACGGGTGACATGGATCATCACGCAGCCGGATTATATATGGTTGCGCCCAATAGACGGGTTATATTAAAGCCGGGTACACACCCTGACTTTGTTGGTGACCTACTCTCAACATGCATCGAACACAAAATCGATGTTTTAGTGCCAACCGTCGATGCGGAGCTCGGTACCATCGCACAACATCGATCGACATTTGAGGGGCATGGAATACGTCTTCTACTTGCGGATTTGTCTACCCTCGAAACATGTCTAGACAAATTCGAGTTGTTCCAAAATTGCCGCCACGAGGTCCCCATGCCACGAACAGCAATCTACGATGCAAATACGGATCTATCTGATTGGTCTTTCCCATGTATTGTTAAACCGCGCTCGGGATCAGGTTCTCGTGATATTCATGTTGTGGAAGGTGAAGACGATCTAAAAGGTGTCTCGACTGATGGAGATATGATCATTCAATCTTTCTTACCTGGACCAGAATACTCTGTCGACGTACTGTGTGATCAAGACGGTGAAGTATTCGGCGTTGTACCGCGCGAGCGATTAAAGATTGATTCAGGTGTTGCTATCGCATCACGGACTGTACGAGACCCTGTTCTCATCGGACTCGCAACAACAGTTGCGAAATCAATCGGCCTTAAATTTGTTGCGAATATACAGTTTCGATGCGCAGAAAATGGTCGTCCGCATTTGCTTGAAGTCAATGCTCGATTTCCTGGTACCATGCCGCTGACCGTTCGTGCAGGCATTAACATGCCGGCGCTGAGCTTACTCAACCTTCTCGGTGAGCCGATCAGCTCTGCGCCACTCGACTTCAAAGACACATCTGTTGTCAGATACCTACAAGAGGTCTTTATGGATGGTGACGTATTTGCGAACCAGGCAGATGACAAAACACATGTTGATGGCGCGCCAGTTGCGAACGTGATGCCAGCGTGTCCAGAAACGGTAGAAGCCCAACATCCACAACAACATTTAGTGCTTAAGGCAACAGGTCCGAATGACAACCTTGAACTGTCCAATAAGCAGACTGCCCAGGAACATGTTGCATGAACTGGCTTGAAGCCATCTGCGCATTCGGTGTTCTTTCTGCGATTATCCCTGTGCTTGCCGGCCTGTATCAATATATACTGGTCGGCCTTTCTTTATTCTCAACACACCTAGAGCGGGTCAAACCACACTTGCCGAGAACAGCCATTCTGATTCCAGCCTGGAACGAAGACTCGGTTATCGAGGTGACCATCGATCGACTGATGAAGTTGCGTTATCCGAGAGAGCGCTTACGTGTTTATGTCATCGATGATGCTTCAACAGACATGACACCTCAGAAAACGATACAAAAGATGAAACAGTATCCGGGGCGTGTTTTTCATATTCGCCGTGTTGCCGGTGGCGAAGGCAAGGCACATACGTTGAACTACGGTTTGGACGTTCTATGGATGTCGGAATGGACGGAGGCAGTCCTCATCATGGATGCAGACGTCATATATACGAAAGATTCTCTCGCAAAAATGTCACGCCACCTTTCTGACCCTGAGATTGGTGCTGTTACAGCTTATATTAAAGAAGGGAGTCGCGCGCCAAATGCCATTCAGCGCTTTATTGGATTTGAATATATTACGGCAACTGGCGCCTCTCGTCGGGCGCAAAATGCGCTTGGTTTCCTTGCATGCTTATCGGGTGGCGCGCAACTTCATAGTCGAGAGAATCTGATGGATATTGGTGGTCAGATTTTCTCTCACACACTCGCCGAAGATACATTTACAACCTTTCGTACCCAACTCAAGGGTCGTAAAGCCATCTTCGAACCAAATGCAATCGTCTATGCGGAAGAACCAGATGACCTGAATGGATTATGGAAACAACGAGTCCGTTGGGCACGTGGCAATGTACAAATAACATCCGTCTTCTCAAAACTATGGTTCAATCGCACAACGCATGGTGCGATGGGTACATTCTCAATGGGTGTTCTGTGGTTCTCAATTTTTTTAATGCCTATCTTTCAAATCATGTCGGCAGCGGGTCTGATTGGGCTCTATTTTATGAATGCACCGTTGGCTTGGTTCTTATTTCGTGGTCTCTGGATTATCGCCGGTGTCACCTACTTAATCGTCACTTTTGTCTCTTACGTCGTTGACACGGAATCTGCTTCAAAGACCTGGCTTGAAGGTATTCTTTTCCCAGGGCTCATCTCTTTGTCTGTCATTATTTATGCGTTGGTACCACCGCTTGGAGACTGGGTCGCGGACGTATTGCATCTAAAAGCTTGCCCGCAAGCAGTGGCTCTCGGACAGCTCTTCTTATATGCTTGGCAAGCACTATCCATGCTCGTTGCCTGGCTGGCCAAAGAAGTCGAGGTCCGTACGATTTCTGCAGGGATTCCACGACTGGGTCGTTGGCTTTCACTTGTGATGATTTATATTTCTGGTTACGGTCCCTTTTTGTGCGCCGTGACGTTTGGTGCTTATATCAAAGAATTTCGTGGTGCAGAAATGAAATGGGACAAGACTGTCAAGACCGGCAAGGTGGGTTAATAAGCATCCGGCTCTATTATAAAGAAAGAACAATCTGCTTCAACATCTGATTGACATCAGAATCCACGAACGCTTCTGACTCGATATGATGTGTCGAAGTATAGATTATACGGCCACCCGTCTCGTAAGGTTGATACTCAATCACAAGCGGTGCTGTAATCAACCCCTGTGAATGTTGCAAATCGGCCTCCACAAGAACACGACTAGCAGGCCCGGGTCGCATCGGCGCAACCTCTCCTCCTAGAAAATCCAATTCAAGAATGTCCTTGCCAAGACTCAGCCGCATTTGTTCATCGACAATCCGAGCACCCACGGTCTGTTCTCCATCGACACGTGATTCATGATGCATATCATCATGATTGGACTCATTGCCATACCACTGTATCGCTTCTGGGAAAATTTCTTCGAGCAAATCGTATCCATAATCTGATACATAAACAGAGCCGCCTTCCACAAGGAATGTCGACATAACACGTTCAACCTTTGCGACTGTGAGCTCAGATTCATCCCAAGCTTCAAATACCGTCACCGAGCATGGAAAAAAGAGCACGTCATAGTTTAACGTACCAAGTTGCTCAGCATGATCGACAAAGTCATCCAATACATCTATATTTAAGACCTCTACGACACCGTCTAAGCCAAGTGACTCAAGAACAGGCCCTATATCATCCCTTCTAAATTCTTCATACCGCCAACCTTCATCCTCACCGAGTACAACCAGCATATTGATAGGTTCGGGCGTCAAGCAGTTTTCATCTTGCGTCACATCTGTGAGCTGTCCTTCACGAACAATAATATTGTCAAGAACACGTTCCTGGGATCCCCGTCTGATTCGAATCGTGTTCTGCCCGACCGCTAGTCCTGATATCTCAAAGAATCCGTCAGCATCGCTCGTCTCTGTCACCAGCTCAAAAATACCAGCCTCATTTAGCACTTCAATCTTAGCGGCACCAATGCCAACTGTATCTCCAGCAGCATTCTCAATACAAAAACGTCCACGGACACCGCCCGTCAGGGCATCAGATTCTACAACATGCACTCGTTGCTCTGATTCTGGAACATTGATTAGTTCGCCAGACTCACAGCCAAAAACCAAGCAAGCTGTCATACACAGAAACATTCTTAGACAATAACGCATAAGGAGATTATAGCATCTTAGGTTTCCTCGTCCATTGCGATTTCTTGCCGACCTCTTGGCTCGTTTCACATGTGTCTCACACGAACAGATAGAAGCATGTGGCTTCTTCGCTTTTACGACAAAGAGATGATAAAACTGAGTCCAAGCCCTGTTTCAGGATGAATATAGTATTTGAACTCAATGCGATCATCGAAATAACGCCAGCTATCCAACTCAAATGAAAATGACTTCATTTCATGGAAAGAAACGATTTCAAGGTAATACCGATCTTCATGTGACCCATGCTGCAATGTTTCGAGTTTGAAATGTGTGTTCTCATTTTTGAGATGATAAACAAATCCAATCGATTGCTCACCGACCTCATTTTCACCGTAGCTCACCTCTTCTTCATCTAAAGTATAGCCACATGTTGCGAGGTGCGCACATGTCTCTTTCATATAATCATGAGACATTTTCATCGGCTCACTCCTTAAGACGACAACCAGATCATCATCATTTCTCTACACAAAATTAAAAAAACGATGAGTCCCAACACAACAAGAATACGATATAATAACAGCTTCTCGTGAGCGATATCAGCCTCGATTTGTTTTTCGAAGTAACGTTGTTCAAGTGTTTGACCATCACGTTCTTTCACTGCCACGAGTCGATCTACGGCTTCTGAAGGCTTTATGGTTTTATGAACTCGCTTCAGGTAGCGTTCATCTCCAAGCCAGTAACAGGCGATACGTTGTTCATCCAGCAAAGCGGTCGTTGCATGCATGAGTTCATCTTCATCATAGATGGCTGACACTTCTTGAGTGACCAGTTCACCTATCAGCTTCATATCATAGGGAACACGATCTCGATAACGCCCAAGAACATCGAGTAACGCTTGCTGAACATCAACAGCAGCACCTTTATTGGCACCCCCATCCTCATCTTTCCGACGAAGCACGCGCAGTGGTGGTGATTTCTGTTTAACCATTCTACTCATATTCTATCGTGCCTTTTATCATAATAACAAGTCTGATGCCCGATTCAACGATAAGCGGAGACAGCCTTAAGCCAGATCATCCCACTCAGCGCGACGCCGTTCATCAGCCAAATAAATAAGCCTATATATCGCATTCGCCGCGCTTCAGTTTGATAGCGATATAACATGCGCTGAATATCAAGTAGATCGGCCTCAGTTGTTGTTTCTTGTGGCTGAGTTTCTGTCATGACACCTCCATATCAGTGTTTTTCTAGACTCTCTGAAGCCACCTTCACAAAGGCCGGCTTTCTAAAAAGATAAAAGATCACGCCAAAAACAATACACAACGCGGCGACAGCCCAAATCATATTTGCCAAACGAATCGTTGTTTCTTCTCGACTTCGAATCCAGTTCACATCACGTTCTGTTGATAAATGGGCGAGCTCAGCTTCTGCAGGATTCGGTTGAGTCGCCTCTTGGATGATTGACCTCCATGCGCCGTGATAAAGATGGATCTGCTTGTCGAACGAGTTGACCTGCATTTCCGCGAGACACCCCGCCGCATCACCTTGGTAAAAGGCATACACCATTCGTCCGGAATCAGACGCCGCAGACATGAGACAAGTATGATTCAAAGTGAGTGGTGGCAAAGCCAGTCGTCTCATAATGTGGTTCACATGATACGTTGTCATCCGCTCATCCGTATGATTGGTGTCGATCGTATGGTGTAATCCAAGTAATCTCACCTCAACAAGATGACGTGTTTCTCGATAAGGTTCGACTATTAATATACCCGCTTGATATTGTTCAGCGATTGTTTCGGCGAATAGTGCCATATGCCCAAGTAGCTCTGATAAAGGTTGTGACCAGTGCCAGCGCAGGCCAACCTGACCGCCATCAAGACGCAGACGTTCAAGGGAAGGTCGCATCGTATCAGCTCCCTCTGCATAGAGGCCTGAGTCAGGGTCCAAAGACAGCCAGGCGTTATCACCATTCACCTGTTCACATCGGCGCCCCGAACGCGGCTGATGTCGAACAAGGATTTTGATTGGAAAGTAATCTCGCCCCTCTACATCAGCAGGAAGTTTGACATGGAGGCGATTCAAACGGTCTGATGTTTGTTTATCGTCTTTCTGGGCATCGTGTGCCCACCAAGATGCAAGCGGCTGGTTCTCATACAGGACCTCGATATGCGACTCAACATCGTCCTGGACATGATCAGGAAAACGCAAACCCAACTCGACATAAGGTCTCTTTGTGAGTCGTATATGCGTTGGCCGCTTCCATACGAACTGAAGCTCATGCTCTCCAAATCCACGAGCGACCCACCCATTTTGGTGCCCGATATCAGCCAAGCGAAGACCAAGCGCCCTTTCCTTATTCTCAGAATACCGCGTTGGTTGTTGCGGAATATAACACAAACCATCCTGCGGACAATACGCGGTAACAGAAGGGCGAAAAATCGCCGTCACAACATCCCTGATATGCTCGGATGCCCGAGCATAGATGTGCAATATTTTTGAGGCTTGGTCGACGTCAAATGCGCCAACATAATATGCCTCTTGTTCCTGCATTGCTCGCTCAACATCCCTCCCTCGATGTACTTTAATCTTAAATTCAGAACGAGGTCTGTATTGGATCTCATACCCACGCAGAGAAAGGACCACTTGCATGTAACGCCATTGCATCTGTTCGCATTCAGCGACACTCAATGTGGCGCATGTTGGCAAGGATGAAAATGCATATGTGCCCGCATTCGTTAGAGCGTCTGCAATATTATGATGCGCCACATCTATCGATTCTGAGGTATCAATCAAAGCAGTTAACGCGCCGTCTTCAGACAAACGCACCCACAGGTTATCTTCCATTGGGACATCACATTTTTTCTCTGTCGGTATGAGGCGAGTGGAGACCTCAAGCATATGCATCTTTCGTCCAGGCAGTATATGTTCGACAATAATTCGACCTGCTATCA
The DNA here is from genome assembly GCA_020627505.1 of Myxococcota bacterium. GTDB lineage: Bacteria > Myxococcota > UBA727 > UBA727 > JAHDBA01 > JAHDGS01. The sequence continues at coordinate 14,094 of JAHDGS010000067.1, forward strand.
TTCGCGAAGTGATGATAGCATCGGCTTGCTCCCTATCTCTCACCTCCGCGACCGCATGCAGGGGCAGATGCATCGATGCCTCGAGCTGGGAGAGTCGCCAGGTTCCGACTGGCTGCCCATCCATTGTCACACTCACGACAGATTCAGCAGGCGCAACCAACGAAGAATAGAAGAACGGAATATCGATTTTAATTTTTTGCCCGGCACGGATATGCGTCCCCTTGATCGGCACCTTCACTGCAGACTGTCGCCCTTTGAGTACAAGACCTTCTTCACTCAAAAGTATTTTCTTCAGTGATGCATCCGAATTCACGCCTGTATTAACGGGCGTATTCGTCGTTTGCGACCACAATGTCTGTGAACAGAAAAGAAATACATACAATATAACTAATATTCGATGATTCATTTTAAAACCGTTGTTCGTATCCGAAGGCAAATGTTGAAGATGAGAATGTAGAAACAAAATGGTCAGCCGAGAACCGAATGCCCGTTTTGGGCGTGAGACTGACTCGCCAACTCAGGTTGGCAGTCATCGCCTGATTCATATTCACCAGACCAAAACCAAAAGCGCCTCTGACATCATGTCGCGACCCAAATGTCTGCGCGAGCGTCAGGACAACCATTTCTGAAGTGAGCCCCACCGATGCGATAGAAGCCGACTGATTTTGACGAAAGATATAAGTTTGCAGCATCGCCCATGTCTTTGATTGGTGCCATTGAACACCCACATCTATCAGAACCTCTGGCGCATGCGGAACAGCTATCACTTGACCGCCACCCAGCGCAGTCCAGCGGCTGTTTAAACCGGCCGACAAACGACCAAGGCCACCAAATAATATGTCTCCGTTTCGCAAACGACCTGTCAAGCCGACATCAAAAGTCAGCCGTGTCGAC
>JAHDGS010000068.1:0-5749 GCA_020627505.1 Myxococcota bacterium
CAGCTCATCGCTCAACAATGTGTCAATTAGTGGAACAATGCAATCTCAGAGAGCGCCCAAAGCCGGTTTGTGTAGGCGTTTCACTCGATTCAGATTGAGCACAGCCTCTTTGAACATCAAAAGTGACCCACAGCCCTTCATAGCGATCACATTCTCCGTCAGATTGGCGTTCAAACACAATTCGCTCTTCTGAAACTTCTGTACACATTTGCACATTCGATTGCGTTCGCCTTTGAAAGGAATAGGTGTCCCCCTCTTCTCGACCAATCAACGTTCTTTGTTCACCATCTTCAGTGATAATTGTTAGCCGTACCTGAGTGCCACGACGCGCAACCTGCCAAGTTGCCGTCAACTCAATCGGAGATGGCTCACAGACTTCATTCGCAATCGAATTCTCTTCATCTAACGCATCAGTATCAACTGCTTCATCGACGACACTGCCTTCGCATACATCCCTTGAACGTGCCTGAACTTGGAATGCTTCAAATGATTCATCAACACCACATCCAAACAGAAGTACGCACAAGCCGAATAGAATAACTTTCTTTATCAAAACCCCTCCGCCAACACGCCTTCGAGGGTCCAAGATTCAATTTCTTCTCGTTCAGGACGATCACAGCTTGGTTCAGGCGCATCTCCAATATCCGTCACAACATGCCGAAAAGTACGTTCACCAGTGAAAGCGTCTTGCGCCGTATTCAATCGCAATAATATAGTCTCCTGCGTCACATCTTCACAACGTGTTGAGCGTATCGTTTGTTCTTGTGTGTATTCCCACTCAGAGAAGTCTTCATTTTCGGCGTCCGTTAATGCGAGCACAAAGAGGCCATCAGCAATATTGAGCTGCAAGTGCTCATCTGTACGTAAACGGATATTCCATATACCTTCATCGACCACATTGAGATCCGCTTCACAGACCTCACCACCTACATTCGTCACGCAACGGCTTTTTAAAGATTGCTGAACATCGAAGAATGTGACATCAAACGCGCAACCTGTCACCGACATCAATCCACCACATATCAACCAACATATTCTACCTTTCAAAACACACCCACTGGTTCAGGCACTTGTTCTATATCTGCACGGTCCATTTTATGAAGGACAACACGGTAGCGCTCAACAAAAGTACGATTGGTTCCACATGCTTGATCGTCGATTCGACGTTCTTCTAGATATCCACGGCGCTGCTCTCCCTCATCGCTTAAATCGATGAAACGTTCTTCATAGGTGATACAGGTGCCGGCCTGGTTAGATACGCCAATCCGCTCTGAAAAGAGCCAACAGGTCTCTCCAGCATCTTGGCAACTATTCGCAGGGGCATATACTGACTTCGAAAAACCGATACCCGATACCGTATTACCGTGATGATCGATTAATAGCTGACTATCTGCTGGTCCTTCGAAAAACCAGGTTCCCATACTTTTTTGACTTTCTTCAGATTCAAACTGCTCACAGACATAACCTAACACAGGTTTATTTTCGCAAACCTCTATGCGCGTTATCTCAGCTTCCCAAGGCTGATAATTGTCTTCGCTGCCGACACAGGCAACCCATAACATCGGCACAGCGCACAAGTGAAAAAGCATTCTTGAGGATAACCGCATGCTATGGCTTAACATAAGAACACAATCGTCGCATCTATTAAAACCCCTTTGTTTTAAGCAATTTTGGGGCTAAGACTTGTTTTTCGAGTCTTTTTTGAGGTGTTTATGGATCAAACGTCAGCACAATTAAATGTCATGGTTTTAGCGGCCGGCAAGGGCACCCGTATGAAAAGCGATATCCCTAAAGTGTGTACCGAGGTTCTGGAACGATCATTAATTGGCTGGGTCATCGATGCCGTAAAGGACTTACCAATCCATCGATTGTGTTTTGTCGTCGGGTTCGAAAAAGAACGCGTTGAAGCATCTGTTCGTGAACATCTTGAGGCCAATGCGCCTGATTTGCGGTCTTCTGTGGTCTTCGCTGAGCAAAAAGTGCAACTCGGTACTGGACACGCCTTACAATCGGGTTGGGTCCATCTCAATCAAGATGGTGTCCCCTTAATGGTTCTCTGTGGCGACACCCCTTTATTGCAACCAACCACACTCAAATCTCTATATGAAGAGCATGTCTCAAGTAATGCTCTCGCGACCATGGCAACCAGCGTGATCGATACGCCGTTTGGTTACGGTCGAGCGATCGGATCACGCAAATTGTTGAGGAACGTGATGCGACACCAGCTCAGAAAAATATCACCGAGGTTAATCCAGGCCTCTATATGTTTGGACCGGATTTTTTAAATCAACATGCCCAACATCTAAAAACTGAAAATGCGCAAGGTGAGTTTTATATTACGGATCTCATTCAGGTTGCAGCCGTTCAAAATCGTGTATCGAGTATCGATATGTGCTCACAAGAAATGATGGGTATTAATAGCCAGTTGCAACGTGCTTCTGCAGAATCGATTCTTCTCCGTCAGTTACGAGATACCTTGATGGAGGCTGGTGTGCGCATGGATATGCCTGAAACAATTTGGATCGGTGCCAATACCACAATCGAGCCAGGCGTTCATCTCGAACCACACGTGAAAATATCAGGGCGAACAGCGATTCGTCAACGTGCGCGCATCGCACATGGCAGTGTCATCTGTGACAGTCTGATCGATGATTATGTCACCATTCATCCTTATTCGCATATCGATAAGGCGCGCATTGAGTCACATACAAATATTGGTCCATTTGCGCGGTTACGCGAAGGCAGTCATATTGAATCGAAGTGCAAAATTGGCAACTTTGTCGAAACCAAGAAAACAAGACTCCGAGCAGGCGCGAAAGCAAGCCATCTCAGTTATTTGGGTGACGCTGATATCGGTTCGGGTAGCAATGTTGGTGCAGGGACGATCACATGCAACTACGATGGCTTTGGCAAACATCCAACAGTCCTCGGAAATAACGTTTTTATTGGCTCCAACTCAACGCTTGTCGCCCCGCTTCAGCTTGGTGATAACGCGTACGTTGCCGCCGGTTCTGCTGTCACCGACACTGTCCCCGCTGGTGCATTGGCAATTGGCCGACAACGGCAAGTCAATAAAGCCGACTATGTCCAAGGTCTCAGAGAGAAATTAAACGAACGAAAAAAATGATGCGCTCGAATATGACCGTCTTAAAGGTCGTGAGTTTTTTGTATGTATCGATCTTCGCCGGTCATGGACTGAGTCGTCCATTCGTGTCTTCATTCAATCCTGATTGGTCTGTTTTGTTTGAAAAACCGCTGCATCAGCCCGAAAAGGCTGTTCTCAATCATGGTCGCCTAAACTTGAAACCGCGCTTACCTCGAGAAGTCACGACGATTATTATCGTTCCTCAATTGCATCGACATGACCATACCCCCATTCATTGGTCTTCTTTAGGCCGCGATGTCAAATCAATCCAGGTCGAGATCGCCACGTTTATTTATACGCTCGGACTGGAGAACAGGCATATTTTTCTCGGGACAGAAGGCACGCCCTACCGATTTATCCCAAAATCGATCGAACTCGAACGATTGAGCTGGCGCTTACATGATTTGAAACAGTTCCGAACCAATGTTCTGAATGATATTTATCCACCGGAACAAAAAACAGTCGCGCCGATATTAAGTCGGTGTGAACAGCATCTCTTCAAGGCTGTTCAGCTTCGCACGCCAATCCTTGATGGCCCCGGACTCGGTCAATGGTGGCTTGAACAAGAGCACACCCGTCATGAAAGCTTCCATTTTCACCGATTCGGTTTAGAGGACCAAGAACTCAATGCCCGGGCTCGACAAGTCGCTCGAGAACTCTCCAGCATGAAGACGAATCGTGAAGTCAGCGGCGATACTCAGGAATCGCCGATCAGAAAAGGGCTGCGTGAAATGTGGTTAAAAGAATACCCGACATTTCGAGAAACGACCATCGTCCCAATTGCGCGGTGTGTGAACACACTTGAACAGATGCTCAAAAAATGGCGAAAACAAGGTGACCGACTTTCTGTCGCCAGCGTCAAGCGTTATCTCAACCAATTTAATAAAATACAAAACACGGTGTTGCATCTCGACGCACTCGAAGAACTATATGCCACGCATCAACACACAACTGAACAGCTTCAAAAAATGGACGAACAGAAGCCGAAACTTCAGCCGCCCTCGAATACGCAAAAGGCCTCACCTGAATTTGAGCGTTTATCAGCGACATACGATCGCTTAGTGAATCAAGAACGAGAACGACTGATGGTCAACAAGAGTCTTGATTTTGTGTTGGCCAACAGCCCTGCCGTCACCACGAAAGCAGGCTTGATCATCAATGTGATTGGTGCAGAACATCGTCAAGGCTTAATCGATGCCTATCGTGCCGCGTTGAATAGCTCCACGCATCATGTTCAGTTGTTTGTCTGGGTTCCGCCAACACTAGCGAAAGCCTATGGGCTCGACACTTGGAGCCATATACCTTTAGTGCATAAAACTAAAAACGTTGAATAGGTCCGCTGATTTCTAAGTCTTGTTCATTCGTTTGATTTGCCAATAACCAACCATCCATAATATCCAGAAAACAGGTCCCAGAATCAATCTGAACGGTCATAAAGACGTCGATGGGTTCGCCAGCAATATCAATACCAAATCGTTCAGCATCATTATTCGCCGTACTTTGATACCACAATTCGTCATCGATATAGAGGGCGACATCACCTTGATTTCGAACCAAGCGCAGCCAATGTTCATCGAGTATATTCGGAAAAGCAATACCACCATCGATAATGCCGGTTCCACCAGTATCAATTCCACTCGACTTGTTTTCACATGGAAAGCAATAGAAGTCTGTCGACTGTGAACGGTTTAGTCCAAGATGTGCATATGGTTCGAATTGACCTCCGCCAACCCGACCAACGAATCCAATGAAAACACGATCACAGTCAGCACCACTGAGCTGAAATTGAATCGAGGCCACAGAAGGGTCTGAAATTGGCTGGCGCCAATAAAAGTCCTCCCCTGCCTCAAGTCGAATATGCCCATCAATCACTTCTGCATCAGCACCGGGACTCAAGCGAAACCGCTCAGGGTCAATCGTCACACCATCATTCAATAACCAATCATTCATTCGTCCATCAAATAAAGGCTGAGTTGATTCGCCAAGTCCTGCGTCATCACCTGTCTTCGATTTCGTATAAATATAACCGACATCGGCAATGCCTTGCCTTGACTTCTCATTTGGTCGAACCCATACAACCAGTTGATTAGGATAGCGCTCTGTAAATTGCTCGAGCAAAACTGGCGTTTCACCACCACTCACCCAACGTGCACCTAAATAGTCTTGTGAAGATATATCGAGGCCATCACCGATCCGTATCGCATAAGCCGCTGGTCGTTCAGAAGAAGATTCATCAGCGATACCCAGCGCCCGTACATGATATCGCTCAGGATAAGATGACAGTACCCAGTCAGACTCGCTGCAACGCCCATCAATACAATAACGCCCACCCTCACAATCAGATTTGCTCTCACACTGACCATACCCGTACGACGTTAAATCGACGGGCCAAAAACAACTGATTTGAACGCATATCGACATCATGAGAATTTGATTGAAGAGCTTATTCAAAGACGCCTCCTGCTTCGATGTCTTCTGCTTGAGCAGATTTGATGTCTTCAGATAAAAATCCCCAGCCGATCGCACCAAGCCCTGCTGCACTCATGGCCAATCCACCATAGTAGGTGATATGCCCCAGCACAATTGTACTTGATTGATTAGGTG
>JAHDGS010000068.1:5759-14712 GCA_020627505.1 Myxococcota bacterium
ATAGAAGCGCCCGTCCGCAGCATCGCTCTCTAGTGAGCGGCTGATTAAGAATGCTGAACCAAGCAAAACGACACCTGCACTTGCCAGTCCAATCCCCAGGCGCATTTTTTTCTGTCGATGTTGCCAAAATGGACCTTTTGCTCCTGACACATCTTCTGTTTGTTCAACACCCATTAATAGATCGCGGGACATATCAACTTCGAATAATCGCTCTTCTCCTTCCCGTATATCGATCTCGCGAAACCAATCAGCATAGCCATCTCGTCGAACCAGAATATCATGTTGACCTTCTAGCAAAGAGATCGGCTCGGTCAGCGGCAAATAAGATTTTGGTGTTCCATCGATCACGACCTCTGCACCGGGGGGACCATTTTTTAAGATGAGCTGACCGACGACTTGATGCGGTAGAAACATTTTACGAAACCAACGAGAAAAAACGTCTTGCTTGGGCCCTTTCGAAGACGACCACGTCAATGATGATTGTAAACTCAACTGACCGCCCGTTCGTTGACGGGCGCTCTCGAGTTCAAGTTTATAGCCTGTTTGCTTAGTCCACGATAAGCGCCAACGAATTGCCTGTTCAGCATTCACTTCTACAGCGGCCTCATTCAAACATGCCGCAGATTGCCCGACTTGACAGTCTGCGCTTTTATCCAAACTCCGCTCATGTAATGGGATAACTTGAAGCCCTTTTTCAGCTTTAATATGTTTGATTAAACGTCGATGCCACATCTTTGCACGCCGGCGCGCCAATTGACCACCTGTTTCAAGCGGCTGAATGGTCAGTACTATTGTTGGTCGCTCTTCTGCGGCATAAGACGACACTGATATGAGGAGTGTGCACATCAGCATATACAAAGAACAACATGACGACAATATACTAGAAAGTCGTGATAAATCGATACGTTTACTCGTGTTATAAATCAAGGTCATCGAGATCATCCAAATCGGCATCTTGCGCATCACTGCCTTCGTACATGATCGACGCCAACTCGTGCGATAGTGCTTCGAGTTTATTATTCCCTTCTTCAAGGGTCTCAATATCATTTTCGGCACTGGCCTTCCGGACTGATGCCATCGTTTCTTCCAGCAACTCTCTCTGTTCGTCCGTCATGATATGCGCGTAATCCGTCAGCGCACGCTCCGCTGCGTATAAAAGACCTTCAGAACGCATTTGAATATCAGCAAAGGCTTTTTTGTCACGGTCTGTATCTTTTTTGAGCTCAGCTTCTTCAAGAATCGCCGCAACCTCTTCCTCACTGAGCCCTGATGAAGCGGTAATTCGAACCTCTTGTGCTTTACCCGTACCGAGATCCTGTGCGCGCACACTCACGATTCCGTCAGCATCAATTTCAAACGTGACCTGAATTTGCGGAACACCACGTGGCGCCGGTGGAATCCCAGTCAGTTCGAAACGTGCAAGGGTTTTGTTATCCTCAGACATTGGTCGTTCACCTTGCGTCACATGAACGTTCACCATGCTCTGATTATCAACCGTCGTCGAAAAGATCATCTTATGTTGACAGGGTATCGTCGCATTTCGATGAATCATGGCTGTCGCAACCCCACCCTGTGTTTCTACAGCCAACGTCAATGGCGTCACATCGAGGAGGACGACATTTTTGACAGTACCGGACAAAATACCACCTTGTACGGCTGCGCCAATTGCCACAACTTCATCAGGATTAATCTCTCGATTTGGTGGCAGCCCAAAGAATTTCTCAACCGCTTCCTGAATCAAAGGCATACGGGTCTGACCGCCGACCAACAAAACATCATTCAAGTCAGATAGCGTAATTTTTGAATCAACCAACGCTTGCTTACAACATTCAATCGATCGTCGCACAAGCGGCTCCGCCATCGTGTTAAACGCGTCTCGAGAAAGTGTTCCTTGAAAATGCTGAGGCCCTGCGGCAGTGACACAAATAAACGGAAGATCAATCCGTGCCTCTTGTTCCGAAGATAATTGATGTTTGGCTTTTTCCGCCGCTTCTTTGATTCGTGAGAGGGCCTGAATATCTGACTTCAAGTCATGTTGATGCACACGATAAAATTCCCCCACGATCCAATCGATGATCAATCGATCAAAATCTTCGCCACCTAGAAACGTGTCTCCATGGGTGGCCTTCACTTGAAAGACCCCCTCTCTAAGTTCAAGAACCGAAATATCGAATGTTCCACCACCCATATCATATACGGCGACCCGGCGATGCTCGGTCTTATCCCCAAGTCCATATGCAAGCGCCGCAGCAGTTGGCTCGTTTACAATACGCTTTACATTCAGTCCTGCAAGTCGACCCGCATCACGTGTTGCTTGTCGCTGGCTGTCATTAAAGTATGCCGGAACTGTGATCACGGCATCAGACACTTCTTGGTTTAAGTAAGCTTCAGCTGTCTTCTTGAGTCTCGCCAACACTTTCGCAGAGATTTCTTGTGGAGAAACCGGTTGGTCGTTCAGTCGGATCCATGCATCACCATTTTGATGTTTCTGAATCCCATAGCTGACCATTTCTTGTGTTTGCTTCACCTCATCAGTGTCATACTTCAAACCGATTAAGCGTTTCGTCGCATACACTGTACGTTCTGGGTTGGATGCTAATTGTCGCTTGGCAACCAACCCGATCAACTCTTCGCCAGATTCGGTCACGGCGACCATAGATGGTGTCGTTCGTGCCCCCTCTTCATTTGCGATCACCACAGGTTGGCCATTCTCAATGAAGGCCACACAACTATTCGTTGTGCCAAGGTCAATACCAATAATCACAGACATACGCTAACTTTAGCCCGAGTACAGTTCAAATAATAACATTCTAGCCGAACGACAATATGTGTTTCAAAATGATAATTTTATCTACTTAGAACGTATACCGAACGGACAAACCACCATTTCGCGCATAAAAACCCGAGTCACCAACGAGGTCATATGTTGGAATCCAGTCAACACTGATCGCAACGGGTACATCAGGAATTTTATATTCAAGGCCAAGGATGCCATCAAGACCAGCAAAAAGTTTATCAGCGATAATATCGTCTAGAAACAAGCCGACATGTGCACCACCGCCATAATACCACTGCAAACCTTCAACAGATGCGATGTCGTTATGGATTTCATATAAACCTGTTGCCCCGACAAAGAGAGGCTCTTGGTTTCTTAGAATGTTGGTGTAGCCGATGACTTCGATGGCACTATTATCATTTAGGAATGACTTCCAGGTGACCCCAAATCGTTCTGCTAGGCGTGCGCCAATACTCGATTCGTAGTCCGCTGCTTGGACAGAACTTGCGCACAATGAAGCCATAAGGAACAAAAATATAACTCTGATCTTTTTCATAAATCCTCCGATTCACAATTTTGACATTATTTGTGTTCAAGCGCAAAAAACTTAACATCTATTTATTTTCGGCGGATTTGCGATCCTCTCTAAGGCGTTCAACAGCGTGTACACCTTTGATTCGAGATAAGGCTCGCATGATATCCTTCAATTGTCCGACATCTGCGACAAGACAATGGAAGTTATTCACCGCCTGCCCTGGGCCGAGCACACGACAGTTGGCTTGCGTGATGCTCACATTATTCTTTGAGAATACAGCTGATAAATCAGATAGCATCCCTTCGCGGTCGTCGGTATGAACACTCACCAGAATATCAAACTTACTATCTTGAGAGTTATCCCAATCAATCGGGATACGTCGCTCCGGCTCTAATGTTTGTACTTGCGGGCAATCTGACCGGTGAACAACTAAACCACGCCCCCGAGAAACGAAGCCAATCGATGGGTCACCCTTCAACGGCGAACAACAATTAGCGTATGAGACCATCAAATCACCAATTCCACTAATAGATATACCGCTTTTTGGTTTCGGGGCACGTCTAAAAAATTTCGTGAAGGATCCTGCTCGCTCGAGTAACGGTTTCGTCTCTTCTTTCTTGACTAAATCTGGTAGCCATCGATCGGCAACCATCTGTGCTGTTAACTTGCCATAGCCAATTGCAACCAAGATTTCTTTTTCAGACGGGTATTTCCCTTCCTTGAAAAATGTCGCGATGTCAGCTTTTTTTCGGGCAGAGTTCAAAGATGCCCCACGTCGACGCAACTCTTTATCGATAAGCTCTGCACCCGCTTGTTCCGCTTGTTTTTGCTCTTCTATCCGAAGATAAGAGCGTATTTTCGTGCGAGCACGACTCGTTGCCACCCAATCAATCCAGTTCTTGCTTGGTTTTTGATTCGGACTGGTTAAGACCTCACACGTATCACCACTCTCCAATCGATGCTTCAAACTCACCATCGAACCATTGACTTTGGCGCCCATACATTTCATGCCGACATCGGAGTGAATCGCGAAGGCGAAATCGAGTGCTGTCGCGCCACGTGGCAACTCAAAGACATCGCCTTTGGGGGTAAAGACAAAGACTTCATCTGAGAATAAATCGAACTTAACTGTATCGATGAAGTCAGATGGATCTTTCAGCTCTTGTTGCCAATTCATCAACTGCTTCAACCACTGAAATTCATCGCCTGTACTATCAACAACATTCTCTGAGCCAGACTCCTTGTACTTCCAATGTGCAGCAATACCTTCTTCCGCAATATGGTGCATCTCTTCGGTTCGAATCTGAATTTCGATGCGTTCCGCATTTGGTCCAATTACTGTTGTGTGTAATGAACGATACCCATTGGGTTTTGGCATCGCGATATAGTCTTTAAACCGCCCGAGTACCGGTCGCCATATCGCATGTATATGCCCAAGCACCTCGTAGCAGGTTCCTATCGAGTCCGTAATGACACGGAACGCGATCAAGTCGTGTACTTCTTCAAATGGGATTTTTTTAGACACCATTTTTTTGTGTATTGACCATAAGTGCTTCGGGCGCCCACTCACTTCTTCGACAGCGACATGGCGATCAGCCAACTGTCGCTGAATCATGCTGATCACCCGTTCGATAAACTCCGCACGTTCTTTCTTTGTTTTTCCAAGCTGGTCTGCAAGCGATCGATAAGCATCACGATCGATATAACGAAAGCTCAAATCTTCAAGCTCCATCTTCACCCATGAAATACCGAGACGATTCGCCAATGGTGCGTAGATATCCATTGTCTCTTTCGCGATACGCTCTTGCTTTTCAGGTTTCATATGCTGCATCGTCCGCATATTATGTAGCCGGTCAGCAAGCTTGACCAACAAAACACGAATATCTCGGCTCATGGCAACAAGCATTTTTCGAAAGTTCTCTGCCAGTTTTTCTTCTGATGTTTGAAACTCGATTTGGGCAAGTTTGGTGACACCATCAACCAACATCGACACATCTGTCCCAAAACGTTGTGCCACATCTTCGACAGTGGCATCGGTATCCTCAACAGTGTCGTGTAAGATCCCTGTACAAATGCTCGCTTCATCTAGCCTAAGCTCAGCCAAAATATGTGCCACCGCCAGCGGATGCGTGATATAGGGTTCACCACTTTTACGCGTTTGACCCTCGTGTGCCTTTTCTGCATATTCGAATGCTGCTCGAATCATTTCAACCTTGGCGTGTGGCCGATATGCAAGGACCTTCGACTCCAATTCACGTGTCGAAATGACAGGTGGCTCTTGCCCTGATCTGTTATTCGATGCCGTGTGCTCCCCCATATATTTATGATAACACCCTTTAATCCGGGGTCACGATTTTTTTACTCGAGTCTCATCCGGGAACACTTTCCATAGAGCAATATCACGCTCTTAAAATTGAAAATAAATAAACGGCTGGGCTTCAAAATCCATCGCCCATTTAATGAGAAGCCCACTACTCACGAGTATCCCAATTTGAGCCCAACGTGGTGAACGAATATACGCACGAACCATCGTCTCGTAGTGCATATGCGTCATCACATGCCCACCGATGGCAGCAGCAATGGATAAACACACCTGCCAAGACAGATTGGGTGCCTGCAGACCACCTTTGAATTGGGCACAGAACACCCGCCAAGCGACCTCAATATCACTTGCATTAAACACAATTCGGGCTTCCATCACGATCAAAAAGGTCAAAAAGCCTGTTAATAAGAGCTGCCATATCGGTCGGCCAGGCTTTGGCTTACCAAACTGCCACCACCAGATTCGATTGCCGAGTAAGACAATGCCATGAATGACTCCCCAGACAACAAATCGCCAATCAGCCCCATGCCATACTGATCCTAGAAGCATCACAACCCATAAATTCCATAGTGTAATCGGTCTAGATATGCGATTACCTCCAAGTGGACGATATAAGTAATCAAATAGCCATCGACCAAGAGATATATGCCAGCGGCGCCAAAACTCGAATAAGTTGGTCGCCAAATAGGGTTTGTCAAAATTCTCTCTCAGCGTGAAGCCAAATAATGCAGCAACGCCGATGGCGATATCAGAGTACGCAGAGAAGTCATAGTAAATCTGAAGCGTATACGAAAAAACTGCCACGATGTTCTCGAGACCTGAGTAGTTTTCAGGGTCGGTAAACACGCGTGTCACCAAGTTCGCGGCGAGGTAATCGGCGATAACAAGCTTCTTAAACATACCGGTCAAGATTCTAAATAAGGCGCGTTCACCTTGCCCTGGCTTTAATACCGGAACTCGATCAAGTTGCGGCAAAAAATCTGAGGCCCGAACGATTGGACCCGCCACAACCTGCGGAAAAAATGAGATATAAAGACTCACATCGAGCCAAGAACGACGCGACTCGATATCACCTCGATAAACATCAACCGTATAACTCAAAGTTTGAAAAACGATGAATGAAAGACCAACGGGATAGACCAACCCCAACTCCGGATAGATGATTTCAATGCCTATAAACGATAAATAGTCGTTTAAGCTTCGAATGATCCAATCGCCGTATTTGAATACACCCAACACAGAAAGATTGTTGCTCACAGATAAGAAGACCAACAATTGCCGCTTCGACGGCGCAACGGTCCGCTCCATCAAACGTGCCAACCAGTAATCGACAGTCGACAAATATAGAATCAGAATAACTGGGGCCGGGTTCCAGGCCATATAAAAGACCATACTCGCGACAAAGAGGGTGACCTTACGCGCGCGTGCGCGTTCATGCACGAGCCAATAAATTACATATACAATCGGCAAAAAGAGCAGGAATTGTGCTGAATGAAATAACACTTATCGTTGCCCTGTCATAATTGAGATGTCTTGTCGTGCGTGGTCAGCAATGCGTCGCCAGCCCTCTTTATTCCAACCGACCGTCGTTCGATAGCCAAGTTCTGTCCAGGCCTTAAACTGCAGTGCTCCCCCCATCGCCTTTTCGATATTGAATCGCGCGCATGTGTGACCAACGCGTTGACGATTCGATTTCTCCACACGGACACAGTCGATGCGATTGGTCTTTTGGGCCCGTTTTTGCTGAATCAGCGTCAATAATAAGCTTTTGTTCATCAACCGATCGTCATCCACGACGAAAAGCAAAGGCGCTCTCGGCGCTTGATTTAACAACTTCTCCAAAATAGCAATGTGATCTCGAACAACGAGCTGTTCGCTTGGAGGTTCATTTTCAATATGACAGCTTAATTGTTGGCCATTATCTTTGCACGGATTTAATAGCCATATTGTTCGAGCTGTTTGAGCTCGCTGTTCTATATCCCGAATCCCCGTCAGCGAGAGTCCATGAAATTTCACCTGACGTGTCGATGCATCGATGGGGTTCAACTTCTTCTGGCGAGGTGTTTTCTTCGATTGACGAAAATGGTCAAATAGAGCGTCTGCGATAAGCTGCCCAAGGACATCGCCACCCTTTCCTTTTGGATGCACCAAATCACCATGCACCAGTCCCGCTCGATGAAATCTTTGAAATGAACCATCGCCGCCCATCGCTTCAAATAAATTGAAATAGGTACAGCCCAATTCTCGACTGACTTTTTGTTGTCGTTCGATGATTTGTAAAACCTCAGGCCTCGTCTTGAGCACTTGGCCACCACCATAGGCTTTCACTGCATCGATCGGAGAAATCGTCATACAAATAGCCTCTGGTTGAATCGCCTGAAGCTGTTTAATGAACGAACGATAAAAACCTTCTATCTCATCTAGACTTCGCCAACCAAACGAGCGAGATCGAACCTCATTTCCACCCAACATCAAAAAGAATACATCCGGATTCATGTGACGTACTTGTTCTTTCAAAAAATCATCATCGATCTCTTTAAAATACATTTCAGCATCGGCAGCAGGTACACCGATGGTATCGAATACAATCCCACCATTCGATTTCAGAAGATCGATGCCATGCAATATTAAGCTCTTTCCTTTCGCCTTCACAGATATTTTTTGACGCCCAGTCAAATCATCGATGTCAAATGCGACGATACCGTGTTCTTTTGTCTGAACCTCACTTGCCTTGACGACACGCCTCTTCGAACCATCGACAATGATCTCGAAGCCCGGCGAACGCGCATGGGTTTGCACCCACAGTGTCGCCTTATCTGCGCCATCTAAACGCCAATCAACTTTATCACCTGCACGGCTGGAGCTATGTAGAGATCCAGCCACGCCAAAGCCTGTTCTCTTTTTCTTTTTCTGTGCGACGGTGTGGATCTGCCAACCAGCAGTTCCTTTTCCTGTTCGAACACGACGCCCAGCTTGTTTTGCTAAACGATCTGGAAGCACGTATCCACGCCCGCCATCACCAAATCGCTCAACCAAACGTTGTCGAACAATATCTGTGACATGATCAGATGCAATCAATGAGTTACCAAACGTGAGAAACCGAACGGGCGCGGAGCGTGTTCCATCATCGATGCAAACGACTGTACAGCTCTTGCACACGTGAGGTTTTACAATCCCCATTGATACATGGTTCAATCAGCTTCGAACCTGGCGCTTTTAGTTTTTGAGCAACGGCTTTTCTTGACCTGCTTCGTCTCAAGCATGCCTTTGATCGGTTCTTCATCAAGCTCTTTCACCAGAGTGTTCTATCTTTAGGCGC
>JAHDGS010000069.1 GCA_020627505.1 Myxococcota bacterium
GTCACAGAGCGGTAACGGACTCCTGCAGGGCAATTCATTTGTTCGACAATATCAGCGCAACGCCCTGTCTCGAAACAGTCTCCACCCTCGTTTGTTGTGTCGGGTGGCGTACAGCGAGACGTACATTCATCAGTCTCATCGTCATTTCCGTCATCACACAGTTCGCCATTATTGATGATGCCATCGCCACAGTATTCCTCGATACAACCGCTGGAGCACCCATCCCCATCTTCAGTATTACCATCATCACAGCCCTCTGTCGTTTGCTGAATGCCATCACCGCAGTATTCTTCAAAACAACCTGAACGACAGCCATCATCATCTTCATCATTACCATCGTCACACTCTTCTTCATATACATTAACAAACCCGTCACCACAAACAGCAATACGACAAGTCGATGTACAGTAATCATCATCTGCAGAGTTCGCATCATCACATTCTTCGCCATAATCAATACGTCCGTTTCCACAAAACTCAACACGACAAGCGGAGTCACAACCGTCGCCAACAATCAAGTTCCCGTCATCACAAAACTCGCCTGGTTGCCAGATCCCATCACCACATGATGGCCTTCGGCAATCGACGGTACAGCCATCAGTCTCATCTTCATTGCCGTCATCACAGCTCTCACCTGTATCAATACGCCCATTTCCACATGACTCTGTCAAACAGCGAGGTGAGCAGCCATCTCCGGCAACACGGTTACCGTCATCACATTCTTCTTGTGCATCAATACGCCCATCTCCACATTCTTCTTTTAGGCATAAGGGATTACAACCATCGCCCGCTAAACGATTACCATCGTCACACTCCTCTTTCTCTTCATCAAGAAGGCCATCGCCACATATTGAAACAATTTCAATGCATAGGCCGCAGTCATCAGGGCATGAACCACAGTCTTCCTCTTCTTCCGAAGCACAAACACCGTCACCACAGAATCCGACACAGGCAAGCTCTCCACCTGTTGCC
Organism: Myxococcota bacterium; assembly: GCA_020627505.1. GTDB lineage: Bacteria > Myxococcota > UBA727 > UBA727 > JAHDBA01 > JAHDGS01. The sequence goes on from JAHDGS010000069.1 coordinate 973, forward strand.
GCAGCACAGTCACCCTCCTCAATTTCTGAGGCCACATCAAAAACAACTTCACCATCTGTTTCTTCGGCTAACCAATCTTTCAACTCATCTTCGGTTAAACCGTCTGGTGGTGGCTCTTCAATACCCAGCTCACACGCAGCCAAAAAAGAAAAACAAGAAACGAATAAATAAACTCTAAATGTGTTGTGCATAGTGTCTTCCCCAAAACAAGATGAACTAGACGTTACCATTGGTGCCAGCGGAGGTAAAGTATGTGCCTATGTGATACAAGACTGCAGTCTCAAGAAGTAGCGAATGCGTCATAACTATGTTATTTGACTATATGCGTCCTATCTATAAGAGCATTCAAATAGTAGCCCTTGTAGGTTTATGTATGTTCTCTGCGACCAGTTTCGCGGAGTCTCCATTACAACAAAATAACAATGGCGCTTACCCCCGTCTGCAATTGCGAGGCATTATGTTTTTTGGGGCTGATGCAGGTAGTTTCGGTCACCTTTTTGACGCAGACACCTCAACCTATGCCGTGTCTTGGCGGCTACCACTATACTTTATGGAGACAACATCGAATGGTCCGGCCACACCTTATGCCAAAGAGGGCGTCGGGTTTCTGACAGCAGAAGACGGCTTAGGTCAGTATCTCGGTATTGCTTCAGATGAAAAACAACGTTTCAGTACTTATCTTCCGGCATTCAGATACCGCGATTCGAGTGGCATGCGCGAAGCACAAATGGGGCGCTTAAGGTACAGCCTTGGCTATCAAACGTTGGTTGATGATTTTTCGAATGCGCCAGTTGGTGCGAAACGATTATATGGTGCTTACGGCAAAGCGCAATCATCATCGATTGGCTACACGCTCAGTACTGCAGATATGCGTGCGCCCCTCAACTTATTCGCGACGCGTTTTTTCATGGGTCCGCTCAATTTTTTCTCCAATGAAAGCGATACACCCTACCCCGACTCATTGTGGGAAGTCGCTATCAGTTATGTAAGAGACAATGGCAACGATATTGATCGAGGGCACACTGTGTCCGGTCTCGGGCTCGAGACATCTTTGAGACTATATGATGGCAGCCTATTCGGGCTTCAAGGATATTACACATACAATCGACTGAAGGGTATCGACGCACAAGACAGATGGCGTGCCGGTCACCATATCGGCGCGAAGATGCAATTTGATATGCTACCGACGATGCCATTGACCCTACTCTACGATTACACCTCTGGTGAAGAAGGTTATACACCACGCTACTTCGATACATTATATATGCTTGAACGTGGCGGTAGCTATGGACAAGATCGTCCCAAAGATGCACTTGTTGGTGCAGCCACACGCGGACACCGGCTACTGCTTGAAGCAGAACTATTTTCTTTCGCCACTTTAAAAGCAGATTACTATCGGGCCAACACAAAAGACGCTCCGACATCAGATGATAAAGTACAGGACAGTCGACTCTTGCTCGGTGCGGCAGCGCAGCTATGGAAATTCGGCGCCGCCGTCTCGATGGGCCACACTGCTTTCGATGATGATTTTGAAGGCGGATTTTTCGGACCAGGTTTTGTTATGACAGCAGAAGCTCGACTCATGCTTGTCTACGATATCATTCACCTCGTCACACAATACTACCGTGTTCATGAGCCGACGCTAGGTGGCGCTTCAACAACCAATGGGTTCGTGTTTGGTGTTGAAGGTCGCTTTGGCGTTTAAATCATTCGCTGAGTTCACATTCAGTAAAGCCAGTCAAATCGAGTCGGAAGTTTGATTGCGTCACATGTCGCTCCGCATGAAAGACTTTGACGTGAACCAAATCGCCGACATACATGTCAAAGAATGGACTGTATGCGCGTGTCCCCCCGTTTGGGTCTTCAATGACATCTAACGTCACCGATGCCGTCTGTGCACCATGTACGCCGCCAATATCAACCGCAAGGCGGCCATTGATAAAGACCCAAACATCGTCATCTCCTGTAAATGTCAGGGTCTCTCCTCCACGGAATAGAAAAACACCTGATGCCTCTGTCGTGAAGTGAAAGTTACGGTCGTTATAATAGTTTCCAAAGCCTCTATCGGTGAGCGGGAAAAAGTCGTTATCTTCGAATGTAAACACACCTGGCGTAGACATGTTTGGCAATAGCTGCATCTGTTCGCTAAATGTCATGTTTACACCATCAACATCTCGATACCACTGTGAAAAATTTGCTTGGGTTGTAAAGCATGGAGAATCGATATTTTCAGATAAGACAGGTTTGCCTTCTTCATCGAGAAATTCTTTGACGGCGCCCGTGACCAAACCGCAGTTGCCATTTTGAAAATCAGGATGTCCACCTTCTTCAGGTAATCCTTTAAAGTCTCGATACGTCACACGAAGACGCACTTCTTCAATACGCGTGTCGATGCAATTATCCTCGGTCAGTTCGATCTCTCTGAGACAATATCCACTACATCCATCACCACCAACACTGTTTCCATCATCGCATGCTTCGCCATTATTGATGATGCCATCACCACAATACTCGAGTACACAATTCTCAGCACATCCATCACCGGACACTTGATTACCATCATCGCACGCTTCATCAGATTCACGTCGACCGTTCCCACACCCTTCAAGTTGACAATCGGCATCACAACCGTCCCCCATTTCAGTATTGCCGTCGTCGCATGTTTCATCAAGGCTGATAAACCCGTCACCGCATGACGCCAACACGCATGTACTCAAACAGGCGTCTCCATCTTCGGTGTTGCCATCATCACATGATTCGCCAAAGTCGACACGCCCATTACCGCAAAATTCGACACGGCAGGCAGGATCACAGCCATCACCCACGATAAGATTTCCGTCATCACAAAACTCACCCGGCTGCCACACGCCGTCTCCACAAGATGGCTGACGGCATAAAGAGGTGCATCCATCGCTGTCATCATCATTTCCATCATCACAACTTTCTCCAGTATCGATCCGGCCATTGCCGCATTCTTCGACACCACATTTTGGATTACAGCCATCACCTGCAATGATATTGCCATCATCACATTCTTCATCATTTTGAGTAATTCCGTCACCACACCACTCGCGACGGCATAACCCGTTACAACCATCGCCACTTAATAGGTTGCCATCATCACATTCTTCCCCGCGTTCAGTCTGAACAACACCATCGCCACAGATCGGTACAATCGTAAAACAAATACCACAGTCTTGCATACAGCTGACGCAATCCTCTTGATATGTTGTGTATGCATCGCAACGGCCATCGCCACAAAATGGCATACATGGAACAATGTCCCCTGCTGCATCTTGGCACAGGTCTCCCAGTGTCAGTTCCTCATCAGGGTAGAGTGTTTGAAGTTCATTGAGGCGTTCTTCAACCTCTTCAGCAGATGCACCTTGAAGCACATCTTCAGGAATATCGTCTACATCATATGCCCCATTCGCATCACATGCAGCATAGAGTCCAATTCCACAGAGAATACCGAAGCGGCAATATCGAGATAAGTTTTCAGGCATTATATATATTACAAACACAATTCCGTTCTGACAAAAGTGTCTCATTTTTGGAAAATCAAACGTGAAGCTGCTAAAATGCAACTATGAGAATCACTTTGCAACAAGCCCTGGTTATCCCAATCCTATTGACCTCGATTTCTTCATGTACAAAAAGCGAGTCAAATATATCTGGCGACAACACAACGCTCGAAGAAGAAGAGAGTGAAGAATCCGAAGAACAAGAAAGCGTGCCGCAATATGTCGGTCAGACGGGACTTATCGCTTTCTCAAAGTCGTGTGGTTTTTTGACCGGAGGCGAACATGAAGCGCGTTTCGTCGACAGTTTCAGTGATTGCCAAGCAACCTGCTATGCCGCTCTATCTTGCGAGTCTGCTTCATACCTTGTTTGCCAGGTCGTCTATGAACTGCCAGAAGCTGAACGACTCGCGTTAAGAGACTGTCTTGAAACATGTCGTATTGAATCCAGCTTTGCCTGCGGTGACGGTACAACAACATCCTCAGCGAATGTATGTGATTTGGAGCAAGATTGTCTCAATGGTTCAGACGAAGTCGATTGTTCCAATCACCCGAATACATTTCAGTGTGATGATGGTGAGCTTATCTGGTATGACTTTAGATGTGATACCGGCACGCCAGACTGCGTAGATGGCTCAGATGAAATGAACTGCGCCTCTTATGAAAACGTATTTGTTTGTGATGACCCAGAGCAAATTTTGGCGCTCGACTATCGTTGTGATGGTGGTACGCCAGATTGTGATGATGGAAGCGATGAGCAGGGTTGTGACAACCCGGCGCTTGCGTTCCAATGTGGAGATGGCAGTTATACGCACCCGTCATTTCAGTGTGATGGGAGTGACGACTGTGACAATGGTGCAGATGAGACTGGTTGTGCCAGTTTAACGTGTCCAAGTCCGGAGCTTGAATTACCAGAACGGTAAAAGACAGCTATCAATAAATCCACCCACCACACTGCCCGGTGTAAGAGGCGAACAGGGTTGCGGATAGAATATTCGATAATGCGTGATACGTCACGGCGCCAGCAATAGAGCCCGTTCGTCTTGTTAACATTGAGAAAACGAAAGCGGGAAAGAACGGCCCCAAACGTGCCGGGTTCCATTCACCTAGAAAATGTCCGAGTGCAAATAGCGTCGCAGAGATCCAAACAACACGACCCATCGGCACAATGAGCCATCGTTTAAGCGGGTATTTTTTGAGAAGCGTTGTTTCAACATAACCACGATAAAACAGCTCCTCAGGTACAGCCACGACGAGGATATTCAGCAAAATGGTCATCACCAACCCCTTTTCAGGCGGGCAGACCGTTGGCAAGTCAGGGACTGAGAATCGAATGTCTGTCACAAACGGAAAAATATCGGTCGGTCGAAAAGAAACCCCTGCCCAAAAATGATAACCAATCAAAAAGGGAATAAATGTGATCAGCATCGTCAAACCAAGCTGCTTCAACTCAGCTTGTACGCCATCTTTTTCAAGCACGGCATCTCGACCATGCCACGATAAGAAACTCAACAAACGGTTTTCATTCGGCGTATTTTTCCCACCAAACAACTGGTACAATTTTTGTGCCCAGGTGCCGAGAACACCATGCGCATGCAAACCAAATGTCTTGTTATGCAATTGATACTTATCAAGCATATTGAGGGGAATTTGGATTTGATAGTAGACGATAACCGTAAACAGAATGTCTGGCCCAAAGGGAATCACGTTTGCAATCGGTTTACCTATCGCAAGTATGAGCAAAAGCCCTAAGGTATATTTGAGTGCTTCACGCCCCTCTCCTTTATCTGGCGCATGAATGTATGCTGCCATGTGTGGGTTGAGTCGTTGGAGTCGTTCGATCACAGTGTCCTCACATCCGGGGCAACGCGGTAAAGATTTGCGTCAAAATGAAATCGATAATACAGGTGATGACTGAAATCACGACAACTGTTTTTGTTGTCGCTCGACCAACGCCTTCTGTTCCGGCCTCACAGTTCAGGCCCGCATAACATGATGCCACGGCAATCCAGAAGCCGAAAAAGTAGGGTTTGATATATCCTTGAATAAAGTCAGTTAGGTAAACAGAATCGATCGACGTTTTATAGTAATGCGAGACGGGCAAACCAAACTGCATTGACGCAATAAGCATCCCTCCCAAGATGCCGACAACAGTCGCCATAAATGACACGATCGGCATGGTCACAGTTGCTGCGATGATTCTTGGCAAAAAAACCTTTCGGTTCGGATTGGCCCCAAGCGCGCGTATCGCATCTATTTGTTCGGTGACCTTCATCGAACCAATCTCGGCTGTCATCCCTGCACCGATACGCCCACCAACGACAAGCGCTGTAAAAACAGGTCCAAGTTCTCGCGTCAACGAAAGGCTGACCATCCGGCCGATATAGGGCGTCGCACCAAGTGGCGCCAAGGTTGTGCCAAACTGAATCGCGAAGACCAGTCCGACAAAAAACAAAATCAAACAAGCAATCGGTGCGGAACGAATACCGAGAAGATGACACTGACGAATCACCTCATGCCACTCGATCTTATCCTTAAACAAGACACGCACATTCTCCCGGGCAAACACCGTGATCTCACCAATGTAAACCACCACATCGGTCAGCCCCTGTCCAATAGAAGTCAATGGAGTCCGCCAGTTCATCATCAATTCACTCGGCGATTCCAGTTAGGCCGCGACAAGACCTTAAAGCCCCCAATCAATCGAGCAAACAATTCATCTAATCGGGCTTCATCCTCGGGGCTTCCTGTGACCATAATGTCGTAAACGCACTCATCTTTGGCCAGCACCATAAAATTAAAATCACGTAAGACACCATCGACCTTCCCCGTCGCATGCTCAACAAGGGCTTCGCGTGAAGAATGGTCGATTGTTTCGAGCGTTCTGATATCGATGTCATCGATACCGATATGAAGATGTCTTAACAAAGCATCGAGTGGTGTACTCAGCCCATCTTCACATAAGTAATGAACAATCACGGCATCACCATTCGGATTGATCCATGCCACATGATTCTTAGACTGCCCTTCCTTACGCCACCCATCGGACCATGTCGTCGGCGCCTCAAGCGTAAAAGCAACTTCGTTTGTCTCGAAGCGATCGCCATTTTGACGAATATGGCGTCGACAACTCGACGTCATCATGACACCAACACTCAACATAACGAATAGGATCATCGGTGAGCTCAAAAAACGTGCTCGAACGTTATTCATGTTGACGTCAGAAGCGAGGCTAAAATCTTTGAAATAAGCCTTAGCGCGAGCCTTAAAAAAAGCCCTTGCGCAAGCCTCAAAAAAAGAAAGCCGAGATATTGATTTTCGGGGCCGATATGCGATTGTCATACGGTGAGCCTAGCACATATCTTCTCGATCGCACTTATTCTTATTGCAGCAATATGCGTTTTGCTCAACCTGCTTGTGATTCCCCCTTCTCAAAAGGTCCTTCGACAAAAAAGCCCCTGGTCGCTCAGGCAAACGATCTGGTCAATCGCCCTCTGGTCTATGTTGACGGCTGTCTGGATCTTTATGCAACCACAAATCGATGTGTGGATGCTCTAAAAAACCACTAAAAAATCCGCAACTGACGAAATCGCTGCGTCACCTCAAGCGGCCAGAAGAATGTCCTCAATGAGAAGTCATTATTGAGGGGCATCGAGGCCTTCCATTCAACATATTTTTCGGGCAGCGAAATCAATGTGATAACAACCCCATCATCGACCAACGTGGTCGGGATACAGCCATTCTCAAGCGCAAAGCCTGTTAACAAATACATATGCTCAGGTGTTAATTGACGTCGTGCCTCGATTTGATTGGTCGTTTCAACCTCATAATATTCTTCAAACTCGGGATTATCCAACGTCGTGGACTGCATGCCGTCACGTCGTAAGAAGCGTAACACCCCACTACTCTCCATCTCAGAATACGTTAATACAGCGTCTTCAACATGACGCTCCGCCGCTTTAAATGTGATCACACCACGAAAAACAAGAACCCGCTGGGTCGTTGTTGTTGTTCGACCATTCACCCTTCTTCTTTTTTTTCTAAGTTCGAATATCTCTGCCAAAACCATGTCTATGTGCTCTTCATCATCATTTAATCGGAGCGCCCATTTTATATCGACTTCCCGACGCATCCCACCTAATAAATCTAAGCTGCCCATCAAACCAGAATGCCCAAGAACTTGTGAACCACTAAACAGGCTTGTCTGACCAAACTTGATGTTCAGCTTCTCGGACAACAATTGCTGTGCCTCGTCTGCATCAATTAATGAGATCTCATCCGCATTCACTTCGCTAAAACGCTCTATGACGGCCTGCAACCATTCTCTTCGTCCTTTGGTGAACGTGTAGTACCCAATGCCCTGCAGTGCGATCACACTACCCACACCAACAAAAACAGCTGGCTGAAAGAAGTTTTCAATTTTAAATGACATAAAGCCTGAACACCCTAAAGAGATTCGACCTGTGAGCACGCCGGTGATCATGAAAACGCCCACAAGAAGAGAGATGAGGCTCATGATTTTTTGCCACTTCGATATATCTCTTCGCTTTGCTTCGAGCGACGCGATATCACTCTGTAAAAAGCGATGCAGTCTTGCCATATGTCTCGCGTCTTCAGGTATATTATCGAGACTTTTCATCTGCCCTGAATGTAGAGCTGCAGCCTTTGCTTTCTTAGCCAAAAACCCGAACATTTTGTCGCTCCACTTCTGGTACTTCAAATAAAGGATATTCTTCGATTGTCATCATGCCGGCAACAATATTCGACGGAATCGTCTCCTGTACATTGCGGAGCTCCGTCACAGCATAATTGTATGTCCGACGTGCCGCAGCGATATTTGACTCGACGTCCTCAAGACTTTCTTGTAATTGTAGAAAGTTCTCGTTTGATTTTAACTCTGGGTAGTTTTCGAACTGAAAACCGAGCGTCGCAAGCTTACCTGACATTTCACCTTCAAGTTTTATTTTTTCGGCATTATCTGCAGTGGTCTCAATTCCTTGTCTTAAACGAACAATATCCGAAAAAAGACTCGCCTCATGCTTCATAATTTCGCGACATGTGTTCACCAGATTCGGAATGAGGTCGAAACGCTTCTTGAGCATCACATCGATCGTCGATCGGGTTGTTTCAACCATATTTTTCTTTCGAATAACACTATTATACACACCGATTGGGTAGCCCAAGATAAAGAGCGCTAACACAACACCACCAATAATAAGTCCCATAAATCCCCTCCTGAATTTGCGACGCTTTTATTATGTATTTTATTCTATTGTGCGAGCCGATTTAACCATTTGACTCAAGTCTGGGTCGTTCTGAGACAGACTCCACCAGCCTGAGATAGGTCTAAATCATTCGTCGCTCCATCTGGCACTTCTACAAATATCCGAGATGTATATTTTTGAAGTTCCGGCTCACTTTCTAGAGATAAATAATATGGAGTCAAGTAAGGGGTACGCGATCGGATATCTCTATCATATAAAATTGGAAACGCAGGTGTCCCGGATACCAAAACGACGCTGGCACGTGTTTCAGATAAAATCCGTCGCAATTGGGCTGTGCCTGTCGTCAAGTCCTTCCCGCCTGGGCATAGCTCTGTCAGCGTCAAACTAATGTATTGAGCGTCTTTCATCACAGGTAAAATCTGTCTCGATAGAATATCTAATCGTTCTTCTTCAGATATACTCGGATTTAGGCGTCTCGATAAAAAAGCATCAAATAGCGAGCCTCGATCTAACACGCAGCCATACGCCCCATCAATATCACTGATCCAATCCGCCAGTTCATTCAAGATATGTTCGATATCATTCATCGTCTGGATTTCGGGTAGCCTCAAGTCGGCGTGAAATGCTTCATCGATAAAACCGCGCGGCCGCTCTCCATCTTTAGGGCAATACGGCCCACGAATATCCAGCATCGGTACAACATGTGCCAAAACCAAATCAGATAGCGTCATCTGTGTGGCACATCTTTTATGAGAATGGCTGATAGCGACGTCGACCAAAGATATCGATGGATGCTCAGGAATGACTTTCCCTACCCGTGCATCCGAATACCTATGAATGACCTGCATGATAGCTCAGGCATGGCATCAAATTATTGATTTGAAAACCACCATGCTATGGTTTGGCATGGATAAAACGCTCTCACAGGTCAAAACAGGCCTCCAACAGCTTGTTGATAATCAACATCTCAGACAATCGCTTTTAAATGGCAAGCGTGTCGCCATACTCACCAATCCGACCGGTGTCACATCTGACCTCAAACACATTCTTGAGCATGCGAAAGATTGGCGTAAAGAAGGCATCGAGGTTGTTCGGTTATTCGCACCTGAACACGGCATTTTCTCAGAAATTCAATACATGGAGAAAATAGAGCATATCACCGACCCTGTTTTAGGTTGCCCTGTTTTTTCACTATATGGTGATTCGACTGATACCCTTAGACTTCAACATACAGCCCTATCTGACATTGATGTACTTATCATCGATATTCATACATATGCCTATACGGCGGCTTTCGCATACAGAGCATGCGTAGCTTCTGGCACAAAATGTATTGTTCTCGACCGACCAAACCCGATTTCAGGCCTTAACCCTGCCGGACATTTCGTCCAGGATGATTACCGTAGTTTTGTCGGAGAATATGCGATTCCAAATCGAACGGGGCTCACCCTCGGCGAACTCATGTATGCTTTTGCAGACATCGATGATTTAGCACATGACCACCTCGAAGTTATTTGGATGAAAGGCTGGCATCGATCCATGTATTTTGAAGACACCGACCTACCATGGGTCATGCCTTCACCCAATATGCAAACAATTGAAACGACAATCGTCTACCCAGGCGGATGCTTGCTTGAAGGGACAAACCTATCTGAAGGTCGTGGCACCACAAAACCATTTGAACTTGTGGGCGCACCTTATATCGAAAATCCCTTTCAATTTAAAGAACTTGCAGAAGAATGTATAAGTGATGGGTGCGTCTTGCGTGCCGTCTACTTTCAGCCGACTTGGGATAAACATCAAGGCAAAAAATGTGGCGGTGTTGAAGTGCATGTGACTGCCCGAGGGCTGTTTGATTCAATCAAAACATATATGGGACTTATCTATGCCGCCTCAAAGTACACCGGTTTTGATTGGCGTCGAGAACCGTATGAATTTGTCTCAGACCGGCTCGCCATCGACTTATTGTTTGGTGATAACCGCCCGAGGGCAATGTATGAAAACCAAGAAAGCTTCGAAAAGATTTATGAATATACCACCCGAGGACAATCTGAAATCAACCTGTTTTGGCAAAAATATCAGCATAAAGGATATGGTGTTTAATGTCTGAAGAAATCAAATCCATCGGGGTTTTAGGCGGTGCTTTTGATCCGCCCCATCTCGGACACGTCTCACTTGTCCTGACAGCCCTCGCGTCGAGTCCCTATGATGAGATATGGGTGATGCCCGCAGGCGACCACCCGGAAAAGCAAAATATCACCCCATTCCAACAAAGATATGAAATGTGTTTGCTCGCATTCCGACATCTAAAAAACGTTAAAATTTCAGACTTTGAGCAGAGTCTTGAAGGCCGAACATATACATATCATGTTGTCTCTGCACTGATGACATCATTCCCAGAGGCCGCCTTCACGTGGCTCACGGGAAGCGATAATCGAGATAAAATCAAGGATTGGTATCGAGGGGAGGAGCTGCTTGAATTAATCTCTTTTGATACATCTTATCATCGTGGCCATCAATATGCTGATAAGGGTTGGTTTATTCCTGATATTTCAAGCTCTCAGATTCGTGAGGATTTAACTAAAAAAATGCCTCACCAAAAGATAAACAATATCATTGATGAGGCAGTCTTTCGATACATTGAGCAGTATCGTCTATACAAAGAGTAACGACCTAATCGGCCATATCATAATCAATCATCACCTTATAAATGACTGATAGGCCGTCAGTTATAGCTATGACACGTTCATGCTCATCAAACTCGTATGACACGTCATCTTCTACCAGTTGTTCTTCTCCCCCATCATTCTCTACATATACCCATTCTTCTTGATGGATATTTTTAGACATTTCTGATGTCCCCCATCCTCCAAGAGGAAAAATTGATTTGAGTTTATATAATGGGTTTAAAATATCGGTATCGTAAGCTCTATATCCTCTCGTCTCTTCTCCTCCTGTCAGAACCGTTATCAAGTTCATCTCTGAGTCATATTCGTATGTCTCTTCAATACGGTGGCCATTTTGCATCCCCCTTTGTTTAGAAACTGGAAGACCCTGGTCATTTAATTGGTACTCAAAAATCTTGTCCTGGTTCTTATTGAATACCTCCACAAGAGGGCCATTCCATTCAACTCTCATAAATTCAAGACCATCACGTATTTCTCTGATCAGACGTCCTTCTAAATCATATTCATACTCGCTAGTATAAGAGTGTTCAGGATTATTGACATTATTATATGAAGACCAAATAGTACGACCTGCTTCATCAAACCCATATTTTTTTTCATGAATAACTTTGCCAGGGTCACTTGCCCAAACTAAAGTCATTCGCATTGCAGAAATAGTCTCTACCTCTTTTGTTGTGGTGGCCTCAGTATTTTCTTTTTCTGATAGATTCTCTGTTTGATTCGTATCCTGATTACTTTGTCCAAGATTGTTATCGGGCTGTTCCTTTTTGTTCTCCAGTTGCTCAATGCTCACATTTGTTCCACAAGCAGAGAAAAAAATTGCTATTAATAATATATTTATTTTCATTGTACTGACTCCTTTTGCTCATGTTTTACCTAGCAAGAACAATGCCATTTTCTTTGTGTATTATTGTTTCACAATTTATCTGTCTGAAAGCTAAATAGGCTTAATTCGTTGCCAACTCAAGTTCGCACATTGCTAATTTAAAGACGCAACAAGTAAGAATGTAACATTTCAAGAACAGATTTGCATGGTCAAGTCTTATGTATTTCATGGATATGTCGTTAATTATTTTTCGGTGACGTCTTAAGAATATCATCCACAGCACTTGTGAAATCAGCTGTGATTATACAAGGTTCTCCTATGACGAATAAACATCCTATGTTGCTCCCTGTTATCGCCACCATGTTTGTGCTGTTGGCTTCATCTTGCCCAAACAAGAAGGAAGATATGCCTATTTCAAAATCGAATCAGACGCACCCACAGCCTCTATCTTCGAAATCAGAAGAGCGAACAGGTCTTCAGATGCATATTATCAACCAACAAGCTGAAGTGAAACATCACGAAAATACAGTCGCGACGACAAAACGAGCAGCGGTGAAGCCACTGAATACACAAGATAAAAATGCTTTACTCAAAAGACTTAAAGCCCCATCCCCTACTGAGGTCTCTAGCTTCAAGAAACGGAAAGAAAGTATAAAAGCGCCGCGTTCAGGGTTTGAGGTTGAGCGCCCATTGACAGTTTCAACAGAAATAAATCCACCGGAAACAGAACAACAAGAAGCACGACTTCTTCGCATCAAACCAACAGGGTCACATGATGACGTGCCATATATTGCCTTTACATTCTCAAAACCAATGGTGCCCCTTGATCGTGTCAAACAAGACAATGCTGGCGAAACCTCCATTTACAGACCCTACACGCTCTCGCCGGAGCCTGAGGGCACCTGGGGTTGGGTCGATCCAAAAATCTTAAGGTTTACGCCAAAAGAAGGGCGACTGCCAAAATCAACGACGTATCAATTAACCCCTGTTAAAGATGCAAGCCCAACGGGTCTTATCCCCCAAGGGCTCAAAAGCGAGCAGATCGAAACCCCAGCTCTTCAAATGACTTCAATATTTCCTTCGGGACACCAAGCGTCAACTGAAACACCAGTTGTGATCACCTTCAATCAAGAAATCGATCCAGCTATCGTTCAGCACTATATTCAGATTGCAAATGGCCACCGAATGGAACGCATCACACTTGAAGAAGCACTCAAGTTGCTCGAACAACAAGGTGTCAGCAAGCATTTATCAGTACTAACCCCGCACCCAGAACGTGCGATTGCGCTCAAGCCGATTGGTACATTCAAGGCAGATACCCAAATTTCAGTTGAGCTTCGTCGAGGTGCCATCGGTGGTGAAGGTCCGAATGCATCAGAGAAAATACAATCTCTTTCATTTCGCACATACCCACCTTTTATGATTTCTGAGTTACGATGCACATGGAATAAAGAAAAATGCAGACCTGAACATGATGTT
>JAHDGS010000070.1 GCA_020627505.1 Myxococcota bacterium
AATACATAGACTTCATACTCGTCACCCGCCTCGACACCTGGTGGTCTGAATTGAAATGTCATCGGTTCTTGAAGATCACTCTCAGCAGGACCGAGCGCAAAAAATCCATCAATATCGTCTGGAAGATTACCCCAGTCAATATATGCTTCAGATGGTGAATAATATGCAGCACCGATAAAGTTGATATAGTCTACGTCCGAAATCGATGATGGGGCAGCTGTGGACTTGAATACCTTGCTTGGGACAAGATTAATTCTGAATCTATCGATCGGTTGAATAGTATTGAGCGAATTGAGGTCCGCTTCAGTGAGATTATCCGATGTGGGGATATCTCTGTAAACTTCCATCAACTCCAGAGGCTGCTCGTCGTTTCCGATCACGAGACGCGATATATCTTCATCAAAATCTTCAATATAAAAATAAAACATAGCATGTTGCATATTCATATCAAGAATACGGAAATGCATGCCGGCCATACAGTTGGGATGCGCCGCATTTTTCTCAAAATTTCCACCATCGGCAGGCGTAACATTATAGCTGAATTCGCCATCTGCGTTAACAAGACCAGATTGTGGAGCAAAGCATGTATGACCGCTTTCTTTATTTTCTCCACAGGCTTGAATATATATTAGACCAGGGTTTTGAAGTGGTTCCCCACTGGAGCTGACGATTTTTCCTGAAATAGAGCCAATCCAGCCATCCTGACAGTCTGCCGGGCGGGAGCCGAGCTCTTGCGAAGAACCACCATCAGGTGTCGTACCAGTACCTGGTGCAGGCGTGGTTGGTGTTGTGCCACCAGTGTTGGGTGGGGTGTAGCCAGGTGTTGTTCCCGTCCCGTTTCCGTTACCAGCAGTACCAACGCCACCGACTGGCGCATATTGTGGCCCAGAGGCTGTTTGCATACAAGCAGCCGCACACATGAGCAAAGCAACAGACATCAGCCTTGTTATTTTGTTCTGAATCGTGCGTAACATCTTGATCTCCTCAATAAACCTTTCAATTTAATATGCCTGACTCAGCATAGCAGCAATATAGGTCATTTGCCCGATTTCGGCGAAACTGACTCAATATATTGATATATTTAGAGTCTTTTTACGCCGATCCATGTCAGCGCAGGAAGCTCATCCACATTTATATATCCAGGTTCAACCACTGCAGCCGTTTCAATCAATGTCCATTTTCCTTCTTCAAACTCTTTTCCTGAACCCGGTATGGGTGTGACAGCAAGCCCTCCGACGACATACACATTATAAGGCGTACCGTTGTTTGCATTCTCAAAGTTTTGAAGTTTCAACTGAGCACCTCGAAGAAAATCGACCTCAGGTCCGAACGCCCACACACGATCAAATTCAACAGGCGCCGTTTCTTTGAGACCAGATGGTAATTCATCGAAAGACATGGCGGTCGAGGAGAGGGCTGAATAGGACCAGCAGCTTTGGGAAGGTAGAATCAATGGGAGCATATCAGCATAATCAAAACTGAGTTCTGAGCCATCAGCGAGAGTGACCTCAACATCAAGAGAAGGAACAATCGGTTCATCCGTTGTATGGAAAGGCGGTGGCGTTTGTTCGGTCGCTGCGGTCAGACTTGTGAGTGTGATATCCCCTAGATCGACAATGCCATCAACGATGTCGTCATTGGTCAAGTAATCATAATAGACGGCGTGCCCATATTGAAAGCCATAGGCTCTGAACTTAAATCCCATTGCACATCGTGCCTCATCTGGTGAGATGGCGATTTGAAAGTGGCCATCTTTTTGAGAAAAAACGGGCCGTAAGCACAGGGTATTGTCTGGCGATACATCAGAACAAATTGCTGCAGAACCTTCTACGCCCACACCACCAGAATCGATCAGTCGACCTTTAAAAAGTGTCGCAAAACCATTTGTCTCAGGGCATGAATTTGATCTGCTGATGCTAAATTCGTCTTCTGATAAAATATCTGGCGTGGCCTCGGGAATACTGTAGTCATCACATTCGAAATCTTCGCCTCGTGGATCGAGCCTTGGATCTCGCTCATTTGTATCTGGCACGTCATCTTCGTCATCATCTATCATCTCGACAGGCGGCGAAATACCTGCATCAGTTTGTATTTGCTCTTCAGCTGGGCACGCGAATAGTGCGGTGAGAAATGCCATGACCGTTGTCGCTTTTATCAATCTCATATTCAACCTCTTCCAAATCGTATCAACTCGTGTGGCGGCTGCAAGGGTTTTATCGAAGACAGATCTATCATCAAAGAACTTCGTATGTGTCATTGCTTATCCGTCAAATGACCGAAAAGATGTAACGGCAGTTGGAATTGCACCGTACGAAGTGTACGCTGTTAGAACGGAGGTTTTTTTATGTTCAAAAAGCATCAAATATTTTCAATTTGTGGGTTGTTATTTTTAGGCGCGGCATGTGGCCCGACGGCAAGTAGTACAACGCCAACACCTCTGGACACTGGCAATGGCAACGGAACAGGTGACGGCACAGGGACACAGCTGACGGCTGAAGAACAAGCCGAAAAAGACTTCTTTTCGGAATCATTTATCTTACATGATGGTTCAACATACAATATTGCCGACTTGAAAGGGCAAGGTTTTGCACGGCTTGTGATTTCATTTGGTGCTGATTGGTGTAATGCCTGTCACAACGAACAATCTGAACTCGAAGAAATTGCCGGGCGTGACGATGTCGCCGTATTGATGATGCTATTCGAAGACGGTGCGAACGAAGCCGCGACGGAGCGAACGATGACTGATTGGCAAGGTCGTCATGAACTTGAAGCAGCTAAACTCACAACTGTTTCAAAAGAATTTGCATCTCAGTTCTTTAGTACGGGCACAGCGCCGTATAATGCGCTGCTCGATCTCGAAGCGGAAACCTTTGAGACTTCAGGGACAGGCTCGACAAGTCTCAATTCTGTTAAAGCAATTTTAGGTGAATAATTTTTAGACTGAGCGCGTCTATGGAGGACATGATGAAAAGCAGATTACTTTTATTGATCACGTGTTTGGTAATGTCAGCCCCGACATATGCAAAAGGGCTTATCGCAAAGGCTGATCGCCAACAAACGCAAAGCTTCTCAGCGACTACGCTTGATGGTCAGCAATTCAATCAAGATGCGCTCAAAGGTCAGGTCACACTCATTACATTTTGGGCGACATGGTGTGGACCATGTTTGCAAGAGTTGCCATATTTTTCGAAATATTACGAAAAGTTGAGTGGCAAAGGCGTGAATATCGTTGCGATCGCGACCGATGGTCCCGAAACTGCAGCGCAAGTGACCTCACTTGTGAAACAACGTGGCTTTAAATTCCCGGTGGTTCATGACGCCAGTGGTGCAATCGCAAACACGTTGAATCCGAGAGGCAACAATCCGTTTGGATTGTTGATCGATAAATCAGGTAAAGTTGCTTATCGACATGAAGGCTATGCACCTGGTGACGAGAAAAAATATCTCAAAGGGATCCTGTCCTTACTCAAAGAGAAATAATTCATTATTATGAATATTATCGTCAAGCGGCGGCTTATATTGTTCGCCATGAGCAGTGTGCTCTTCTCATTTCAAGTATTTGGCACAGAAGGTGAATCTCCAAGCTCGACCGAGTCATCAGAATCAAAACCCAAACTCACGAAAGAAATTACCTCAACCACAATTGGAGAAATTCGAGGTGATAATCAAAACGGCCAACTAGATGATGATAACTATCAAATCGCGATTGAACGCCTAAACCTGAAGGCTGGCTATGGGCGTCATCAGGCTTGGATACGTCTAGATGCATTTGGTCTTCGTGATG
This sequence comes from Myxococcota bacterium, assembly GCA_020627505.1. Classification (GTDB taxonomy): domain Bacteria; phylum Myxococcota; class UBA727; order UBA727; family JAHDBA01; genus JAHDGS01. The sequence continues at coordinate 3,785 of JAHDGS010000070.1, forward strand.
CCCCATCGGATGCATATCGTTCGCTCGCCGTCCTTGAGCGTGCAAAATATGAAGTTCAGCTCAACAGATGGAAGGTCGAACTTGGCGATCATTATGAACAATATGGTCGCGGTTTTGTGTTGAGTCTCAGAAAGCTCGATGAAGCTGGAATTGATATTACAGTTCGTGGTGGTCGCGTATCTTATCAATATGGTCGTCACCAAGCACGCGCTTCGATTGGTCTTGCTAATACAGTGAATATCGATCCAGTTTCGCAGCGGTTTACGCTGAACGTCAATGATATTGTTGGCGGTGGGAACTATACGTATCGAATGAAAAATGGAAATGGTTTCTCTTTGTTTTCATCTTTTATTCAGCCACAATTTTCGCTGATTCCAGATGTAAAAGATCAAACGCTCTCAGCTGGCTTGTCTCTTGATTTAGTGAAAATAACACCATGGTTGAGTGGGTATTTTGAAATAGATCAACAGCGTCGAATGTTAGCGGGGAATGAATTTAGCGGTTCCGTTTATTATGGTAGTCTCCTGGCTCAATTTGGGCAGCTATCAGCCTTATTTGAAGGGCAAAAAATGTCGAATTGGCGGATTGAAGGTAGCCAGAATAGTGCCGTTCAAAATCAATTTATATACAACCGTCCAACAACGCTCATGCGGCTTGATCAGGAAATTTTTGATATTGTTGATGTTGAAGGTGCGAGAATACGGCTCGATTACTTCGATATAGAGCGGAATTTAGGTTTTTATATCGATGGCACATATCGTTTTGAAGGTCTACCTGAAACAACTGGATTTCGGGTTCGACATGCGTTTGCCGGGGCACGCAAAGCCTATGCTGGTGGCGCTAGTCGTTTTGAGCTTCAGCTTGGCTATCGAGATGATTATTTTGCGACCCAGGGGGAATTTTATCGAACCATTTATCACTTCGATATCGACGCAGTCCATGAGCTTGGCAAGGGCGTCGCGCTACATGTGACATCAAATACACAACTGCGACGGTTTGGGAAAAAGCCGGCTTTATTTGGAAGCAGTTTTTTCGGAGTTGAAAAGGCTGGCTTGGGTGGGGCTACCTTTGAACTTGGTTATGATACTGTGAATCAGTTTCCGGGAATTCGACGATTGTTTTATGCGGGTATTTTGTCGTGGGAGCCGAAAGACTGGCTGAAATTACGTGGCACTTTTGGTCATCAACGTGGTGGGCTGAAATGTGTTGCAGGTGTTTGTCGGATATATCCAGCTTTTAGTGGTATCCGTTTAGCTGTTGTGACGCGTTTTTGATGTTTGAAACTTGATTTAGCGCGCATTCGGTTTCAAAATCACTTGTGCTACAGATAATTCGTTCGCCATTTTTGATCTTGTGGTGTCTGGGTCTCGTTCAGATGTGGGCGGATGCCTCATACGCGATGACTGTTCGGCTAGAGGGACAGCCCTGTGTTTCTTCTGGTGCGTTTGACCTGCTTCGAAAGAAGAATTTCTCTGAAAATGATGCCCTTGATGTCATGTTCGATAAAAAGGACAATACCATCATCAAAACCCGCTATCATGGAGCCAACAAAGCGAAACTTGTGAAAGACTGGCAATTAACTGGCGAGGCTTGTCAGGAGCTCCCAGAGCTCATCTATTTTTGGCTTGAGCGAGAGCAATCTTCATTACATCAAATGAAGCGCTTAGAAGGCAGAAATACTCCGCGCGGCTCGAGGACCCTTGATTTATATGGAGAGCAACGTTCTCGCTTACGAAGTACATGGTCGATTGGCCTGGGGGGTAGCGCTTCATTATCTCCAAACGTTTTTGGCGGCTCTATTCCACTGGTTTTTGAAACAAATGTGAGGAATCGAATCGCTTTTCGAGGACAAATGCGTTTAGCACTCTATCAACCAGTCGATTTAGATGTTGATCGGCTACAGATTGGCACCTTATCAGGTCTGGTTGGGTTTAATGTTTTTTTGAGTGACAGTTATGCGCGTCGAAATACACGGAAAGGACTCGGGCTTCATCTACTTGGGGGTATTACTTTAGAGCGCGCTTTTGTGATGTCAGATCGGACATCAGGTTCTCGGTTTCGCCCAAATCTGATTAACCCATCGATGCAACTCGGCTTTGATTATCGATTTGGTGAGATGCCTGTCACATTGAGCCTGGGGTACCAACGTCAATTTATTCAAACAGCTTTTGTTGGACGCACATCAACTTACACGTCACCGCGTGATTTTGTGCTCTTTGATATACGATACCATTTCTTTTTTGCCAACGATCGTGAAAATGCGACTGCTAAACGTCTTCATTAGGGAAGTTATCATGATGACGCAGGCAGACTTTATCAATGAGATTACCGAGCCAATTATCGCATCGGCAGGCAAGTTATCTCGTGAAGAAAGCGCACGTCTACAAGATGTTTATGAACAATACGCCGAAGAGCTTGGACACTATTTAAGGCATATTACACCTTCGCAACAGGTTGCGGAGGATATGTTAGCTGAAACGTTCATTTCATTAGCTCGGGCGATTAAGCAGGAACGCACCATAGAAAACATGCGTGCATATTTGTATATGATCGCGAAAAATAAGGTGAAAGACTATTTCCGAAGTAAGAAGCGGCTTGAACGCCCAGATGATGAATACATTCGCAGTGACAGAGATGAGTCGATGTCGACGAAACGTGAGCACGCAAAAATTCTGGCCATTCGAGAGACGATCATGATGTTGGAAGAGGTACATCAGGAGATTTTAATTTTGCATGACTTAGAAGGATATAAGCAGCGAGAGATTGCGCAACGCCTTGATATTCCTATGGGGACGGTGAATTCGCGTATTCGTGCGGCGAGAAAGAAGTTTATAGAGCGTTTTCAGGCCGTTCAGGCGCAGCTCGAGACCGAAGGAGGACGTGATGATTGATCATGATTCCAATATTCTCGAACAACTGGATGTTGAGAAAAAAGACTATGACGCGGTCATCAAACCGCCCAATCGAGAACGGGTTTGGAAAAAGGTGTCAGGCGCACTTGCATTGTCTTATTTTTTAACCAGTGCACAGCCTGGTGCCTCAACAGGTTTTTTTACAGCAGCTAAAGTAACGATACTCGCAGCAGTCGGCATTGTGACAGCAGGACTAGGCTATATGTGGGTTAATCAAGATGACCCTCAAAAACCTGAGCCTGCCATGGTTATTACTGACAATGATGACAAAGCCAGTAACACATATGTTGTTGAGACATTTGTTGGTGATGATATAAATATTGAAGAGCAGGTTCAGGATGACTCTGTAAAATCACGTCAACCTTATAAGCGTCGTAAGCCACAATTGAAAAAAACTCGAGATGATAATATTGTTCCTGACCTATCTCAAGAATCGCTGGATGTTGAACCGTTGCCAGAAAAGCTAAAACCGACAGAGGTCTATGCGCGAGGACTAAAAGCCTTTAAACAAAAAAAATATGAAACGGCACAGCGCTATTTCGAAGAGTATGAAGATCGTTTTCAAAGTGGCGCTTTAATTGCTGAGACAAAGTTATATTTACTCGATATTTCAACGCGACTACATTATCCAAAATCAGTTATTCATTATGCACAGCAAATTCTACGGCGAGCAGCGCTGAAGCATCGTCATAAAGATACATTCATCAACTATATGACCGCGGCGGCTGAAATGAATGGTTGTGAAGCTGCTCAATCATGGTTGAAACAAAGCAATATACAATATGAGAAGTTCGGACGTCATGCATGCCGGTCCAATTTCGAATAAATGTCGGCGAAACGCTTCTAAATGAGGCAAGTCGCTCGATAATTTGAAAATTGGGGATGGGTTCTTGATACTAAAGTATGTCTGTCGTCGACCAATTGATCGATTTGATTGCCTTACAAGATGGTGAGGGGCGATTCGTTCATCAAAAAGAAGATGTCGAACATGTGTTGCCTCTTTTGCTCGCACCCGCACTCGATTTGAAGCAAGAGCAACAACCTGAGGGGTTACGCCGATTTTTTGAAGCATTTGTATTGAAGATCGTTGGGCCATCTCATGGTTCTGGCTCGACTGAATTTCTTAAAAAAGAACTCGCGCAACATTATGAAACATATCCGCCTGAACCGAAACTCTTGTTAGCGATTAAACGAATCTTTAGAGAAGCGTTTATGATGCAGGATGGCATGGCACCAGAACAAACAGCGGGACAGTTATTTGAAAGTTTAGGACATCAAGTTGGTACAAAGACAGTGCATGAAAAACGACATCATCGCCTGACGGCAACATTTTTTGAGAAGGGGTAATCAATGGATATCAAACGAACGTCTCATCGTACTGAAGGAATCGTCAACCCAGAGCGTTCCCAAAACGTCCGTGCGCAGCTTAAGCAAATTCGCCGCCCACTCTCTGAAAAATCCATGGACATCTTCGGGGGACAAACTTTATCAGGAGAAGGTGCCATCGAGCTATTTGAAGCGCTTCGACTTAAACGCCCTGATCTTGGTTTATAGTGATGGATGATCATGGGCAGACCAATTTTTGCGCCGCATAGACATGAGACAAATACATCTCAATTATTCGCTGTGAAAAAATCTGTATGGCAAATGTTGAGGCAATATCTTTGGCTGCTGCCATTATTCCTGGTTTTGGGGGCTGACACCAGCAGCTGTACGCGTCTTAATTATCTATTTGAAGATGACATATGCGGTAATGGCATCATCGTGTCCCCGGAGACATGCGATGATGGGAATACACAAAATGGAGATGGGTGCTCTGAATCATGTCTTATTGAAGTTCGCCAAGATTCTTCTGAGGAAACGCCTGATGATATCACTGAATTACCAGAGTGTCCGCTATCTGAAATCAAGTGTCCAGATGGGACATCGGTCGAAGTTGATTTGGATACATGTACATTTGATTGTCGTGAGCATTGTTATTTCGAGATAGGAGATACTTGTCCCGATCTATTTGGCAATAGTGAAGATGAAGCGATCGATATCAACCAAGATGGTTGTGGAGATTGTTATGGCGGAGCAAGTTCTGGTTGTGATTTAGATGTTGATGCATGCAATGACACACGTATCGTCAATCGAACCGGTGATAATTGTGAGCATCAGTGTAATAAAGCCTGCGATATTCGACATCCTGAAGAGTGTCCGTCCAATGAGCGTGCCATCGAACGTGCTGTTTTGGTTGGTGGAGAACGATGCTACTGGTGCGAAATGCGGCCAGATATTTGTCCTGAAACGTATTTGTGTCCGGATGGAACGGAAGTTCCTGTATTCAATTCAGATTGTGACTATGACTGTCGCGAACATTGTACCGTCGAGCTGGAGTCTGACTCATGTGGAGATGGACGTTACCCTGCCGATATCAATGGAGATGGTTGTCCGGAGTGTGTCGGAGAAGGACCTTGTTGGGCAACAAATGGAAGATTCGAAACCATCGGTTGCGACGAAATCTTTGTTTGTGGAGAAGCAACATACCGAGGACTAACGGAAGAATGTAGCGGCGCAACATATATTGATTGTCAGTGTCCGATTGGACAGGATTATGACCTGCTACTTGGCTGCACAAACCTAGGGGTTGATTGTGATAGCTGACGCTGCCCGTATTCGCTTTTGCCGTTTCGTATTAATTTTTTCCTTATGTCAGTTATGTCTTGGCGCTGACACCAGTAGCTGCACGCGCCTCAATTATTTGTTTGAAGAAAACCGATGTGGAGATGGGATCGTAGAAGCGCTAGAGTCCTGTGATGATGGGAATACTGTTAATGGTGACGGGTGCAGTACACGTTGCGAAATAGAACCTGTTGGTGATGTACCACCTGAAGAAGAACATATCATAGAAAGCTGTTCGCCATCGGAAGTACAATGTCCGGATGGTGTTGTTGTCGAAGCTGAATCCGAGACGTGTACATTAGATTGTCGTGAGCATTGCGCAGAAGATTTGGATGATAGCGGTTGTCCAATAGGACAAGTTGCTGTTGATACGGAAGGGTTTGGTTGTCGATCTTGTGTCGCAGTACCAGATGGTTGTGATGCTGAAATATATGTTTGTCCGAATGGTGTGCAAGTACTGCCATCAGGTGATGATTGTCAATATGATTGTCGTGACCACTGTTACTTTGAGGTTGATGATGAATGTGGAGATGGGACGACAGCTGTTGAGAATATAGGTCGTTGTGGCACTTGTTTTGGTGGCTCGAGTGACGGATGTCCTGGGGATGTTCTACGTTGTGTTGATGGCTCAGTTTCCTATCGTCGAGGTGCTTCATGTGACTTTTTATGTCCGGCCTCATGTGAAGTAGACGATCCGATGGCTTGTGAAGAAGGAGAACTCGTTGTTGAAGCAGACTATTCTATAAACCGATGCTATGAGTGCCAAGAAGAGCGCGGTGCATGTCGGCTTGGTGACCTCATGCGTTGTCCCGATGGTACGGTTGTGCCGGCAACCAATTTTTTGTGTGATCGTGATTGTAGAGACCATTGTGGTGAAGTGCTTGCCCCAAGCAGTTGTCCCGCAGACAAACCAAATATCGCAGACTTAAACGGCGATGGCTGTCCTGAATGTACGTCAGAAGATGTGTGTCAGATAACAGGTGGTTATTATGGAGAGCTGAATTGTGACCAATTTTATCGATGTGGTTATGTGTCAAGTCATTCGAGACTTCGAGGCTGTGAGGGTGTATATACAACGTGTGGTTGCCACGACCATAAAAAAGAATATGTTGAAGGTTTAGGATGTACTTCACATGGCGTTGAGTGTGCTGCACACTCTCCGTCATGGCCTAATTTGTAGATTGGGCCCTTATCAGTTAAAATTAATTTGTACTTTTGCTGCTCCCTGAGCTTGTCGAAGGCCTGGACCTTTGAATAACCAGAGCGATGTAGATCGGTATAACCATTTATATTTATTATCTTAATTTTACCCTAAAGATCCCGCCAAAATACGGATCCCGCCATATAAATCTATGATTGGAGGATCAAATGACAGTAATCGGTAAACGCCAACGTGTAAATGTTCGTCAAGTTGTTGAGACATCAGACCCAAAACTTGACGCACCAAAAATCAAAGCGGCGATGATTTTTGATTTATATCAGAATCAAGATGCTGAAGAAAAACTCAGTTCTCCTGCATACATCGAACTTGAAAACGTGCCGCCAAATAGCAGCCTGCAGATCATCAATCGTTCGAAGACACCATTGGCTTCTTTTGAAAAAGGTGATGCAATCACACTTGCGCTCACAGGTTATGATTTGAAAACGCGAACAGGCGCAATCTCGTTTCAAGAAGATTATTTGAATAATAATGACCTAAAGCATGAAGATTTACTTGATATTCGAATTGTAGCAGATAACGGAGATTACTCTCCAGCTATTCAGGTCGAGTTGTCGAGTCAAATTGCGAAAAACGAAAACCTAGACTTGTTTAAGAGTTTTAATGGAGGGGGGATTCGCTCTGCATATTGGAAAAATAAAGTTAGTGACGGTAATAATGATTATCGTTACTGGAACGGTTCTTTTTTGAATGGGCTGAATAAAAGATTCAAAGCAGCGATTGGCATGGAACAAGATAAAGAAATTCGTGATGCCGCTTTTGAAATTACAAGTGAAATTGTTACGGGTACGGGCTATATCGAACAAGGTGTTGGTTTTTGTCCAAGCTATGAATGCTTTGCGCGAAACCAGATGACAGGTGATGAGATTAAAGTATTAAATGGCCGGCAAATTGAGCTTGAAGCCAAAGATGGTGATTATATCGATATTCGTATCGAAAAAGGTTACCAAAAGAAAGATGCCCTGTATGAAGTGGTAAACGGCAAGCTTGTCGAAACACAGATTCAACTCGCTGAGTCTGGTGTTTTTGGGATTGATGAAGATTAAGTGACTCGGTGGCTTAGAGGGGGATGGGGCATCCCCCTTTTATTCAATAGTCACATAAACTCGCATAATAATATGAGTCATGTTTAATTGTATATTTGGTTCATAAATGCGGAAGCCGCACTTGTGCGATTGGGGTGAGAAGCCAGCGACATGTGCGGTGGCTTCGAGGGGGATGGGACATCCCCCTTTTATTCAACAGTCACACTCTTTGCGAGGTTACGCGGTTGGTCGACATCTGTCCCACGCAGGTCAGCGATATGATATGAAAACAGTTGTAATGGCACCGACGCCAGCACAGTCGAAACCGAATCTTCTGACCCGTTGATTGGCATCATCTGTTCACTGAGTGATTTTAAGTGGGCGTCGCTTTCATGCCCAACACCGATTATTTTGCCGCCGCGAGCTTTCACTTCTTCAAGATTGGCGACCACTTTTTCATAGCCAAGTCCCGGTGTTGCAATCACAACAACAGGCATATTCTCATCGATCAATGCGATTGGGCCATGTTTCATCTCACCTGCAGCATAACCTTCAGCATGAATATATGAAATCTCTTTCAGCTTGAGGGCACCTTCAAGTGCGATCGGAAACATCGAACCACGGCCAAGATAGAGCATATTGTCTGCCTTGACGTATTCTCTAGCAACGGCTTTGATATCATCTTCAAGATCGAGCAAGTTTTCGATTTCGCGAGGCAGTCGAGTGAGCGCGTCAATCGCAGTTTCGATTGTTTTGTCTGAGCATGTCTTTCTGACAGAAGCGAGTTCGATCGCGAGTAGGTTGAGAGCAACAAGTTGTGTCGTAAATGCCTTTGTACTAGCAACACCGATTTCAGGGCCGGCACGAGTATAGAGTGTTCCACCACTTGGTTCACATAAACGGGGGATCGCTGAATCGATCACATTAGAAATCGCCATAATCGGCGCACCCTTTTCAATCGCTTCTTTGAGCGCGGCAAGGGTGTCGGCTGTTTCACCCGACTGTGATATGGCCAAGACCAAGGTTTTATCGTTGAGTATTGGATCTCGATATCGAAACTCTGATGCAAGCTCAACTTGAACCGGTAGGCGTGCCATTTTCTCGATGACATAACGGCCTGTCATACCCGCATGATAGCTTGTTCCACAAGCAACAACGATGATGCGCTCAATAGAATTCAGAATTTCTGTATTGATTTCAGATAAGGTTGTTTCGAGTGTACCCGGTTGAATACGCCCACGCAGTGTGTCTGCAATGGCACGGGGTTGTTCATAAATTTCTTTATGCATGAAGTGTTTATGGCCACCTTTCTCTGCCATCACAGGTGACCAATCTACGGTTTTAATCGGTCGTTCGACAGCATTTTCGTGCTCATCATAGATCTCAACCTTGCCGTGGTGAATAAAGCCATGATCGCCATCTTCAAGAAAAACGAATGAACGGGTATGCGAGAGCACGGCAGGAATGTCTGACGCGAGAAAGTTCTCTGACTGACCGATACCAACAATTAAAGGACTTGCTTTTCGGGCAAACGCGATACGGCTGTCGTCTAGCTGATCGAGAACGGCGATCGCATAAGCACCTTCAACTCGACCTAGTGTCGTGCGTAAAGCCGTCAGCATATCTTGGCCTTCACCACGATATCGACCGATTAAATGTGCGATGATTTCAGTATCTGTCTCCGAGGAAAAGGTATGGCCTTTTTCGCGAAGTTCTTCACGCAGTGAATGGTGATTTTCAATAATACCATTATGAACCACGGTAATACCGGCATGATGATGCGGGTGGGCATTATCTTGTGTCGGTGCGCCATGTGTCGCCCAGCGGGTGTGACCAATACCGATTGTCCCAGGGCAGGGTGAGTTGGCGAGTTCATTTCGAAGCTGAATCAATTTGCCAACCTGACGCCGACGGATGGTGTCGCCTTCAACAATTGTGGCAATACCTGCTGAGTCGTAGCCTCGGTATTCAAGCTTTGAAAGCCCTTCAACCAGAATATCTTCAGCGATCTTATCTCCGATGTATCCAACTATTCCACACATAATATATACTCCGCGATGGTTGCCCATGGTTAGCTGTTTTTTTTGAGGGTGACAAGAACGGTTGCGCATTCAAAATACTGCTATAGACTGTAAAAGATCATGTCGGATACACTCATTATTGGCATTGCAGGTGGAACAGGCTCAGGGAAGAGCACCATCGCCCGTCGTTTGGTTGCTTCAATGCCGGAGAACTCATGTGAGATCATTGAACATGACTGGTACTATCACGACCATAAAGAGCTCACTGCTGAAGAAGTGGCATTACTGAACTTTGACCATCCTGATGCATTGGACACAAAGCTCCTAATAGAACATGTCACCGCCCTCAAAGAAGGGAAAACAGTGCATGCCCCACAATATGACTTTACGACACATAGTCGGACAGAAAGTGTACGAGTCGTTGAGCCGGGTCGTGTTGTGATTGTGGAAGGAATTCTCACCTTTGTTGACCGCGAATTACGGAACTTATTTGATGTAAAATTATTTGTCGACACGGCCGCTGATATTCGTGTGTTTCGGCGTATTCGTCGTGATATCGAGCAGCGTGGTCGAACGTTTCAGTCGGTTCGCGATCAATATTATCAAACCGTTCGTCCGATGCATTTACAGTAT
>JAHDGS010000071.1:0-10571 GCA_020627505.1 Myxococcota bacterium
TAACAAACTCCACATATCTGGCACCAGCATCGTCAAAACGTTTTGCACGACCGACTTGCTCGTTAAATACCAAGCCGGCGTTTACATCCTCCGACAACATGATGCGTTCAAGTTTTTCCTCAAGCGCGTCTGACAGTTTGAACCCATCGTGTCCAAATATTTTTATACCATTATCATGATAAGAGTTGTGACTTGCAGAAATCATGATGCCGGCATCAGCCCGCATGGAGCGTGTTACGAAAGCGACACCAGGCGTCGGAAGCGGGCCGACCTGACGGACATACACCCCTGCACTACACAAACCAGAAGCCACCGCCATCTCAATCATATAACCAGAGAGACGTGTATCTTTCCCGAGTACCACCCATGGCGCATCACGTTCAGGCCATCCCATATCCTCAGAATGCAACAACAAACCAAGTGCACGCCCAAGACGAACGCAGTCATCTGGTCGCATACCAAACTCATTGGCTCGTCCACGTATCCCATCAGTCCCAAAAAGACGTTTCATACAATCTGCTCCTCGATATATGACATGAATTTAGATTACATCACGATGCGGATGCATCAGCACCACTTTCTTCTCGTGTTCTTTTTTCTTCATCCAGTAGTCGGTCGATGCGTGCAGCACGGCCTTCACCATCATCAAAAATAAAATTCAACTGAGGTGTATGTCTTAACCTCACCTCACGGCCAACTGCCGTCTGAAGGTTCGCCCGAGCTTCTTCGAAGACTTCTTGCGCTTGCGCGACATCTTCATCGGCACCAAACACAGAGAAGAATACATCAGCTTGTGAGAAATCACGATTTGTCGAAACAGAACGAATCGTGACGAAGCCCTTGATCGCCGAGTTCAGTTTTTTGGTAACTTCTTCAGCTAGAACCCGTTGTATCAGTTCATTGACGCGTTGCACACGCAATCGGGTCATGACTTCGCATCCGAAGCGTCACCACCTTTCTTCGGCTCCATCTCGCTAATTGGCGTTCCAAGCTCTTGTGGGACCGCGATCAGTTCGAAGAACTTAATCCGATCATTCTCTTGAAATCCTTTGAAGCCTCGAATCGCAACACCACACTCAAGCCCGGCCGCAACTTCTTTCGCATCATCTTTAAAGCGTTTGAGACTGACGATTTCACCTGCAGCAATCTCTTCTTTTCCACGATATACACGTCCCATACCACCACGCATGGCCTTACCTGCAGAGACATAACAACCAGCAATCATACCGAGTTTTGGCACAGAGAATGTTGCGCGCACTTCTGCTTCACCGCGTTCTTCTTCAGTCATCTTCGGTGGTAACAAGCCCGCCATCGCGCCACGAACTTCTTCGAGCGCCTCGTAAATAACAGAATAACTTCGGACGTCGACTTGTTCATTTTGAGCAAGCGCATTCGCTTTGTTGTCTGGTTTCGAGTTAAAACCAACCACAATTGCCTCTGACGCCATCGCAAGATTCACATCATTTTCGGTAATCGTACCCACGCCTGAGTGAACGATTGTGACATTCACTCGCTCGGTTGCGAGGTTTTTCAACGCCTCACATAATGCCTCTGCTGAGCCAGACACATCTGCTTTGACGATCAATCGGATGTCAAACTTCTCACTGTCACCCGATTTTTTGTTCATGAAATCTTCGAGTGAAACTTTCGTGCTGTTCTTCAAGTCTGCATCACGCTGTTTCTGCGTACGCATCTCAGCGACTTGTTTCGCCATCTTGTCATTTTTAACAATATCAAAACGGTCACCAGCAGTGGGCACACCTGATAGCCCCAATACTTGTACAGGAGATGCCGGACCAGCTTCTTTCAATCGAGCGCCTGTGTGGTCGAGTAAAGCCCGAACACGTCCATGATACTGACCTGCAACCATATATTGCCCGGGTTTTAACGTCCCTTCACTGATAAGAAGTGTTGCGACGGCACCGCGTCCTTTATCAAGTTGTGCTTCTATCACGGTTCCACGAGCATGCACTGTTGGATCTGCTTTGAGCTCTAATACCTCAGCCTGAAGCGCCACCGCTTCAAGTAGGCTTTCAACACCCTCGCCGGTATGTGCGGATACGTTCACCATGATTGTATCTCCGCCCCACTCTTCAGGAACGAGTTCGTGTTCAGTCAGTTGCTGCATCACACGTTCTGGTTTCGCATCAGGTTTATCGCATTTATTCACAGCGACAACAAGTGGCACACCTGCTGACTTGGAGTGTGCTATCGCCTCTGCAGTTTGTGGCATGACGCCATCATCTGCAGCAACGACCAAAATGACAACATCGGTCACGGTCGCTCCGCGCGCACGCATCGCTGTAAAGGCGGCATGACCCGGTGTATCTAAGAATGTAATTTGTCCCTTGGACGTATCAACAGTATATGCGCCGATATGTTGCGTGATGCCACCCGCTTCCCCACTCGCAACCCGTGATGAGCGAATATAATCGAGGAGACTTGTTTTACCGTGGTCGACATGCCCCATGACAGTGACAACAGGTGGGCGCTGGGCCTTGTTCGCTTCCTTAGGCGCTTCGATGTTTTGTTCGATGAGATCAGTATCGTCTACCTTGACGTTTTTAACTTCAAAATCGAACTCTGCAGCCACAAGTGTCGCTGTGTCAAAGTCAACAGACTGATTCACTGTCACCATCATGCCCATTTGCATGAGTTTACCAACAACCTGGCCACCTTTGACGGCCATTTGGTGAGCAAGATCGCCTACTGATATCGAGTCTGTCATTTCGATGACACGTTTATGCGCTGCAGCTGTTGTAATCTCTGTTGATTTACCGCGCTTCCCATTTTTCTTTTTCTTGCCTGGGTTTAGCCAAAAACCTTGTGCCGATCGTTGTTCGCGTGACTCACGGTAATTCGTACTTCGACCGCCACCACCTTTTTTGTTGTTGGCACCTGGACGGGCACCGCCACGCTGGTTACTCACATCAACAATTTGAGGACCTGAGCCAAAACGGTCATTCACGACCTTAAATTCTTTCACTTTAGAGAATGTGCGTCTCGGACCGGGCGAAAACTTTCGACCTTCAGCTTGAAGTCTATTCTTAATTGCCTCGGGGTCTATGCGTCGAACAATATTTGTGGGCTCAGCTGCTTTTGCTTTTTTAGGCTCTTCTGCAGCAGGTGCTGCAACCTGCGCTGTCTTGACGTCATCTGTTTTCGTATCTGTCGGTGTTGCTGTCGTTTCAATGACGGCATTGGCTGCTTCCACAACAGGTTGAATTCCTGCAGGAGGCTCATTTTGACTGTCGACGGCATCAACGTTTTGTTCAACAGACGGCGCCTGAGGCGCTACTGCCTCCGCTGACGCCTCAACAATATCCTCGACCGACTCAGTCATCTCAGGCGTCTCGACGACTGGTGCCGACGTTTCGACAGGTGCCTCTTCAGTCTTCTTGCGACGACGAATCATCATGCGTCGCTTGGGTGCTGGCTTATCTTCTGTTGTGCCACCATCAAGCACTTTCATCGCTGCCTGCTCATCAACACCACTCGAGTGTGTTTTCACGTCGAAGCCTGCTGCCTGAAGTTTTGTCAGGACGTCTTTATTCGACAGATTCAATTTTTTTGCCAGCTCATGTACACGCATACTTTTTATCCTTGGGAGCAGAGACCTCGATCGCTGTCACACGCTAACGTCTACGACGCTTAAAACGTTCACGCAAGGCCCAACAGGGCCTATATATCATTATTTTTACGGTGTTAAATAGACTTGGACGACTTTCGAGACTTCATGTCAGCCGCCCCAATAAATCTTGTCAGCCGCTCTCGATATCGAGATGATAATCTGGATAAACCAAGCACGTGAACCGGCTTTAAAAGCCCAATACATTCGCCAATTTGGTGCTCGGATAACTGGATCTGTACGACCGGCAATGCCGATTGCCTCAAAAATTCGATGACACCTGTCCGGCATGTTGCAGAACATATTACAGCATCCAAATCTGCGATTTGAGACTTAACGGGGTCGATGCCGAGTACGAGGTCCCCTGTCTGCCGTTGACGCTGGGCAATTGCAAGGATCTCTTTCTCACATATCTGACGACATTGTTCGAAAAAAACATCAGGAACAAGAACAGGCGGCTGAAATGCCCGTTGCCAACCTTTTCGCCGTTCTGCAAGCTCAAAACACGCCGCATTCAAGTGCAGCCACGCCCCTCGTCCTGGTAGTTTTCGCGAAACATCGAGAGAAACACGTCGGGCAGAATCCAGAACAAATCGTTCAAAATCTGCTTGTTGACCGGTTTGACGACAGCCGACGCATGTCCGCTCTGGACTGTTCTTCATACTAGGCCGGCGCCGCAGCTTCTTCCGCGACATCGGTACCATCCTCAACAAGCGGATCTTGTTCGGCTGGGCCAGCTTGGCTTGCATCGAAGTTTTCTGCTTCTTTGACTTCAGCATCCGTCGGCACATCGATTTGATTTTCAAATCCGTTATCGTGCTGTGCGATCCATTGCCCAGCCTCATAGCGAAGGACCTTCGCCTTGGATTCCGATAAGCCGACGCTCTCTTCAAGGCGCTCTTCCCAATGATCAAAGTACAGGTCTGACACTGTCTTCATATCCAAAAACGAGAGACCTTCTTCAAGGTAAGACTGATAAGCATTGAGACGTTCAACAGATGCACCACCTACATCATCTTGCCTGGTTGCCTTCAGTAGGACATCAGCATGCTTACGGGCCTCTACAGACATTGCTTTACGTTCTTCAATTTCGATTTCGACAACGGCACTTGCACGTGCTTTTAAATCATCCGGTTCAACACTATCAAAACCTGGAATTGATAAAATGAACTCACTTTCGGCTTCAACAATATCTTGCGCACTTCTAAAGCCATGGTTATATAGTGTTTGAACGAGGATATCATTTAGCCCTTCAATTCGGGCGAGGCTTTCCCAGGCAACTTCACGCTCTTCAGCAACTTTCGTCTCAGACGTGATATCGAGTTTCCAACCTGTGAGTTGGGCGGCAAGACGAACATTCTGCCCCCGGCGCCCAATCGCAAGACTCAACTGGTCGTCAGGAACAACGATTTGCATACCGTGGTTCTCTTCGTCAACCAACACACGTGTGACTTGCGCAGGTGAAAGCGCATTACAAACAAAGCGTGCATCATCCTCATCGTGACGAACAATGTCGACTTTCTCGCCTCTCAGTTCTTGAACAACAGCCTGAACACGAGCGCCTTTCAAACCAATACATGCCCCTTCTGCATCGACATCTGGGTCACGTGACACAACCGCGATTTTCGTTCTGACGCCAGGCTCTCGAGCCGCAGCAGTAATCGCAATCACGCCATCTTTAATCTCGGGCACCTCTTGTTCAAATAATTTAACAGCCAACTGCTCACTGGTTCTTGATAAAATAATCTGAGATCCACGTGCCGCTTCAAGTACATCTAAAACATAAGCAACAACCCGGTCACCCGCACGTACATTTTCTCTCGGCACTTGCTGCCGATATGGCATAACCGCTTCTGCCCGACCCAGATCGACGATAACATTGCCGCGCTCAAAACGACGGACGATACCGGTCACGAGTTCATCTTTCCGGTCTTTGTATTCATCAAACACAGTTGAACGTTCGGCCTCGCGAATTTTTTGAATGATAACTTGTTTTGCCGTCTGTGCAGCAATCCGCCCAAATTCTTTTGAGCGAATCCGCAAACCAAACTCTTCGCCAATATCTTCTTCAGACAGTTCATGCCCTTCTATTTCGGCTTGAGCTTTTGCATCTTCATACGAGATTTCAATCGAGGGATTTGTGACCTCTCGCGCAATCGTCTTGAATTCATAGACCGCAATTTCTCCGTCTTCTTCGAAGAACTCAGCTTCAAGCTCTGCTTGCAAGCCTAAGATTTTCCGAGCCGCTGAAATCATCGCCTCTTTCATTGCATCGATCAGAATTTGTTTGTCGAGATTCTTCTCTTTGCTCACTTGTTCAAGGATTGTATTGATATTTCCGACTTCCATCATGTTGGACTCCTTATAAATAACGACGCGTTAAAATTGATAAATAATATGCGCATTGCGAATCACGCTATGTGGCAAACTGATGTGCTTATCGACATCTGCGAGAAGAACCTCGATCGCATCTGGTGTTGCTTTGGTGAGTTCACCTTTGAACTTACGCGCACCGTCGATCGCAGGATCAACTTGAACCGCAACCACCGAATGTATTGCTTTCTCAAAATGTGACTTTTTAGTGAGGGGTCTGTCGAGTCCCGGACTCGATACCTCGAGCTGGTAAGCCCCAGCAAAAAATGGTCGTTCATTCTCTTCGACATCAAGGACGACACTAATTTGCCGGCTGATGCTTTGTAATGTGCCCACTTCAATCCGTTGCGCGGGGTTCTTTTCATCATCCCAATGATCGACAAAGAGACGCACTTTCGCACGCTGCTTTCCTGGCACAACTTGAATTGCAACCAGCTCGACCTGTTCGACATCTAAAATTGGTGAAATCGCATCAACAATGCGTTGCTCGGTCGACGATAATCTTCGCAAAAAAGGTTCAGATTGTTGTTGTTCCATAACACGACTCCATACTTGCAGCGCTTCGTGGCCACACGTTCGTGAGGCCGAAAACAAACTGTACATGTCAGGATGGTTTCGAAGGCTACGCCTTACAGTCTCGATACAACAAAAAATGGCATCTGTAAACTATAAATATGATGCCCAACTTAGAGTAAACCTCAATAGAGTTGGTCTGGCAGATGTTCGTAGTATTTTTCTTGATTCAAGAAGCACCGGAACAGCATATCTGGATATGCTGTGAGGACGTGACGAAGAATCAGGGAAAATGAACGGATATTCGTCGATCAACTTTGTTGAGGTTTACTCTAGTGTGGTGGATGCGCAAGTAGTTCCGCTAGCATCGCCGGATTTGACTCGATAGCTTCTACAACGTGATCAATTTCTTCAGGTGTCAAATATCTTTCTTTCTTTTGGATGATTGCCGCATTCGTATCTAACTTATTATAAATCCATCGACGATACGTTTTAAGGCCCTCAACCACCGTTGCGTCAAATGAACCTGTTTCTGCGTCATATGCTTTCTCGAGGGCACGAATATCAGTTTGTTTTTCTTGATGTTCAAGGTGTGATCCCCCCCGAATATTTGCCCAGATGGTCTGCCACAAATTAGGTTGTTTTTCATCTGCCGCTCGAACATACCCCTCTATATGAACGAGTTCGTGAATCAAAATCGCGTTAAATGCCGCTTCATCGAGTTCTTCAACCGCATCAGGGTGAATAATCACCTGATAAGCGCGCCGGTCACCACGTTTAAAGAATTCACAGAGTGACAAATTTGTTCGCATATAATATTGAGGATCTTCTTTCGGGCATATTTTCACTTGAACCCTGTCTGGACCATAATCAAAGTATGTCTTCAATAAATGCTCGACACGTCCCTGGGCAATCGCCTGCTGCTCAGCGGCTGAACGTGTTTTCTGGGGTGGCCTCGACGGCTTCTCGACTGTCGCTCTCGACTTCGCGAAAGATTGGCCGCGCAACACTGGCGGAGCCTGGACTGATGCAGGTCGTACGTTCATACGATGATATACGGATAAATCTGAGTTTTGGCTGATTTTTCGGTGTATTCAATTGCTGATGTCAGTTTCAACGGTGATCGAGCGGCCTTGCTCATCGTAGATTTCACAAACGAGTCGATCGACCTTCGATATGGGAATAATGTCATCAAACTGTTCAACAGGTTGGTCGATCACACCGTCTTTCGCATTCAATGGATAAGAATCTCCAGATAAACTATGACAAAATGCGGCACCAAGCGGCACCGAACCAGCTGCGGTGAGCATCACACGTACACCATTCACATGGCGAACAGCTCGTATCTCATCAACATGTGGCGCTTGATGTCTAATCTGGATGACCGTCGACAGTTCCTTCGCCGACAAGTGATTCGTCAGCCCTTGTGAGAAAGCATCGTCGACCTCAACCAAAAACCGATAATCTCCCTCTGGGAAAGCAGCATATGGGAATGACCAGAACGGTTCTTTCGACCAATCTTTACCCAAGCGCCATGTTCCAACCGCTCCATTTTTATCGACACGCCCAATCTGGAAACGGAACCGTAACTTGTCGCCGTCAGGATCTTCTGTATTCACCGCAATCGTTTGATAGCCGGGTGCATAGAATTTCTTGGCAGACATCTTTTGTTCGCCGCTGCCTGATTGCCGAGAAAATGTATTATCACCGATTGTCATTGAATCAGAAAGGTCCGGGTCTTTATGTGTTTTTTGTATTCGCCAGTTGGGTGGCAAAACGACGACCTGTGTGATATCGGGTTTTCGATTAATTGGTTGGTACGCGATGCGAACCCACTCAAGCTCTTTCTCACCTTTAAGTGCAACGCGAATCTGAGCGTACGGCGCAACCGGCATATCGATCACGCCAGCTTCGTCAATATATTCTGAATAGGAACTCCAATTCGCATCTGGCTCATAGGTATACCCAACGCGCATTTGAATCCGTGTATCCCCAGCACCAAAATCCTGCCAACGGACGTACCCCAGTTTCGAAACACCTCTCAACATAAATACAGGTGATTCCCAGTATCCTCGTTTTTTGTCATCCCCGAGTCGGTAAACCGACGAGCCACCAACCGTCGTGGCATAGAGTGTTTCGTCACGCCACAACAGGCTTGTGACCTCGTCATAGCGATCCGTTTGTGCAACCAAATCAGCTGCGCGGCTCCCTGACTTATCAAGTCTATATATATAGCCACCTCCACCTGTGGCTAAATAGACATGTAGACGGGTCAGTAAAATATCAAAAATACCGTGATTCTTTGCTTGCCACAATTTCTCGATTGTTCTGTCTGGGTTGAGCCGAATCAACTCAGACGCTGACACTGATCGATTTCTTTTTTTCTTCTTTTTGCTTTCAGGAATAAGAACTTTTTGACGTGCCTCAGAGAATGCCTTTGATGCGTCCACCGATGCAATATATATCCGTCCAGAGACGTCCACATCAATATCCGTAATTTCATCCAAGTGACTCTCGTATATCGTCTCAAAACCTTGACCTGTCCACGAGAATACACGTCCCTGCTGAAGTCCGCCCACAATCACCTGAGACTCATCACCTTTCACCCACAAGCAACCTGCAATTTCTTCGTCAATATCTCCGACAATAGAAATTGGAGCCTCTGCATCTTTTGCCACGTTTACTCGTAAGATACGACCGGCGCCTTCAAATTCCCCAGCAACCCAAAGGTCTTTTGCCATGAATAACCGATATGCGCCATCAAGCTTCATATCGAGGTTGATATGATGCTCGAGCGTTTTCCTTTTTGTGTCAAAAACATAGAGCGCAGGTTCCGTCGATAGCATGACGACACGATCACTATCGACAGCTTGCATATCGACGAATACATTTTCTTCATCACGATAGAGCTCAGCTGCCTTTTGGTCTCTCTGTGCTTTAACTTCAAATAATGCCGCTGGGGCCGCCGTTATCGCAAACATTTTTTTTGACACATTCGCCAGAGAAATAACCGGCCCAGGAAAAACATCAGATATCTTCTCAACATCAAGTCCTTTCTTGAGTCGTCCCTCTCCCGTTAGGTGAACACCATCAAACTCCCCGCGTCGGAATGACTTGTAGCCAGATATCGCTTGTGTTTCTCTGGCATACGTCTGCGATGCAGATAACACAACACACATGGACAATAATGATTGTATGAAATGTCTTGGTGTCATTCGTCATATCCTTTTTTTCGGACACGGATGGTTGTGGGCATTTGTCCCAACACCCATTTGTCCATGTCATATTGACCGAGTCGAATCCATCTTTTTTCAAATGTGGCACCAGGCAGAGCGGCTCTCAATTTCGCGTTCAACCCAGCGACACGTTGCCCCGGTATCCGAACCCCCTCTTGACCAACATGCATATAAATAGATACCTGAGACGGCCCAGGCACACGCTGAAGTGTACGAATTTGATCGTCGACATTCATACCAGCAGGCAAAAGACCAACTTCTTGCTCAAAAGCAATCGCACTATAGCCAACAGCAACCATCAACGGGTAGTTTCCTTCTCGCAAGCCTTTAGGCAGTCTGAGCGGCACTTGTTTCGATAAGTATCTTTCTTTTTGGCGATACGTTCTAAACCGTAAGTCCAATGGCAATGTTGTGGTGTCAGGTGATATCGCTTCTGGTTCTGTTACGCCAACAAGACCCGCAATTTCAACGCCTGCGAGACGCGTAAACTTGTATTGAATACGGTCAATCTCGAGTGCGGCATCGATATTCTCTTCAATCGAATTCATCGATGCAAGCAATTGCATGACCATCGGCATGAAATAACCCGTATCAGCCCGCGCGGCACCACGAAAATCAAACGGGATGACTCGGCCGTCTTTTAATACAAATGCTGCTTCAAGCCTCACCGAGCCACCAAGCTCTACATCAACACGATTAAATAAGGCTGATGATAATCCCAACAAAGAAAACATCACGGTATCAGTTGGGTGACGCATCACATCGATATGAAGCTTTCTTTTTTGATCGCCACGTGTTTCAGCGTCAGTCTCCAAAAGAAT
>JAHDGS010000071.1:10581-14258 GCA_020627505.1 Myxococcota bacterium
AGGTATGGTGTCAGGTTTTAACGCCATATTTCCGGCAATGGCATGAAGTCTATCTTGGGTTAATCGACCAAGCGGCTTGACAGGGTAGCCCATCTTCCATGAGCCTTGCGCTGTTTCAATCGTCGTCACAATGTGCGCGCTGTGAACCGGCATTGTTGATACGCCAGTCCCCTCAAATGGGTGGCCAAAAGCGAGGAAATCATCTCCATTCACCCATGTGACTGTACCAACACCGCTCATGGCCATATCGCCCGAGATGATGGAGCCCGCAATTGGGCTACCAGGGAAGAATGTATCCATCGGATGCTTCGCCACGTTCGTTTTTCCTGCACCGATATCAACATAGCCAGGGGTACCACTTTGCCCATGTGTGAGCTGGTAGCCGCGCGCCTTCAAAATCTCCGAAAATGCATTTTGCGCTCTCCAATGGATTCCGGATGCTATCAACGGTATGGCTATCCGTTCCGCCTGTCCATAATTTCCATATTCCCGTGACGTGTGATGGCGTGACGCTCCACCCGTTTTTTGAGGTCGAATATTCGTGTTGCTCAGCATTCGTGAGATGGGCGTAATGCCCGCAATCGCACGCTTTGAGAATCCGGCAAAGCGATAACCGACAGCACCGACGAGCTTACCATCGATGTATACGGGGCTGCCACTCATGCCTGAGATAACGCCAGTTTCATCAATACGGCCCCCAGCCAACTCTGCGATGATGATGTCCTCTCCTGGTCCCAGCATGCCAGGCATCACACCAACTATCTCAACATCAAAACTCTCGAGTCCATCCGCCGAAGAATAAACGGTAAAACCGATTCCCTTTTGCCCACGCTCTATGGCTTCTAACGGATACACCGCGCCCGAAACCGGCAACGTCTCGACCGGTCTTAATGGCCCGTTGACTGGCGTCGATGCAAATGCATTCGTCGAAATAAGCCATAATGTGAACAAGAAAGCCCGTCTCAACATTTATCATCTCCCTGTGGACATGTCCGATAAATCAAGTAGCATAGGCTCGATTTGGAGCGACCGCAGTCGCCGATACTTAGCCCGTTGGAGGTTCGATGAAACAGAAGTGGACACATAGCCATAGTGATGATCTG
Source organism: Myxococcota bacterium (assembly GCA_020627505.1). Lineage (GTDB taxonomy): Bacteria > Myxococcota > UBA727 > UBA727 > JAHDBA01 > JAHDGS01. Next base: position 11,685 of record JAHDGS010000071.1, read on the forward strand.
TATCACATTTCCCGTTGGGGCAGTCCATACTTTTCTGTAAATAAATCGGGGGATTTAGTCTTCCAAGATCCTGATCAACCTGCGTCATCCATTTCTCTGATGCGTATTGTTCGAGAATGTTCCGAACGTGGATTAAGTACGCCTGTACTCATTCGTTTTGATAATATTTTAGACCATCGCCTGAACGCGCTACGACGTGCTTTCAGTCAAGCCCAAGAAACATTGGATTACGCTGGTGAGTATCGACCGGCGATGCCAATCAAGGTGAACCAACAACGTCACGTTATCGAAACCCTTTTGCGCACAGAAAATGGTGACGCACCTTTGATCCTCGAAGTCGGCTCAAAACCTGAGCTCATTGCCGGTGTTTCATTAATGAGTTCAATACCAAACCCTTCAAAGCGCCTCATTTGTAATGGCTATAAGGATAGAGCGTACATCGAACTCGCTGCCCTCGCTCAAGCGGCGGGCATTCACACAACAGTCGTCATCGACCGTTACGAAGAGATTCACCACTTTATAGCTCGACAGAAGAAAGGACGCCCCTCTCCACATATTGGTCTTCGCATCAAACTCTCTTCTCGAGGTAGTGGCCGATGGGAAGCCTCATCAGGTGACGAAAGTAAATTTGGTCTAACACTCACCCAACTCGAGAAGGCTGTCAGGCAGCTGAAAGATGCCGGACTGAACCAACATATTCATCTTATCCATTACCATATCGGATCTCAAATCACGACGATACGTGCCATTCGAGAAGCCGCGAGAGAAGCATTTCACGTTTTCGTTGGGCTTAAAAATGAAGGTTTATCAAATCTATGCGAAGTCGATATTGGTGGCGGTCTTGCCGTTGACTATGATGGGAGTGGCGCGCATCAAGCACATTCACGAAACTACTCCCTCGAAGAATATGCAAAAGAAGTCCTAAGTATCGCGAAAGAAATATGCTCAGCTCACGGCGTTGAAGAGCCGACGATAATCACGGAGTCGGGTCGCTCTCTTGTGGCACATCATTCTGTCCTTGTATTTGATGTACTGAGTGCAGACCCGCTGAAGCACAAACACCCGGAGGAACCAGCTGCATCCTCAGATGGGCTTTTACATGATTTATGGGGTTTGCTCGAAGAAGTCGATGTCGCCGATCCGCAGTCAACCATGAACCGAGCACGTGACACGATAAGCGAAGCCCGGCTCGCCTTTAGTCGTGGACATCTTTCACTCAAGGCATTGACACATGCGCTCCGTATTTCGGAGGCGCTTGAACGACGACTGCTTCTTGCGAATGAAGATGACTTGAACCAGGCATCTGAAGACCTGCTCATGGTTCGACAGCGTGAGACCTATTATTGTAATTTTTCACTCTTTCAAAGCTTACCTGATATGTGGGCTGTCGATCAGCTCTTTCCGATTGTTCCGATTCATCGACTCGATGAAGAGCCGACACGGCATGCACGGCTTGTCGACCTGACGTGTGATTCCGATGGCGCCATCTCTCAGTTTATCAATGCAGGCGCTCCACTCGATGCGCTGCCCGTGCACCAGCTGAACGATCAACCATATTACATTGGTGCCTTCCTCGTTGGTGCATACCAAGAGACATTGGGTGATTTGCATAATCTTTTTGGTGACACCCATGTGGTCCATGTCAATGTGACAGGCGAGAACTCATATTTTGTGACTTCACTTGTGAGAGGTGACCGTGTCGATCAAGTCTTGTCTTATGTTGAGTATGATGCAGAAGACCTCGTCGAGTCTGTTCGCGCAGCACTCGAAGATAAGGCTACTTCTGGGGAACTTTCATTTTCCGAAGCGCGGCGCATGCTCACGAGTTACGAAGAAAGCCTACGTGCTTATACATATTTAGAGGGTGATGAGTAGTTTGACTGTCTTCGATTAGGCCCTTCGACAAGCTCAGGGACCTTCGCAACGCACGATGATTGCACGGGCCCTTCGGCAGGCTCAGGGACCTGCAGATTGATTTTGTTTATTACCTATCGGAACGACTGAAAGCGAAGTCTTCGTTAATCTCAAACGCGCCACGAGTATCGGCTCCTGAGCTTGTCGAAGGGCCGAGAAATATGCGATAAAGATTAGTCGAGGTCCTCGACCACAAGAAGCACATCGCCTTCTTGGACGGCATCGCCTTCTTGGACTTTGATTTCTTTGACGACACAATCATCATCTGCTTCGTGTGGAATTTCCATTTTCATGCTTTCCATGATGAGGAAGGTTTCTTCTTCATCGACCTCTTCACCGACTTTGACGAGAATTTTCCAGATTGTCCCAGTGATACTTGCTTTGATTTCTGTCATTTCGCTACCTTTCGTATCTTTTCTCTGGATTTAACTCGGAGTCAACTCGGAGTCAACTCGGAGTCAAAGTGTGGCCTTTAACTATTAAAGTGCCTTATACCCAACCCGTTGAAGCCCTTTATCATTCATCGTCCAGTCTTTCTCAACCTTCACAAAGAGGCGAAGCATGACTTTTGAGCCTAATAGGCGTTCGATATCTTTGCGGGCACGTGTTCCAATCTCTTTAATACGCTCTCCACCTTTGCCCACAACAATCCCCTTTTGG
>JAHDGS010000072.1 GCA_020627505.1 Myxococcota bacterium
TGTTTGGACGTCCACATCGAGGAATATAATTGTTCCTCGAACATCTGTCTCGATAAGTTCCGTGGGCGCCCCTCCGCCACAAACAATCACCTGGACTCGATGATCGCCCATCACTTGCCCAAGTTCAAATATTTCTTGTTTACGAAAGGCAGCTTCACCAAACTCTTCAAAAACAGCTTTACATGTCTCGAGACCAAATCGACGACATATACGCTCATCAAGGTCAACGGTCATCCAACCTTTGTGCGCAGCAAGAGATTGTCCGACTGCCGATTTTCCTGCTCCAGAAGGCCCAACCAATATCAACGGGAATAAACTACGCATCGGGCCTCAACTCGATGACTGGATGCGCCTTTCGCCAGCTATCAAGGCGCTGCTCGATCTCAGTCACAGCATCACCACCAAACTTCTCCAGAACAGCATCTAGAACAACCAATGCAACCATTGCGGACACGACTGTTGTTGCGCGTCCGACTGCAGATACATCGCTCCGCTCTTTATGCGCCGTTTTGAGATGCCCATCAGCATCGATCGACCGCAGTGCTTTTCGCTGTGTTGACAGCGGTTTCAAAAAGATCGAGCCCGTTAATGGTAACCCGTTCGTGACGCCTGCCGTCAAGCCACCATTCATATTCGACTGATAAATATGATGTGTTTTCGAACTTTCAGCTGTCACAATATCTTGTGTCTTCGAACCATGCAGTCTTGATTGTTCGATTGCAGCACCAAGAACGACGCCTTTCACAGAAGGGATTGACATCAGCGCCATCGCCAAACGAGCATCCAAACGGTTTTGAATATCAGTATATGAACCAAGGCCAACTGGGCATCCCCACAGGACAAACTTCAACTGGCCACCCAGTGTTGTCCCTGCATCACGTGCTCTATCGATCTGCTGCTGCATTCGTGGCAACTCACCGATATCAAAAACATACCCGATATTCGCCTGAGTTTTTGAACGAATATCCGACGGGTGCATACCAACAGGTGGTTCTCGATACGCCTTATCTCCTAAGTATGAAACATACGCTGCAACATCACACCCACATTTTTTGAGAAGCATCTGTGCGATGGCGCCAGCCGCAACACGCGCAAGTGTTTCTCGTGCCGATGCCCGCTCGAGGGCATTCCGCATATCACGAAAACCATATTTCACAGAACCGACAAAGTCAGCATGCCCTGGCCTTGGCGTTGTGATGGGGGTTATTCTTTCAGGTTTCAGCAGGGGATCCATACGCTGTTGCCAGTTCGCATAATCTGCGTTCGGAAAATATATCGAAATGGGTGACCCGATCGTTATCCCGTGTCGAACACCACCTGTGAGCATATACGCATTCTGTTCAATCGCGCCTCGCTTTCCACGACCCATATCGAGATTGCGTTTCTCAAGTTCATACTCAAAGAACGCGACATCAAATTTTAAGCCAGCAGGAATCCCTGATAAAATCATCGTCACGCCAGGACCATGACTTTCTCCTGCCGATGTATACGTTAAGCGGTTAAACATCTCGAACCATCTCCTCGAGATTCGCATAAAAATATGGATCGCTGACGTCTGCACGGCTGACCTTAACAGGTGGCTTTGCAGCAGCGATTCCAGCACCAACTAAAATAGCCATCAAAGCCATTTCAACGCGATGATCCTCGTGCTGCTTACAAAATGAAGCCGCCTCAATTTGATGAAGGCGGGCGCGATGTTGAATATCGCCACATATATATAAACGATGTCCGTCGACTTCTGCTCGCCCACCCACCTGCTTTGCAAAATCACTGATGGCTGCCACACGATCACATTCCTTTCCTCGAAGCGGTGCAACATTTTCGAACAGACAATCAACATTCGACACGAGACATAGAAAACTGAGCGCAATGATCTCATCAACCATATCAACACATGCTTGAGCGTCAAAACGGCATTCTATGCGTTCAGTATGTCGGCCATCTGTACTTGGTTGGTATTCAAAATACCCTTTTGGCTCAAACATATCTGCATTATCATTCACGATATACTTGATATCATGCCCCATATTTTTGAGCACCATCAAGTGGCGAATACGGTGTGGGTTCAAAAGTAGATTGGAACACATCAACGGGTGGCCAAGCATGATGGCAGCCAAGCAATAAAACATCGCCGCACTTGGATCTGCCGGTATATCAATTTGGGTTGCGAAGCATGTTGGCGAAAGCATCAGACAAACTCGATGGCGTTCTTCTGTCGTGGATATATTAAACCGCGCGCCGTGTTCTTTAAAAAGTCGTTCTGTATGATCGCGTGATATATGTGGTTCAACAATATCAACAGGCTGCTTATCAAGTGCCGCAGCATATAAGAGCGCAGACTTCACTTGACCACTCGCCCGTTCTAATACCTGTCTTGTTTGTCTAACTTGTCTTTTTGAAGAATGTATCGTCAAGATCGAGTGCGAGCGATGCACCGGAATATGTGCGATTTCACCATAGCGTTTATTTAATACCGTCGCGACTTCCTTCATCGACCGTTGCTGAAGAGATTGATCTCCCAACAAGGCACATTGAAGCCCAAATCCTGCCGAAAGTCCTGCCATCAATCTCGCAGTCGTCCCAGAATTGCCGCAGTGTAACTCTATGTCCTTAACAAAGGGTTGTAAGCCCCCAAGTCCGGTCACATCAAGCGCCTCTCCTATCATTTGCAAGCGCGCACCAAGTTTCTCCGCCGCAGCAAGTGTCGCCCTCACATCTTGCCCTGGATTCAAGTTATTAATTTGTGTTTGCTGCCCGAGGGCCGCCGCAAATAATACAGCACGATGAGATATACTTTTGTCTCCCACCCAACGCATGTATCGCTCCGTCGCTAGCCATCTGCCTTGACATCATTCGTCATATTTTTTTCTCGAATGAGTTGAACGACATTGATGATATTGTAGAGAACAGCCCACATAATCGGAATCCATTTTGGTTCATCATAGGCGAGGTAAAAATGTGCCAACACACAGCAGTTCGCACAAATCGTCAGTATCCGCAGAATGTGCAACCGACTCACAGAAAAAGAAAGAAGGAGTAAAAAATAACCAATGTGGCCGAAGGCATCAAAAACTGCTTGCATTCGGCCATTTTACAGCTCACGACAACTTGCGCAAGCCTATTTAGCTTTTTCTCAGATTACTCAGAGAAACAAGATTCAGCTTCTTCAAGTGTCAAGTTAATGCAGTCTGTATCGCCAACAACACCATAAAGGCCACTGTCCATCAAACAGACGTCGCCGTCGAGTAGGCTATCATCTTGGCACGGCAGAATCTCACCACCCTCACTGTTACTTTGAACTTGAAATTCCCCGTTCTCATTGATGGCACTGTCTGAACCACATGCAGCAAAGATTGTCGTAAACGCGAAGATTGTCATGTATATAATATTTTTCATCGGTTGCTCCTTGTTGTCTTTATAATATTTCGATCTCGGTCCAAGGTTCAACCGTGGTGTCAAATCTGTCACATCATGAGACAATAACAGTGTCTTTGACCTGTCTCACGATAGCACTTTCTTATTAACTCTTGCGGAGTATCCTTAAGAATCATCACGAATGATCATGATTTAATATGCATTTTGCCGATGATTCGCATCAGGACCTTGAATAGAATCTCGAGATATTTCAAACGTTGCGATCACTGGAAAGTGATCGGAGATGTTCACCCCACTATTAGTTGCATGGTCAGCTTCAATAGATTTGAGGGTGACTGTTTTCCCCCCTTGAGAAAAGTCCTTCGCATATAAAATATGATCGATCGCTCGACCAAGATTAGGTGGTGCATGTTGCCCCCCTGCCCAGACGAGTCGGTCAATTGTCCAATGACACGACTCAGCTGTGTCTAACGCCTTCACTAGACACGCATTTTCAAAATGCGCCATCATGTTGTCTAGACACACATCGTGGGCTTGACGATTAAAGTCTCCTACAATAATCGAGTCCATCAAATGTCCCCCGTCCTCGATTGTGTCATGTAAAATATTCGCAGCAGCACAGGCCTGACTCGGCTGTGGGTGATAGTTATAAAACGAAATAGGATAACCATCAATTATAGTCACAAAGCGTTGCATCCGATCTTGATAATTTGTATTCGACGAATCGTAAAAATGCCAAATCGCCTCAAAATTGTTGATCTCTGTTTTACTCAACACCATCTGCCCAAAAAAACCTGAAGTCCCCTGCTCAAATCGTCGGACATATTCATGATTGTAATTGAGTCCTCTATCTTCGAGAGCCCACACCAATGCATTTGGTACATAAGGTATGCCAGCAATTGTCTCTTCGACTTCTTGAAGAAGCAAAACATCCGGACCATACTTCGTGATGTTATCGATGAGTCCAGCCAACCATGCCTCCGAATGTTCGTCCATATAACTCGTACTCGTTCGTATATTATATGACATCACTCGGAAAGTCGTCGGTTCTGGGGTTATTGCCGCTTGAGACTCAAACTCAACCGGAGCAGACGTATCTGCACAACAAACGAAAACACCCAATACCGTAACCCAGATTATCTTCTTTATCATAAAATCAGTATCTCAAATATCAACCATTCTCGCCAACCCTCGAAATAAATGAAAAAATTCTGTCTCACTGCGTTGACAACCGACGCCCACGTCGCAAATAATAGAGTTCGGTGATCCGATATAGCTCAGTTGGTAGAGCGAGTGACTGTTAATCACCAGGTCGGCGGTTCGAGTCCGTCTATCGGAGCCACATAACCTCTGAACATTGTTCAGAGGTTTTTTTTATCTCAAATGTCAACATTGTTGCGCCAAATCGATACAGTCGCAACATGCGATTGATAAAAAATTAGACTTCGAGCAAATATCTGCTTGGAGGCCAAATGAACAAAGATCACATTCTTATCCTTACTATTATGACCATCTGCTTTTCTTCAGCGTGCAGCTTGAAACCCATGACGACATTGAGAGCAGAACAACTCGCGACGCTTGATCAACAGCAAAAAGAAGAAGCAAATAATGCACTCATCAACAAACACCATGCGCTCGAACTTCGAGACAGACTGGCAATCTTCTTCGAAAACATGGGCTATGAAACGAGAACGAAGAATTTTCGTGTAGAGGCCTACAATGCGGGACGCCCTTCTGACTTACTATTCGAAGGTCATGTTGTTCACATCGACGATAGTGGCAGTCAGGTCTATATTTATACCCATGCTGGTCCGGGACTTCAATTAGATGAAGGCATGAAGCAGCAATTCGTTGACCTATTTAAGGCACCGATCGACCGACCATCTTTCGATCTGGAAACAAATGAATCAGGCGATATATCAACAGCGGCAATAGACCGATAAGTTATTGAGCGGTGCTGTCGCATCAAATTGAAACAATAACGGGGCTTATGCCCCGTTTTGCTTATGTTTTATCTTTCTGATCTTTATAATATATTTATGTCCATCAAGAACACAGTGGCCACACTCAATCGCCCAATCACCTCATTTCAACAAGGTGACCCACTTAAGAAAACAGATGCCAAACAGACAACACAAACAACATCGAAAGAACCAATCGCTGAAGGCAATCTCGATTCATACGACACCTCTTTGCCAGCAGTCTCACCGTTATTGACGTTTGAACAGCCGACACGACTCTTAACACAGTATCTGGTGTCGAAACCTGAAGTCATGGATCTTAAACTGAATCAAAATATTCGGGAACACCCGGCCGAGCTTATTTCAATATCATATCAAAATGACAACGTTCTTCCCCAGCTTGCGGCCTCTATCCCGCTCGTACAACGTGATTTGAGAAGCGCATATACAGGCGATCCATTGTACGCCGATGATGATGGTTTCACGTCATCGCTCGCAGCAGAATACATTCGAACTTCGTCCAAGGATGATCGTCAACTTAATGTTCGCTTTAACGCCGATATGCTGACACAGCGTTATTACCATGATGTTCCGGCACATATTGTTCAAGCCTTATTTGACTTTGATGGTTCTGATGTCGGATTTAAATCAGCAGTAAAGGCCGGCGAAGTACAGGGTGTCACCTATGACGAAATTGAAGATTTGAGAGAGCGGGTCGGTGGTGATCGGATTGATAGACTCAGTCTTGAAGTCAACCTTTTGAAGAAGCTGCCGAATAGTAATTTTGTTTTTAGTCGTGGCGCAGGTTTAGATGTCTTGGGTGACTTCGGACTCTCTGGACTTCAACAATGGTGGCATGACCTAACTGATTCTGGACGCGATTTAGATGATAAAGCATCTGGGATGTTTGATTCGGGACTGCAAACCAACTATGTCCAAAAACAAGCCCTCTTCAGGCCATTCTTGAAGGCTGGTATGGTTGTTTTACCCGATAATCACATTTCAAAATATATTGATGTACAGGCCGAAGGTCATATCAAAGTCCCGCTTGGAAAGGGGGAGTTTATGGCGCAGCTTCGTGGAGATGTTCTATTAAAACCATTGCCGCAGGTGACCCTAAAAGGTGGTTTCCACGTTCAAGCCCAGGCCTATATTGGCAATGATATCAATTTCTTGACCCAAGAAGACTGGTCCGCGATATCAGGCGGTGCACATGCACGACTTGATGTTGGCACAAAGAAACATCAACTCGTGTTTTTTGAACTCAATATTGATCATTTGATCGGTGATGGTCGCCTTGGGGAAGCCACAACAATGACCATTGGGTTGACTGTTCCCCTGAGTCGAAAAACAGTTCGGCGTTGGGGCGTATCAGACTGGACCAGGCGTTAACATGACTTAGCCGAGTCACTTGAGTTCAAGTCGCATCCAAGCTTTATCCGTGCTGACTGCATTTGAAAAAAAAGACATAAATGCTATACACCATTCATGCAAGATATCATCGCGTCACTCGGTATTTCTGAAGTTATTGATAGTAAGGCCATCATCAGCTGGGCTCTGGTCTTTGTGCCAAAAGTTCTATTTTCTATCGCCACCTTATTTATCGGTATGTGGGCCGTTAAGAAAATTAATGCCATCATCACTAAAGCGCTAGATGCGGCAAATGTAGGTCCTGAAATATCTGGTTTTTTGGGATCGATACTCAACCTACTTGCCAAATTTATTGTTATCTTAGTAGCAGCATCGATCATAGGCTTTAAAGCCTCTTCACTACTGGGTATTTTAGCAGCGGCTGCGTTTGCTGTGGGAATGGCTCTACAAGGATTTTTAGGTAACTTCGCATCCGGGATAATGATTGTCTTTAACAAACCCTATAAAGTAGGAGACTGGGTCGAAATCGATGAAAAGTTTGGGCGTGTTGCCGAAGTCGAAATTTTCTCAACCACCATTGTTTCTCCTGGCCAAAAAACATTGATTATTCCGAACGGCAAGGTCACAGATAGCGTCATCACAAACTTCTCGACAGAAGGTCAAATCAGGCTCAAACTTGAAGTCTCGATGCCTTACCAAGAGAGTTTTCCACGAGTTGAAAAGATTATTAAAGATGCACTCACTCAGTCCAAGACGATTCTACAAGATCGTCCACCAGAGATTGGGATCCTGACTTATGACAGTCACTATATTGTTCTTACCGTTCGCCCATTTATTAAACCCAACAATTTCTGGGATGCAACTTTCGAGTGTAATGCACTGATTAAGAAGGCATTTCATGAGCATGGTGTTAAAGCAGCATATTCTGAAGGTGTTGAACTTGGCCCAATCGGCGCGTAGCTAGATATCATCTCAGCTAAAAACGCCAAAATCGAGCACTATGTATATTATCAACATGGTGTTTTCCAGTACAAATCACGTATCGTCCGTTCAGCCAGTACGCCCAAAAAAAGCTAAAGAGTGTACGGTTCAACTAAAAGGTGCAGAAGCAGTAGATGTTTTTGAACCTGCTGATGTTAATCGTATATCGCTGAATCCACTTAAACTTAGTCCGAGTCACTTTGGTATCGACAATATTGCACCATTAAACTTGATGCGCCAACACATTCAAGCCCTCGAAGTCGGTGGTGTCCCTGGTCTACTCCATATTTTTGATAATGCACCGCTCAATCAAGATGCCCAAACGACACTTGGCGCTTTGATGAGTTGTCTCACTCAAAACCAAAGTTTTTCTGTCCCATACCAGGTGAAGATGGGCTCATTTGGCTTTAGAGAAAGCCTTCAAGACGAAGACTTATTTTCTCCTGCTGAAATGGGTGCCCCGCGTTCAGAGCAAGTGAATCACTTTTTGACTGCTGTCATGCTCGGGTTTGAGTCGAGCCCACGGTTCTTTTTTCGAGACATTAGTCTTGCCCTCTGCGTGGGACACGAACACCATGCGGATACTGTTCATCAAGCATCTTTCGTCAGACGCTTCACAAACTTTCTGACCCAAGGTTTGAAAGGTATAACATATTTATTCAAACATCCACGTTTGAAGAAGAAACTCAAGGTCCTCGAACGGCAAGCAGCGCAATTTGGGACATCACAATTCAAGCGCAACGACTTTGATCAACATCTTGACCGTTTCGTTGAACATTATTTAGATATGCCGTGGCTCAGAACCAAAGAGAATGATCAACATTTTGCCTCACGATCAGGTAACAGTCTTCAAGATTTGAAGCTGACCACAATTGGCTGGATATTTGGGTCACTGATAAGACGCGGCATCATCAAAAAGAATAAAAAAGCACATGACTTTTTGAAGACACTCTTAACAAAGTCGACATCCTTTGACATGAAGCTCTCTCGACAAAAATCAGTTGCAGCATGCTCGCCGTCATCATAAGATATCACATCATATGGACACCGTAGGTCGCATCGCATTGATCGAGCCATTTTATGGCGCATCACACAAGCAATGGGCTGATGGGCTCAAAGAGCATAGTCAACATCACATTCAATTATATACCCTGCCTGACCGTCATTGGAAGTGGCGCATGCATGGTGGGGCTATCTCATGTGCTGAGGCTGTCATCCAATCCAATCAGCATATCGATTTATTCTTGGTCTCAGATTTCACAGACCTGGCCTTATTTAAGAGCCTAACTCAGAACCGATATCCAGATGCCACGTACGCACTGTATTTTCACGAGAATCAACTGACCTATCCGTGGTCGCCTGATGATCAAGATGTCAAACTCGAACGAGACAATCACTACGCATTCATTAATTACAGCTCGGCACTGATCGCAGATGCCATCTATTTCAACTCTTATTTTCATCGAACCGACTTCCTAAATGCATTGCCAACGTTCTTGCAGCAATTCCCAAAGCCGAACAACATATCATCTTTAAGCAAAATCGAACACAAATCTTTTGTGCTCTACTTAGGTGTCGATGATGCGCCAACGGTGGATGTCAAAAGATACCGCAATAGGATTCTGTGGAATCACCGCTGGGAATATGATAAAGACCCTGAAACATTTTTTAAACCACTCTTCGCGCTTGATAAATATGGACATGATTTTGAACTGGTCGTCCTTGGAGAATCACATCAAAAACATCCAACAATATTTGAGGAAGCCTACCAACGTTTGCAGCATAAGATTGTACACTGGGGCTATGCTTCAGACAAAGCAGCGTATTGGCGTCTATTGCATTCATGTGACCTACTACCGATGACATCACGTCAAGAATTTTTTGGATTGTCTCTCATAGAGGCCATGCAAGCAGGCGTCATTCCTTTATGTCCTAACCGACTGACCTACCCTGAACATCTGAAAGAACACATGCCAGCGCTTCTCTATCGTGACAATTTTTATGGCATATTAGAATATTATCTAAGCCAAGAAAAACGCCCAAATCGTATCACATGTCAAGAAATCGCGAATCAGTATTTGTGGAAAAAACAAGTCACAAACTATGACACCACGTTCTTGAGACTTATCGACCAAAAAAACGCGTTAACCAAGACGGGATAAAAGCGGGTGTCGAATTGATATAATCCTGATATTCGGGTTTCCTTTTGACTTGATGTTCGTCGAGTAGCGCGACACCTGAGACTTTGAGCAGTAGCCACGTCATCATCAGCGGTGAAAAAATAGACCACCACGGTAGTGAAGCCTGGAGCATAAATACCCAGAGTCCCCACCATAAAACGCATTCTCCAAAATAATTTGGATGCCGCGAGTAACGCCATAGTCCCTGACGAAAAACACGTGACGTCACTCGGCCAGCTGCCTTATCTTTTTTAAACTGTGCGAGTTGATGATCAGCATAAGACTCATACACAAGCCCAAAGATAAATAAAGCCATACCAATGATACAGAGGAAACGGTTAAACACGCCGTCATATTTCATCGCCATCTGTATCGGCAGACTGATGAGCCAAGCCAGACATGCTTGAAGCCAAAACACCTGAAAAAGGCTAAACCACCAATATCGCTCTGCTCCAAAACGGTGACGAAAATCAGTGTAACGGGTATCTTCGCCTTTCCCCCATGCTCTCAATGCCAAAAATAGAAATAGTCTCAACGCCCAGATACAAATAGACAGACATAATAAAATCTTAAATAGTGCGATAGATTCACGCTTGATCGATATCTCCGATTCAAGATAGGCGTGCAACGTGACAATCATAAAGCAGAGGGACCAACAAGGATCGACGATGCTCACATTTTTGAGCGGAATGCTGATGAGCCAAATACAACTCATAAATCCAAGACAAATGAACAGATTGAAGATGTAAAAACTCACCGATTGGCCTGCTTATCAAAAACAATACGCCCAACCACACTCACGAGTGTGGTGAGTGCGACGCCCCATACGATATCGATCAGAATAATTTCTGCTGACCAGCCCTCAAGTACAGCCATCGCTGTGAGCTCAAACGTCATATAAGCATAGGCAACTATCCCGTCGGGCCACGTATCTGTAGATAGGCAGATAAATTTCCGTAGTTTGCGCCGTATAAGAATGTATGCTAAAAATTTCATATGAGAAAGAGTATTATTTTAATCTTAGGTGTTTTTCTATCATCATGCACAAATAACACTCACTGACAGCCTTGCTGCTGAACACGATGGCGACAATTTACTCCTTTTTTTTATAAGCCAAGAGGAGGATGAAGATCTGCAAAAAAGTAATGAATGTTCAATACTTGAAGGAACATGTGAGGAGAAAATATCTCCCTTTATCAATACTTTGAGTACAGTTGATGAAAACAGAACCTTATACGAATTTTCTACAGGAGCATATCCAAGGAATGTCTTTAAAGGCACTCAGGTTGTTGCTGCGGTTTTTATAGATACAAATTCAGATGGAACATATACAACAGGTGAACCTCTGGCAGACATAGAATTGAGTTGGGATGACGATATTGAGTGTGATAAAGAAACGACACAAAAATGTTTTGACTTAAATTTCGCATTTTAACAGTCGCTCTACTTGTCTTTTCCAATCATTCCATATTTATCAATCAACTCAGATAGCCAGTCAACTCCATAAATCTTCGCGAGACAAAATAGAATTATAATTTCGCCAACGCCTATCAAAATAGCTGGCCCGATCGAGAGGTTTTGAAAAAGAAGTCCGTTCAGCAACGTTGAGCAGACCGTTATCCATATAAAACGCTCTTCTAAATGCCTGTCTTTTAACTCGGTAAGCTGGCTAGATAAGCTATCAATTGCCTTGGCATCCTTACTAGGCTCACTTGTCAGCTGATTGGCTGGCAGAATCGATTTTTTTTCTTCTTGAATTGTATTCATCTTGTATTTCCGAATTGTGGATTGGCGCACCATATGCACCCGGCTCATAGTTTTTAAACCAAGCGCCCACAGGATCATGTGTCCACTGAACAAGGGCGGCCCCAGATATTTTCTCAAGCTCACTCACAGATGATTTAATAAATTCACCTATTTCATCGTTAAGAACGGTGTTAATATAGAAAACGTCATTTACGGTTTTATTGCCATACATCTTCAATTTTGAATAAATTTTTGGACAGACTGGGCCGTAATCCCATGCCTCAAAATGTTCATAAATCAACGGTTCGCCAGTTTTACCAATACGCTCCATATGCATTATGTATAAGATTTTTTGAATTTGAAGATTCGTTAAACCTGACGATGCGTGGTGCAACATTGTTTTAACTACATCAAAAGCTCGATACGTCATATCTAATCGTACCATATTTCCAGCAATCATGATATCCTATCCGTATGAGTAAAGAAGTATTTGCGAAATTAATCAAACGCGCATCATTGCAACATCCACTAACCCGTGAAAAAGATGTTGTTGATCTGATCGATGATTGTAACGATAAGCAAACTCATTCACATAAAACTGAAGATACTTTGGTGAAACAGCGTGGTAAGTCCCAGAAATAGACCGTTTTAACTGGCTCCAGAAGCCCTCAATCGTGTTTGTATGGACTTTGCCACGCACATATTCTTTACGTCCATGATTGACTGTATCGTGCTTATATCCAGCCTCGTTCAACTTTGAATACGCCCACCACTCATCTGTCATAATTTCTGATTCAGTTGCAAGATGGCGTTCAATCATTGGCTGCACTGTTGACCGTTTAGTGTTTGCTGCAACTTTCCCAACTACTCGGCCATTTCTTTCAACAATGCCAACAACCGGAGTTTTTCCAGCAGCACCACGGCCTCTTTTGCCTCTACGCTTACCGCCAACATAGGTTTCATCGGCTTCAACTGTGCCCGATAGCGTAAAATCACCTTCGTCGAATAGTCCGCGTATAAGTTTAGCCATGCGCCAAGCTGTCTTGTAGGTAACGCCTAAGTGACGCTCTAATTCCTTAGCTGCAACGCCATTGCGAGAGTTTGAAAATAAGAAGATCGCAAAGAACCAGCTTTTAAGCGGTGTTCGTGACTTGTGAAAGATTGTCTCGGCTAATGGGTAGATCTCGTAGGCGCAATATTGGCATTTGTAACACTTGCGACCGACTACTTTGTGAAACTTGGTATCCTTATCACAGCTAGGGCACGGGCGGCCTGCGTGCCCTTGAGTTTCAAAAACTTCTGCTAAACATGCCTCGTCTGATGGGTATTGCTTGTTAAACTCTTTGATCGTGTATCTTTCCATGTAATTAGAATACGAAATCAAGTACGTGGCGTCAAGGTATAGCTGCCTAAGCATAAAAGCCCATGAATGCCCCACGCATTGCAGATTGACGAACGCGCGTCACCATCAATACACAGCTCACGAAAATAGATATGATATAGAGTGCATAAAATAATGCGGCATAACCCATATCGGCTTCTGGTCGCATCAAATGACCAATATGCTTCAGGTATATCGGTCGCCCAAGCCAGCCGAGCCAAATGAGGTCGAGTACAACCATGGTTATAAAAGTTGCACAAAAAGATAGACTCACTCGACGCACTGGCATTATTGGGCTCCTGATAAATAAGCCTTTGCATGACTGAGGTATCGCTCTCTTGCCGACTTATGATCGACAATGGGATGCGGGTAAGTCTCCCCCAGCTTGATGTTAGCCGCTGATAATACGTCATTTGGTGCTGTCCAAGGTGAATGAATGTATTTCTTTGGAAGCGTTTTGAGTTCGGGCACGAAGCGCCGTACGTAATCGCCATCGGGGTCAAACTTCTGTCCTTGAGAAATCGGGTTGAATACCCGGAAGTATGGCTGCGCATCACAACCACAGCCCGCCGCCCATTGCCATCCCATATTATTGGACGCCCAATCTCCATCAGTGAGCCATTTCATATAATATGACTCCCCTTTTTTGTAGTCGAGCATGAGGTGCTTTGTCAGAAAACTCGCCGTGATCATCCGGGCACGATTATGAACGAAGCCGGTTTGCAGAAGCTCACGTGCAGCTGCATCAACAACAGGATAACCGGTCTGCCCATTGACCCATGCATCCCAAGTGTCACCTTCATCTCGCCACGGAAAATGTTGGTATTTGGGTTTGAATGTTTCGGTGAGAACTCGCGGTGTATCCCAAAGCGTATGATAAGCGAACTCACGCCAGAAGATCTCATTTTCGAATGTCGAAGCACCCTCACTCAGCCCGTTTTGGGTATTCGAATTATTGCAGGCAGCATGCAGTGCGAAACGAACCTGTCTTGGCGACAGTAAGCCAAACTTAAGGTCAGCCGAGATTCGGCTTGTCCCATTCTTAGGTAGCGCATTGCGTAAGTCACCATACGCGTGGACGCGCTCCTCCAAGAAAGAGGCTAATCGCTGGCGCGCTTTTGAAGCGCCGCCGATTTGTCGCCCTGGGCTGGTTTGAAGTTCCAACTCAGC
>JAHDGS010000073.1 GCA_020627505.1 Myxococcota bacterium
GATGATGGTCCACAGATCTGGTCGCTTGGTGAGGGCCGGCAACCTTTGACATATGATGAAGCGCTAGCAAAAGTACTTAGCGAGTCAAAATCGAGCCTGGTTGATGAGTTGAGAAATGAATTGGTTGGTCGGTTGAAGATGTATTTATCTTAACGAGCAAGCTCTTTATTTCTTATGGCTATGTGTCGGACGAAGAAAATCAAAACCAAAGAAGGCAGCACATAGGCAAACGCATTGACCTGTCCGTGGTACTTAACCATCATTGGAATCGGTAGCGCTAAATCAGGTAGAAAATCTCTTAAGGCGTAGCCCATCGCGCAGAGCATGGTCCAAATAGGCACTAGCTGAAGTCCTCCAAGTCCTATCAAAATCATACGTTGTAGTAATCGAAGTGACCTGGAGAATGATGTTTTAATCTCGAGAAGAATCGTCACGGCCAGACCGAACACAGAACAAGCCAGAATGACTGCAGAGATAAACTCGATTGTGCCATTCCATTGAATACCGATCGCGACGATGATGGGCCCGAGTCGAGCGATCCATGCAGAGATTTGATAGCATCGGCGCCTCTGAAGCTTTGGTAAAATCAATTCCAGACCACGAAGCATGACAACGATACCAAAACCCGCATAGACAAAGTGCGCAGCAGTGAGCGTTGTAATAATGATGTCATGGCCGAGAACACCTGTGCCATAGCGTGAAGCGACAAACCACAATGACGCTTTGAGGTAGTAAAACCATGCGAGCAATTCGATGAGACTTGATACATGTGTGACGATCGATTCTCGCCATCTTGATACGCAGAAATGCCGATTCAATCGAATGAACAGATGCGCACAATCAAAGCTGATGATGAGAGAAGCACAAGCAGCACATAATCCACTCATGGCTCCCAATGGAATGATAACGGAGAGTCCCATGAATATGGCAGTACATAGGTGGGCTAAACGGCGTTTGTTAGAGCAGTCTGAAATTGACAAATAAATCTGTGAAACAAGTATTCCGCCAATAATAATAGCGACTTCGACAATCGGAAAACCAAATGCAGGATAGATCATAAGTCGAGTCTATCATAAACCATGCGGAAATGAACATGTTCACAAACGATTGACAAGGTAGGTGTAATGTCCTAAAGTGAACATGTTCATAATTTCTTGGTGGAGGTTGTCATGTCGAAAAAAATTATTATTAAACGCGCGCTACAAAGAGATTTGTTGTGTCTTTTACCAATACTTGCTTTCCAATTCATGTTGATGCCGGTGCTCTATTTTTTGAAGAAAAATCATATGATCTCATGGATGAACGGTTGGATTGCATTTTACTTATTCATACTTTTCTTAAGTTTATCTGTCTTTTGCTACTTGAGTTCGGCGTGGCTGCCTTATGATGACCGCTATTTCGCGGGTGTTCCCTTTAAAAAAATGAAGATGTTTTTCGGTGTGCCACTATGGCTTTGTGGTTACGCTCTGAGCTTATACGCAAATTACTGTCAGCTTGTTAGTACAAGGCCATATCAAGTGGGTTTTGGCAACAACGCGCTCTTCGTTGGCTTTGCCTGTGCTGGTCTCGTTTATATTTTGTGTTCGTTGCGCTATTTTATGCAATTTATATTGCTTGGGCTATTTATATTCAGTGCTTTGCTGAACTATGGGCAAATCTCATCTCCATGGGCATATGAAATAGGCTTCGTTAACACATGGGTTGAAGTGGCTGCAGCGGTTTCTGGAGCCATATATATGGTAGGATACCTAGTCTACTTGATTAAAAAGTGGAGGATGTGATGAGCCACTGTTTGCCGAGTTGGGCATCTTCATTCACGAATCAGCCCCCAAAAAAGAATAACAACCGTGTTGCGATAGGACTGAGTTTATCTGTGTTGATTTTTATCCCGCTGAGCCACCACATATCAGCAGTGAGAGAAGTGGGCTATGGCTTAGTCTTTTTAGTGATGGCTTGGCACGGGATGATGTCACTTGCGATTTTATGTATGCCGAAAGTATCATGGTTTATCAAAATGTGGGCACCTTTGTGGCCGGTTGGACTTGTTTATTTGATGCAATTCTTAAAGATTATTTTGTAAAGCAAACACGTTCATTTTTTACTCGCGTTTAAATTAATCGATGCTATATATTTCTCATGGCGACTGCATCAAAGAAATCTGAGCAAACACGAGAACGCATTCTTGAAACAGCCCTCAAGCTCTTTGCTGACAAGGGATATGACAAAACGACGATGCGTCAAATCGCGAAAGAGGCCGATGTTTCATTGGGTCTTGCCTATCGGTACTTTTCATCGAAAGACGAGTTTTGCATATCTCTCTACGAGAAGCTCACCGCTGAGTCTGCCGCATTTGTTGACAAGCTTGAGCCAGCACCTCTGTCTGAAAACTTAGAGAAAATGTACGACCACATAATCAAACTCTTGGTCAAAAACCGCGATCCGCTCACTGCATTTGCTGGTCGGGCGCTCGACCGGCGTAGTGATGTCTTTGTGCTCGGGATGAAGTCAAGTCCAGTGAGAGAGCTTATGACGAAGAATTACCAACGCATTGTTGAAATCTCTGAAAATGATTTGATTAACATTGCACCAGAGCGGTTGGCTGCCGCGTGCTATATGGCACACCTCGCATTTGCCTTTTATTGGCTTCTCGATCCTACAAAGAACAGTAAACACACAAAGGCATTATCAAAATTCCTGCTTAAGAAAGGTAAGGAAATGGCGCCTTTGTTAGCGATGCTCAATTTTGAGGATATGGAAGACGAGCTCTTAAAGTTTATCGAGCCCTTGGTTTAAATGTTTCTTCCATTCATCAGACTCTGCCACTTCTCTAATCATTTCATTTCGCTCGATGAGAAAGCGTTTCATATAATTGGTTAAATAAACCCGATTGAATAAGCGACCGACGAATCCGAATGGGCTTTCAAAAATAAACGCGTCTGTCATCAATATACCATTGGCGACTGACTGAAAGTCATGCCGGTGAATCATGCTTTTGAAGATGCCCTTTGTCATTTCATCGGTGAAGGTATTTGGGCGGCTGAATGCTGTAATTGTTGTCGTGAGCCGTTGACGAACACCGAGATGCTTGGCTTCCCATGTGACTGATTCGCCTAATTCAATGAGACCTGTTGTCCTTCCGGCAATGGCCTTTTCTTGTGACTTTGAAGTTGACGAAATATGTAAGTCGATGCTGCGTGAAAGATCGAAGACACGCTCGATTGGAGCATAGATATGAGTGACGATTCGAATGCTAGGCATTTACTTCGTATTATCAAACATCATTAAATAAGAACAAGTTGAGCATATAAAGCCCTGCACCCTTCTATATGAGCGTCTTTGAAGCTTACCGAATGCCGCGTCTTGATAGTATTTTCTTTGTGTAAATAACGTTCCCTGACAAACAGGGCACTTCAGCTGATACCCCTCGACATGAACAGTAACAGGTTTTTGAGGTTCATCGTTGAATAATCCCATTGCTTTATTTTAAGCGAATTTATTCAGGGCACCAATTTTTCACCCACTTTAATGTCTTGAGCGCATCAAAGTTTTGCCATCGAGATCTGGGGGCGTCAATATTGAGCTCATTCTCTTTAAGATAAATCTTCAAGGCTTCGAATGCTTCTTGTGGGTAAATCGTGGCAAACCCAGTCGCTTTTGCGTCAGGTCCATCTTTGATAAGCTTTGCAACTGCTTGACCTGTTCCAAAAGGGACACGCGTCGATAGTCTCGGAGAGAGCTGAATGATGGGTTTTTCAAGAGCCGTGACTTCAGCAATGCGACGGATGTTGTTGAGAATATAAAAGTCTTCACCTGCTTGTCGTTTGGCAGAAAAGCCTCTGACGGCTGCATAGCTTTCAGCATGAAGTGCAAGACATGAACCAATGGAGATATAAGCATAAGGCGATCCTGCAAGACGTAACCCATCTGCATATGCATGTAGCGCTTTTTCGTAACGTGACATCGCGACATCATGCTGGGTATCACCTGTCGACATATGTTTAAACGCATAGACGACAGCACCTTTGGGAATATCATTTGAAATGTATGTATACTCGGCTGGAAAGATTGCATCGGCATCTGAGGTATGAATCCAAGGAGATTCAATCAACCCTTGGTGGTAGAGTGAGAGCGCCGTGTCGCACCCAATTTTTCGAGCGAGACCAACACCGCCAGGTGTGGGCAGTTCACACCCTTGTGAGCTTTTATCGATGACAACAGTATGCGGTCTTTTTTGAAGTTCGTTTATCAGAGCTTGGTTTTGCGCTTTTTCCGATTCATCGGTTTGTGATATGTTATTGACCACGGCGATGAGCAAGACATCATCAACAAGATTTTTTAGGTGGTCGATACATGTCAAAGGCTCATTAAAATATGGAATCACCAATGCACATCGATATATGTGTTGAAGCTCTGTTGCTTCGACGTGCGCATATTGTTCAAGATATTTTGAGATCGCGTGCATGCGTTTAACTAATGTAGCCTTCCACAATGTGGGGCCTGAAGCATCGCTTTGTGTTCAAACTGCCACATTTGTTCGTAGCGTTCATTCACTTCATCTTCAGGGTAATATTTGAGTGCGAGTCGATGAAAGAGCGAACCATGGCGGGCTTCAGCATCGGCGAGGTCTTGATAAAACTGCCCAAGTTCTAGTGCTGTGTCACGGTCGTCTTTAAAGTCTTCAAATAAGCCGTTACGAAATGCGTCAGCGATGATGAGAAAGCGTTCTGTTCCACGTTGTTCGATGAGGCCAGCCATAAGCATTCGGTCGAGAAGATAGTTCTGAGGATCGCGGCGGATGTGTTTCAAGAAATATTGCACATAATCATCTTTCTCATCTTTTGGGATCGGAATATCGAGTTTGTGCATCCATAGATAGCACTCATGAAAGTGTTGCAGCTCTTCACGGGCTAAGGCAATCATCCCGTGGACAAGATCGTGCTTATCTGGGTAGTGAGCGACAAAAGTCAATGCCATTGAAGAGGCTTTACGTTCACATAAAGCATGATCTGCAAGTAGCTGTCGCCCGCTTGAACATACATCTTCGAGCCATGAGGCCGGGCTTGGTACTAAATCTTTCACCACATCAGCATACATTGATCATGTCATACTGACAATGACGTATATATATGATGAAATTTGAGGCCGAAACGGCTTCATGCATATACTCGGCTCAAATAGGTTGGTTTATCAATCATTGGGAGCGACATCTTATGAGCATATCGGCAATAATTCGACGCACGATTCCACTCTTTATCTTAGTATGGTCAGCCTGCTCTGAAGAGCGTGTTGGCACAACACTTGAGCTTGAACGACAAGAAGTACAAGCAGTTGTTGGTGATGGTATCATCGACGGCGAAGAAGAATGTGACGATGGAAACACTGACAGCCAAGATGGCTGCAACGAGAATGGCCAAATCGAGCTTGGTTTTTATTGTGATGTGACAGTCTCTCCATCGTTATGCACGCAGAAGACCTGCGACACTTTTGAGTATACCGGTGCAGACCAGGCTTTTACGATACCAACAGGTGTCAATAGCCTCGATGTGCTCATATGGGGGGCTGGTGGCGGTTCTGTCAGTGGTTCTGGGGCGACGGCACCACAATCCGCATCAGGTGGTTTCACATCGGGCGTTTTAGCGGTCACGTCAGGCACAAACTATACAGTTGTTGTAGGCCAATCTGGTAGTCAATCAACGACTGGTACATATGGTGGTGGCGGTGCAGGTGGCGTTGGCGATCCACCTGATATCAGCAATGGTTGTTCTGGTGGTGGTCGAACAGCACTCGTACTCGCAGGAGATGATGTGGTAACTGCTGGTGGTGGCGGCGGTTCTGCACCTGGTGGTGCGACACCAAACCCAAATGTTTTTTCTGGTGCCGGTGGTGGTGCATCAGGGGGCAGTGCCGATATTGAAAGCGTGGCTGGCGCAACAGGTGGAACACAAGTTGCCGGTGGTAATGCAGATATAGGTGTCAACGCCAATAATGATGGCGAAAATGGTGCACAATATATTGGTGGTCCGGGTGGTGAAGCAACAGGCGTATTGATTCCAGGTATCGGTTTTGCTGTTGCTGGCGGCGGCGGCGGCGGCGGCGGCGGCTACTTTGGTGGTGGCGCTGGGCATGGTCAGATTTTGGAATTTGATTTGGGTACAGGCTTATCTCAACCACAACCCCCAACGCCGGGTGGTGGTGGCTCGGGCTTTGTCGGCGCGATGACAGATGCACAAACCAGTCTTGGCAATATCGGTGTAGGTGCTTTACCACCCGGAACGCAATCAGCCTTTTATGAATCCGAAGTGGGTATACCTGGGTCAGATACAGATACAGAAGCTGGCAGTGGCCTCGCTGTATTTTGTTATGTCTTCTGTGGCGATGGCGTGACACAAGCCAATGAAGAATGTGATGATGGCAATACAGACGATAATGATGGTTGCAGTTCGACATGTACGATTGAAGGTGGCTTTATCTGCAGTGACACAGCGCCGACAGTTTGTAATGCTGTTTGCGGTGATGGTCTCGCTGTTGGTGAAGAAGCGTGTGATAGTGGAACAGGATCTTTAGAAGCACCTGTTCCTGCTGATTCGTTGACCTGTGATCGTGACTGCACAGCTGTCGTTTGCGGTGATGGACTGATCAATACTGTCGCCGAAGAATGTGATGATCAAAATATGATTAATACCGATTTATGCACGAACATTTGTGAGCTCGCTGCATGTGGTGATGGCTTTACGCAGCCCGGCGAAAGTTGTGATGATGGTAATAGCGACAATACAGATTCATGCACAGAATTATGTGAAGCACCGCGGTGCGGTGATGGTTTTGCTCAAGGTGATGAAGCCTGTGATGATGGTGACAACTTAAATACGAATGATTGTACAAACGTTTGTGCTCTCGCGCGATGTGGCGATGGTTTTGTTCAAGGTGATGAAGCCTGTGACGACGGAAATAATAGTGACACCGATGGTTGTACGAATGCGTGTGCGCTTGCAGGCTGTGGTGACGGAATTGTGGGTATCGGTGAACAGTGTGACGATGGTAATTTGATTGCCACTGATGCGTGTACAGGCTTATGTCGTCATGCTTTCTGTGGTGATGGCATCGTTTGGGCAGGGAATGAAGCATGTGATGACGGAGACAACCTCAATACTAATGCGTGCACGAATACGTGCCTTGAAGCACGATGCGGAGACGGCTTCTTGCAAGATAGTGAGGCGTGTGATGATGGCAACATGAATGAATTAGATAGCTGCAATAATGCGTGCGAAAATACATTCTGTGGCGACGGTATTATTCAAAATGGAGAACAATGTGATGATGGAAATGATGTCGCGACAGATGGCTGTACTGCGTCTTGTCGAATTGCATTCTGTGGTGACGGCATCATTCAAGCAGGTGTGGAAGCGTGTGATGACGGCAACGCAAGTAACTTCGATGGCTGCACGAACCTATGTCAGTTACCCGTATGTGGAAATGGAATCCCACAGGACGGTGAAGAATGTGATGACGGTAATAATATTGAAACAGATAGCTGTACAACTGCATGTGAAAGTGCACGCTGTGGTGATGGATTTACCCAGCCAGGTGAGATTTGTGATGATGGTAATACTGAGGCCGGAGATGGTTGTTCAGCGGCGTGTTTACTCGAAGAGCCATCGGACTGTGGTAACGCCATTGTTGAAGACGGTGAAGCGTGTGACGACGGTAACACGATTAATAATGATGATTGTACGAACGCATGTACATTGCCGATATGTGGTGATGGTATTACACAAGCTGGTGAGGCGTGTGATGATGGCAATGATATCAATACTGATAGCTGCACCAATATATGTGAAGGTGCTCGGTGTGGTGATGGCTTTGTACAGCCTGGAGAGGATTGTGACGATGGTAATACCGATGCAGGAGATGGTTGTTCCACGATCTGTCTCATTGAAGCAGCACCGGTTTGTGGCAACGGATTGCTCGAGAATGGCGAAGCCTGTGATGATGGCAATGCATCGAACGAAGATGGCTGCTTGAATACATGTGTTGAAGCGCGCTGTGGTGACGGTTTCTTATTTATCGGTCAAGAAGCCTGCGATGACGGAAATGCCAATAATCAAGATGATTGTACATTTGAGTGTCGTGTCGCTCGGTGTGGTGATGGATTTATTCAGGGCGGTGAGTTGTGTGACGATGGTAACCTCATCGACACTGATTTATGTACTGGCGATTGCGAAATAGCGCGATGTGGCGATGGCTTTGCCGGACCAGGTGAGGCATGTGATGACGGCAATCTCATTAATGAAGATGGCTGCACGAATAATTGTCGATTGCCACGGTGTGGTGATGGGGTGACACAGGGTGATGAAGCTTGTGATGATGGGAATCTCGATAATAATGATACCTGTACAAATCAATGCGTATTCGCTGCATGTGGCGATGGTTTTATTCAGGCAGGTGAAGCCTGTGATGATGGTAATATCGAAAATACAGATCTCTGCACAAACCAGTGTGAAGTTGCCATATGTGGTGATGGTATTCGAGGACCCGGCGAAGATTGTGACGACGGTGCCTTTTCTTTGAACTGTAACGTGGATTGCAGTCAATCGATCTGTGGTGATGGCGTTTTGAATACGGTTGCAGGAGAAGTCTGTGATGATGGCGCCGAATCTGCGGCGTGTAATCAAGATTGTACAACGTCCGTTTGTGGTGATGGACTTTTGAATACGAGTGCCGGTGAACAGTGTGATGATGGCAATAACGACGATGGAGATGGTTGTGATGGCAACTGTACCATCTTTACATGTGGCAATGGCGTGATCGATGGCGATGAAGAATGTGATGCGGGAGGTGAAACAGAAATCTGCAATCTCAATTGCACGAACGCGACCTGTGGCGATGGAATTATCAATAGAAGTGCCGGTGAGGGCTGTGATACAGCAGGTCCATCGGCAACGTGTAATGCCAGCTGCCAAGCACCTATCTGCGGTGATGGTGAAATTAATAATGCAGCAGGTGAGGAATGTGATGAATCGGGTGTGACGGCAGACTGTGATGGTGATTGTACGGCACGTGTATGCGGTGACGGAACAACCAATACACTCGCAGGTGAAGTGTGTGACGACGGTAATCTCATCGATACAGACGGCTGTACCAATATGTGTGTCGAAGCACGTTGTGGTGACGGACTTATTGGGCCAGGTGAAGCCTGCGATGATGGCAATCTTGATGAAACCGATGGTTGTACATCGACATGTTTAGAAACACGTTGCGGCGATGGTTTCGTCAATGCTGGAGAAGCATGTGATGATGGTAATCTCGATAACACCGATGGTTGCACAAATAGATGTGAACTTGCGCGGTGCGGTGATGGTTTTGTTCAAGATGGTGAAGCGTGCGATGATGGAAATACCTCGAATATCGATGGCTGTACCAATCAGTGTACGAATGCGCGTTGTGGTGACGGTGTCGTTGGCCCGGGTGAACGGTGTGACGACGGGAATACTGACTTAGATGATGGTTGTGATGATAATTGCTTGATAGAGGTCCCGGTTGATTGTGGTAACGGCATCGTTGAGGGAGATGAAGCTTGTGATGATGCAGGTCTTTCAGCCACTTGTAATATCAACTGTACTTTGTCGATTTGTGGTGATGGTTTACTTAACATCGAAGCAGGCGAACGCTGTGATGATGGAAATACATTTGTCGATGATGGTTGCGATCAAGTCTGCCAAATTGAGGGGGACGATCCTCAGCGTGAATGTGGAAATAATATTGTTGAAGATGGTGAAGAATGCGATGACGGGAACTTTGAGAATACCGATGCATGTACAAATGTCTGCGAACGTGCACGTTGTGGTGATGGTTTTGAGCAGCCAGGTGAAGAATGCGATGATGGTAATACGACGACAGGCGATGGTTGCGATGATATATGTGACATCGAGAGCGATATTGAGCCGCCTGAGTGCGGAAATATGGTGATCGAAGCCGACGAAGAATGCGATGACGGCAACGATGTTGATACCGATGGTTGTCATAGTGATTGTGTTGCACCTGTATGTGGTGATGCCCGCACCGGTGGGGATGAAGCTTGTGATGAGGGCGAACTCACAGGGAGATGCAATAACGATTGTTCCCTTTCAATATGTGGTGATGGACTTGCTAACCCGCTGGCGAACGAAACATGCGACGATGGAAATACGGATAATGGTGATGGTTGTTCGTCAGATTGTTTGATTGAGATCGCGCCAGAATGTGGGAATGGGACCATCGATGATGGAGAAGCCTGCGACACGACAGAAGAGACGATAGATTGTGATATCGACTGCTCAGAAGTCACTTGTGGAGATGGACAAATTAATCGTGCAGCCAACGAAGCGTGCGATGACGCTGGAGCGTCCGCCAATTGTAATGCTGATTGTACATTCTCACGTTGTGGGGATGGTATTCTGAATGTCACCGCTGAAGAGATGTGTGACGATGGTAACGAAACAAATGATGATGGTTGTGATGTGAGTTGCCAACTATCAAACGGCGTTGAACCTGGGTGTGGCAATGGCGTGCGAGAGGTGCTTGAAGCCTGTGATGATGGCAACACTGAAGATGGAGATGGTTGTGACAGTATGTGCGAAAGAGAAGGATTAATACCTGAACCAACAGCGTGCCCAGAAAACTATTTCGAAGCCCTCGATGGAAGTTGTCGCCCTGACGATGGTCAAGAACTTGAAGATGAGAAGTTGGATGGCCTCGAAGATGGCGTTGTCGCAACGGGAGGCAGCCTGCTCAGTTGTCAATCAGCTGACTTATCAGCTTGGGTGGGTGTTGGGTTGTTGCTGATGCTCAGGCGTCGTCGCAAACACCCGAATGTCATGACTGAGGCGGTGCAATCATGAAATATATATCGCACTTATTCATCTTCATCAGCCTCTCTCTGTTAAGTCTGGCGAGCTTTGGACAAGCAACGACAGACGTTCAGCGAACAGAGCCGATCGGTTCGCTAAAAGGGGAGACTTTCAGACCACGTGTATCGAAGGATGGTATCATCGATATCGAATCGGCCCAGCTCGGGCAACGGTCAGATTTCGGTGTTGGCTTATGGTCTTGGTATGCCAAAAATCCCATTCTTCTCGTCGATCGTGATGACCCAAATCAGCGCGTGAACCAGCTCTTATCTGACCGCGTCGGACTTTCCCTCAATGGGTTTTGGACCATCACAGATTGGTTCAGCCTCGGCGTCGAATTGCCATTTATTTTATATCAAGATGGCGAAACGGAGGTGCTTTCAATTACGCCTTCACAGAATATTTATTCGATCACATCTTTTGGGCTTGGTGAGATTCGATTGATGCCCAAAATACGATTCCGAGACGGTGGCCGACATGGGGTTTATGTCTCTGGTCTACTGAATGTGTGGTTACCGACCGAGTCGGACGCCAATCAATACTTTGGTGGTGACGGCTTGACTGTTCGACCAGCCCTTGCTGTGAGTCAAAAGCTCAGTTCTGGGTTGCAATGGGGACTGAATACTGGACTGACACTCAGAGACCCATATCGATCGGGTAATATCGATGTCGGGCAATCGATCGATATACGTGGTGGTCTGCGGTATTTCTTTGGTGATGTTGACGCGTCGAAGGTCGCGTTGTCATGGTCGCTTCGATCGGATATTCAATTTTATCCAGATATTCTTTCATCGCTCACCCGTTTTGAAAATGCGCTTGAGACAAATATTGGGCTTGATTGGTTTGCGACAGATTCTCTAACAGTCTTTTTGGGTGGTGGCGGTGGTTTGATTGCTGCACCAGGTGTGCCAGATTATCGCGCGATGTTAGGCGTCACATATGAAAAGAGTGGTTGCCCAGATCAAGACAAAGATGGCATATGTGATGACGTCGATCGTTGTATGGATGTGTCAGAAGATATGGATGACTTCGAAGATGAAGATGGCTGTCCAGATCCGGATAATGATGGCGATGGTGTTCTTGATGTCGATGATAAATGTCCTTCGTCGAACGAAGATGTGGATGGTTTTGAAGATACCGATGGTTGCTTGGACGACGATAATGACGAAGACGGTATTCTAGACAAAGACGACCAGTGCCCGAATGAAGCTGGCGATACTAAACGGCGTGGTTGTCCGATTGTTGACCGCGATGCAGATGGCGTTCTTGATGTCGATGATAAATGCCCTGATACGCCAGGTGTGCCAGCTGAAGCAGGTTGTCCTTTGCCAGATAAAGACCAAGATGGTGTGATTGATCGAGAAGATAAGTGTCCAGAGTTGAAAGGGCCTGCACACTTTTACGGTTGCCCTGATAGTGATGGGGATGGCTTCCCCGATCCGGACGATGGGTGCCCAACTCGGCCAGAAGTAATTAATGGTATTCGAGATACAGATGGTTGCCCTGATAAAGGGAAAACGTTGGTCAAACTCACGAAAGAAAAGATTGAGATTAAGGATCGTATTTACTTTGCGACGGGTAAAAGCCAAATTAAAAGACGCAGCCACAACTTGCTCAATCAGGTGGCACAGGTTCTACTTGTCCATAAAGAGATTGAGCAACTTAGAATTGAAGGACACACGGACAGTGTTGGTTCTGAGAAGCGTAATCTGAAGTTATCTGACGATCGCGCACATGCGGTTATGCAATATCTACTCGATCGCGGTGTGACGGCGGAACGGCTATCTGCAGTAGGTTACGGTGAATCAAGACCTGTATCGAGCAACAAAACGAAAAGAGGGCGGAGCGAAAATCGACGCGTTGATTTCATGATTCTTAAAACACAAGCAATTCCGACAATTCAAACTGTCACACCAGTCGACACGGTGACGCCAACCAGTTCAGTTGAGTCAAACACGCCAGCTAAACCTGTTGATCAAAAGGCACCGGTCATCAAAAAAGAGGCCAACTCAAACAAACAATCTATCCAAATTAATAAAGGTCGCTTGATGTTGAAACCCGTTGCATTTCGTCAAGATAAAGTAGCAGAGATGTCGGTCCCGATGCTGAAAGATGTTGCCGCATATATGAAATCGAATCCAGCGCAGGGGCCCTATCAGGTTTTTTATCGTGTCACACCGAAGAATAAAGATAAGGTATCCCGTGAGCTTGCAACGGGGCGAATCGATAGTGTTCGAACAATTCTTTCTGAACATGGTGTCGAGGACACTCAGCTTACTATCATACCCTTGAAGTTATCAAAGTCAGGCAACACCAATGAGGTGGGCGTCTTCTTTCTCACAAAATCTGGAGAAATATGGTAGGAGGCTTTGATTGGAGTCAATCTATCGATTTTGATAGGGCTTCGATAATCGATCGAGATAGCGGGCAATGGTATCGACTTCAATGTTGACAGCCTGACCGACTTGAAGCGTACCAAAGTGTGTTTCTTGCAGCGTATGTGGGATGAGTGTGACTTGAAAGCGTGTCCCCATAACTTCATTGATGGTCAGTGAAGTGCCATTGATCGCGATCGACCCTTTTATGGCGATAAATCGCATATAGTCTTCAGGGACTTCAAAGTATAACGTCAATGTTTCATCTTGTTCAAGACGTTCGACGACATGCCCAAGTGTATCGACATGTCCAGAAACCATATGCCCATCCAAAGCATCGCCATATTTGAGCGCAGGCTCGAGGTGCACACGTCGTCCGGTGTCGAGCTGACAGAGGGTGGTGCATTTCATTGTTTCAGGCCCAATATCAAATTGGGCGACAACACCATCCGATTGAGATTCAACAGCCGTTTGCGTCAAACACACACCATCTATCGCGATGCTCGCGCCAAGTGGAAGTTCATTGAGTGCAAGTTTGGTTCTAACTTTAATCTGCTCGATATCTTCCAGTCGGTTTACCGAAACAATCGTGCCGACGTCTTTGATGATTCCTGTAAACATATATCTGTCATATCCGCTTCAAGGAAAAAACGTCAATCATTTTTTTCTCCGCACCACCAGTGATTTCAATCGGATAGTTGAT